>JBOGVD010000137.1:0-16136 GCA_050696355.1 Actinomycetota bacterium
CTCCACGTTCGACGAGATCACGCGGTCCACGCCGGAGAAGGCGCTGCTCGCGAAGGGACGGAAGAAGGCGGGGCGCAACGTCCATGGCCGGATCACCACGCGGCATCAGGGCGGCGGCACGAAGCGGCGGTACCGCCTCATCGACTTCAAGCGCAACAAGGACGGGATCCCGGCCAAGGTCGCCACGATCGAGTACGACCCGAACCGGAGCTCGCGGATCGCCCTGCTGCACTACGCCGACGGCGAGAAGCGGTACATCCTCGCGCCCGACGGCGTCCGCGTGGGCGACCAGCTGATGTCCGGCGAGGGCGCGGAGATCCGCCCCGGGAACGCCCTGCCGCTGCGGAACATCCCGGTCGGCACCGTGGTGCACGCGGTCGAGCTGAAGCCCGGGGCCGGAGCACGGATGGCGCGGTCGGCGGGGACGAGCGTCCAGCTGATGGCGAAGGAGGGGAAGCTGGCCACGCTGCGCCTTCCCTCCGGCGAGATGCGGACGGTCCCGTCCATCTGCAAGGGCACCGTCGGAGTGGTCGGCAACCCCGAGCACGAGCTGATCGCGATCGGCAAGGCCGGGCGCAATCGCTGGAAAGGAAAGCGGCCCTCGGTGCGAGGCGTCGCGATGAACCCGGTGGACCACCCGCTCGGCGGCGGCGAGGGGAAGGCCTCCGGTGGGCGCCATCCGACGTCGCCGTGGGGCAAGAAGGAAGGCCGCACGCGGAAGAAGAAGAAGGCGTCGAACGCGCAGATCATCCGGCGTCGCGGGAAGGGGCGTGGCTGATGGCGAGGTCCGTGAAGAAGGGGCCGTTCGTGGACGAGCACCTCATGGTCAAGGTCGCCGGGATGAACGAGCGCGGCGAGAAGAAGGTCGTGAAGACCTGGTCGAGGCGCTCCACGATCGTCCCGGACATGATCGGCCACACGATCGCGGTCCACGACGGACGCAAGCACGTCCCCGTGTTCATCTCGGAGTCGATGGTCGGACACAAGCTCGGCGAATTCGCTCCCACGCGCACGTTCCGCACGCACTCGAGGGAAGAGCGGAAGACAGGACCTCGATGATGGAAGCTCGAGCCACCGTCAAGTACGTCCGCACGTCGCCGCGCAAGATGCGGCGGACGGTGGACCTCATCCGAGGTCAGCACGTGGGGGAGGCCAGGCGGATCCTCCGGTTGTCCACGCTGGGGGCGTCGCGCGACGTCGAGAAGCTGCTCGACTCCGCGGTCGCCAACGCCGAACAGCGGCCCGGGGTCATCGCGGAGAACCTGCTGGTCTCGAAGGCCTGGGTGGACGAGGGGCCGACGCTCCGCCGATACCGTCCGAGGGCCTACGGTCGGGCCACGCGGGTCCGCAAGCGCACGGCGCACGTCACGCTCGTGGTGGAGACGATGGGAGACGAAGCGTAGTGGGACAGAAGATCCACCCATACGGGTTCCGGCTGGGGGTCATCTACCCCTGGAAATCGAACTGGTACGCGAACCGGCGCGACTACATCGAGGCGCTCCACGAGGACGTCTGGATCCGCAAGCACATCCGATCGCGCCTGTCCCGAGCCGGGATCTCCTCGATCGACATCGAGCGCAAGGGCGACCAGATCTGGGTCTACATCCGCACGGCGCGGCCCGGCATCGTGATCGGTCGCAAGGGCGCCGAGGTCGACCGCCTGCGCAAGGACGTCGAGCGCTACACGAAGAAGCGCGTGGACGTGAAGGTCGAGGACATGAACCAGGCATCCAGCGAGGTGCGGCCGGACACCGATGCCGCGCTGCTGGCGCAAGGCGTCGCCGAGCAGCTCGCCGGCCGGGTGGCGTTCCGACGGGCGATGCGTCGAGCCGTCCAGACGGCGATGCGAGCCGGAGCCCTGGGTGTCCGGGTCGCAACCGCCGGCAGGCTCGGCGGCACCGACATGGGCCGCAAGGAGTGGTACCGCGAGGGCCGGGTTCCGTTGCACACGCTGCGCGCGAAGGTCGACTTCGGGACCGCCGAGGCGAGGACCACGTTCGGGGCCATCGGCGTGAAGGTCTGGGTCTACCACGGGGACGAGGTCCCGCACCGTGAGCAGGAGACCGAGCGGGCGCTGGCACGCGCGCATGCCCGGGCCGAGCGCGGCGAGCGGGGCGAGCGGGACGCGAAGCCGAGCGGCACCCGCGCCAAGACGGCTCCCACGGTCGAGCCGGCCACGGTGACCGCCGAGGCGGTCGCTCCGGTGGAAGCCCCGGCCGAGGAGAAGGCGGCATCGTCCGAGGTGGCCGCACCGGCGCCCGAGGTCACGGAGGCCGTTCCCACGACGACGGAGACGCCGGCCGAGCCCGAGGGTGGTGAGGCCTGATGCTCGCGCCCAAGCGCGTCAAGCACCGCAAGCAGCACCGCGGACGGATGCGCGGGCTCGCCAAGGGCCACACGGACATCCAGTCGGGTGACTACGCGATCGTCGCGATGGAGCCGGGCTGGATCACGAACCGGCAGATCGAGGCCGCCCGTGTCGCGATCACGCGGCACATCCGCCGCGGCGGCAAGGTGTGGATCACGATCTTCCCGGACAAGCCGGTCACGAAGAAGCCCGCGGAGACGCGGATGGGATCCGGGAAGGGCAACCCGGAGGGCTGGGTGGCCGTCGTGAAGCCGGGCCGGGTCATGTTCGAGCTCGCCGGCGTCAACGAGGCGCTCGCGCGCGAGGCGATGGGTCGCGCGCAGCACAAGCTGCCCATCCGGACGAAGTTCATCACGAGGGTGGGGGAGTAAGGGTGGCGAGCAAGGCGGCCGAGCTGCGCGACCTGACGGACGAGCAGCTCCTGGAGCGGGCGGAATCCGCGAAGGAGGAGCTGTTCAACCTCCGGTTCCAGCTGGCCACCGGGCAGCTCGACGACTCGTCGTCGATCAAGAAGGTCCGCCACGAGATCGCGCGGATCGCCACCGTGATGCGGCAGCGAGACATCGACGCAGGCGCGGGTGCGGCGCCCGCGGGTCTGGCGCCCTCGGCTGCGAAGGACACCGGAGCAGTTGCGCCGAGAACGCAGGAGGACTCGTGAGCGACGAGCAGAAGACGCGGGAACGCGGCCGCCGCAAGGTGCGGACCGGCATTGTGGTCTCCGACGGCATGGACAAGACCGTGGTCGTCCGGATCGACCGCTCCTTCCGGCACCCCCTCTACGACAAGACGGTTCGTCGCTCGAAGAAGCTCGCGGCGCACGACGAGACGAACGAGGCACACATCGGCGACCGCGTCCGCGTGGTCGAGACCCGGCCGCTCTCGAAGACGAAGCGCTGGCGGCTGGTCGAGATCGTGGAGCGGGCGAAGTGATCCAGCAGGAGACCCGATGCCGCGTGGCGGACAACACCGGAGCCAAGGAGCTCCTGGTGATCCGCGTGCTCGGTGGGTCCGCGCGTCGCTACGCGAGCATCGGCGACACCGTGGTCGGCACGATCAAGGACGCCCTGCCGGGCGGCGGGGTGAAGAAGGGCGAGGTCGTGAGGGCCGTCGTCGTCCGCACCGCCAAGGAGCGCCGGCGGCCGGATGGCTCCTACATCCGCTTCGACGACAACGCCGTGGTGCTCCTCACGCCCGACTCGAGGAACCCCCGGGGCACGCGGATCTTCGGACCGGTGGCCCGGGAGCTCCGCGACAAGCGGTACATGAAGATCGTCTCCCTCGCGCCGGAGGTCTTGTGATGGTGGAGGTGCGATAGAGGATGCCGGGTGTGGACATCAAGAAGGACGACACCGTTCGGGTGATCTCCGGCAAGGACCGCGGCCGCGAGGGCCGGGTCGTCCGCGTGCTGCCCCGGGAGGGGCGCGTGATGGTGGACGGCGTGGCGCTCGCCAAGAAGCATCAGCGCTCGTCCGGGCGACGTGCCCGTGGCAGCTCGCAGCAGCTGCAGCAGGGAGGGATCATCGACGCGGAGATGTTCGTCGACATCTCGAACGTCCAGGTGGTGTGCTCGTCGTGCGGCGAGGCCACCCGGATCGGCCACCGCATCGAAGGCGACCGGAAGGTCCGGTTCTGCCGCAGGTGCGAGACGGAGCTGCCATGAGCGCGAAGACCGCCACGACGGACGACTACACGCCGCGGCTCCGGGCGCGGTATCGGGAGGAGCTGGTGCCGGCCCTGAAGGAGCAGCTGGGGCTGGCCAACTCGATGCAGGTGCCCGGTCTCGAGAAGGTCGTGCTCAACATGGGCGTGGGCGAGGCCGTGAAGGACGGCCGCCTGCTCGACGCCGCGCTCGAGGACCTGGCGACGATCACCGGCCAGAAGGCGGTCGTCACGAAGGCTCGCACGTCGATCGCAGGCTTCAAGCTGCGCGAGGGGATGGCGATCGGCGCGAAGGTGACGCTGCGCGGCCCCTACATGTGGGAGTTCGTCGACCGGCTCGTCTCGCTGGCGCTTCCCCGGATCAGGGACTTCCGGGGGCTCAGCCCGACCGCGTTCGACGGGCACGGGAACTACACGCTGGGGGTGACCGAGCAGCTGATCTTCCCGGAGATCGACTATGACAAGGTGGTGAAGGTCACGGGCATGGACATCACGATCGTGACCACCGCGACGACCGACGACGAGGGACGAGCGCTCCTCGCCGCCCTGGGCTTCCCGTTCGCCCAGGTCGCGGCGCAAGAGAGATGAAGGACGAGCTGAGGATCGAGACATGGCGAAGACCGCACTGATCAACAAGTCGAAGAAGCAGCCGAAGTTCCGCGTGCGCAGCTACACGCGATGCCTCCGGTGCGGCCGCTCGAGGGCCGTCTACCGCAAGTTCCTGCTGTGCCGGATCTGTTTCCGCGAGCTCGCCCACCTGGGCGAGTTGCCGGGGGTGACCAAGGCGTCATGGTGATGACGAAGGCGACGTTCTCGTCGAACCTCAGCGACCCGGTCGCGGACCTGCTCACCCGGATCCGGAACGCGAACCTCGCGTACAAGGACGAGCTGGTGGCTCCCGTGTCGAAGCTCGCGGAGTCCGTGCTCAAGATCCTGGACGAGGAGGGATACATCATCGGCTTCTCCCGGGAGGGCGAGGGTGTGCGGCAGGCCTTCCGGATCAGGTTGAAGTACGGGGTGCGGCGTCGTCGAGCGATCACCGGGCTGCGACGCATCTCGAAGCCCGGCCGGCGGATCTACCGCGGTCGTGGCGAGCTCCCGCGGGTCCAGGGGGGCCTCGGCGTCGCGATCATCTCGACATCGCACGGTGTGATGACGGACAAGGACGCCGCCCGCGAGGGCATCGGCGGCGAAGTGCTCGCGTACGTGTGGTAGCGGTGGCAAGGACATGAGGCGATGAGCAGGATCGGAAGACAACCCGTGACGATCCCGGACGGGGTCGAGGTCAAGGTCGACGAGGCCAACGTCGTGACCGTGCGCGGCCCCCGCGGCGAGCTCGCGCAGACGATGCATCCCACGATGCGCATCGTCGCCGAGGAGGGTCTCGCCCGCGTGGAGCGGCCCGACGACGTCGGGTTCAGCCGCAGCCTCCACGGCCTGACGAGGTCGCTCCTTGCCAACATGGTCGAGGGCGTCACCAACGGCTTCGAGAAGCGGCTGCAGATCGTGGGGGTCGGCTACCGGGCCGTCCTCAAGGGCAAGGACATCGAGCTGCAGGTCGGCTACTCGCATCCCGTGCTCGTGACACAGCCCGACGGCATCGAGTTCGAGGTCCCCGCGCCTACCCAGGTCGTGGTGCGAGGCAACGACAAGCAGCTGGTCGGCGAGATCGCGGCCAACATCCGGAAGATCCGGAAGCCCGAGCCCTACAAGGGCAAGGGGATCCGGTACGAGAACGAGTACGTCCGCAAGAAGGCCGGCAAGGCGGCGAAGGGGGCGACGGTCTAGATGGACGCGAAGGCGAGGCGGGTCGCGCGCGTCCGCCGCCATGCGCGCGTGCGGAAGAAGGTCGCCGGGACCGCGGAGCGGCCGCGCTTGGCCGTGTTCCGATCCAACCGGCACATCTACGCCCAGCTGATCGACGACCGCGCGGCCGCGACGCTCGCCGCCGCCTCCGACGAGGAGATCGAGGCTGGCGCCGATGATGGCGCGCGGGGCAAGACCCGGCGCGCCAAGGAGGTCGGCAAGCTGATCGCCGATCGGGCGAAGGGCGCCGGGATCGACCGGGTCGTGTTCGACCGCGGCGGCCGCCGGTTCCACGGACGTGTCGCTGCGGTCGCCGAAGGTGCGCGAGAAGGAGGACTCCAGATCTGATGTCGCGACGTTATGACTCGAGGGACCAGGAGAAGAGCCCGTACGAAGAGCGGGTCATCTTCATCAACCGCGTGGCGAAGGTCGTCAAGGGCGGCCGTCGCTTCTCGTTCGCGGCGTTGATCGTCGTGGGCGACGGCGCGGGCCGCGTCGGCGTCGGCTACGGCAAGGCGAAGGAGGTGCCGGCCGCGATCGCCAAGGGCGTCGAGCTGGCCCGGCGCAAGATGTTCGAGGTCCCGATGATGGGGACCACGATCCCGCACGAGATCGTGGGCCAGGCGGGCGCGGGGCGCGTGCTGTTGAAGCCCGCCGCCCCGGGAACCGGCGTCATCGCCGGGGGCCCGGTCCGGGCGCTCGTCGAAGCGGCCGGGATCAAGGACATCCTGTCGAAGTCCATGGGCTCCTCGAATCAGATCAACATCGTGAAGGCAGCCGAGGCAGGGCTGAAAGCGCTGCGCAAGCCCCACGAGGTCGCGCTGATGCGCGACCGCGAGGACCATCAGGTGGCCCCCAAGCCGATGCTGGAGGCGGTCGCCGCCGCCGAGGCGCATGCCCAGGCCGCCCGGGCGGACGCCCTCACGGAGGTCTACGGTGACCAGACTTAGAGTGACGCAGGTCCGGAGCGTGATCGACCGGCCCAAGGACCAGAAGGACACGGTCCGCCGGCTCGGACTGCACCGGATCCGCGACAGCGTGATCAAGGAGGATCGGCCGGACATCCGGGGGATGCTCGCCAAGGTCCGGCACCTCGTGAGCGTGGAGGAGGTCGACCGGGAACGCGCGAAGCGCCCGGGCGGGAAGGGAGATGAGTAGATGAAGCTCCATCACCTCCGCCCCGCCGAGGGCGCGAAGAAGGCACGGACCCGGGTGGGTCGCGGGCGCGCGGGCGCCCGTGGCAAGACCGCCGGGCGAGGCACCAAGGGCACGGGCGCCCGCGGGACGATCCGAGCCGGCTTCGAGGGCGGCCAGATGCCGCTGATCCGGCGCGTGCCCAAGCTCAAGGGCTTCAAGAACCCCAACCGGATCGAGTACGCGCCGGTGAACGTCGAGGTGCTGGCCAGGTACTTCGACGGCGAGGTCACGCCGGAGGCGCTCTACCGGCACGGGCTCGCGCACAAGGGAGCGAAGATCAAGGTCCTCGCTCGCGGCGACCTCAGCAAGAAGCTGACGGTGCACGCGCACGCCTTCTCGAAGGCGGCGAAGGAGAAGATCGAGGCGGCCGGAGGGACCGCCGAAGTCCTCAGCTGAGCTACCCTTAACAGACCGTGCTCAAGGCGTTCCTGAACGCATTCCGGGTCCCGGATCTCCGCGCGAAGATCCTCTTCACGCTGTTCATCATCGCGGCCTTCCGGCTCGGGTCCTACATGCCGGTTCCGGTGGTCGACATCGGGATCCTGCAGCGGGAGATCGAGCGCCAGGGCGCCGGCGGGTTCCTGAACATCATCAACCTCTTCTCCGGCGGCGCGCTGACCCGCCTCTCGATCTTCTCCCTCGGGATCATGCCCTACATCACGAGCTCGATCATCATGCAGCTGATGACGGTCGTGATCCCCAAGCTGCAGCAGTGGCAGGAGCAGGGGGAGACCGGCACGAAGAAGATCAACCAATGGACCCGCTACGTGACGGTCGTCCTGGCGCTGTTGCAGTCGACCGGTCTCGTGTTCCTGTTCCACAATCCCGATGCCTCGGGGTTCCCGGACGTGTTCCCCGCGGGCACCTTCAGCGGCGCGAACGTGGCGTTCATCGTGCTGATCATGACCGCGGGCACCGCGTTCATCATGTGGCTGGGCGAGCTGATCACGCAACGCGGTGTCGGCAACGGCATGTCGATCCTGATCTTCACGAGCGTGATCTCCACGCTGCCGACCGAGGGCGGCGCGATCCTGCAGCAGGGCGGCACCGGCAAGTTCATCGCCATCCTCCTGATCGGCCTCGGCATCATCGTGGCTGTGATCTACGTCGACCAGGGCCAGCGACGCGTACCCGTCCAGTACGCCAAGCGGGTGGTCGGCCGGAAGATGACGTCGGGCGGGAGCACGTATCTGCCGCTCAAGGTCAACCAGGCCGGTGTGATCCCGATCATCTTCGCGACGTCCGTGATGTACTTCCCGGCGCTCCTGGCGAGCGTGTATCACGCCGCCTGGTTCCAGAACTTCGTCACGAACCACCTCCAGAACCAGCGGAGCATCGTCTACATGTTCCTGCTGGCGATGCTGATCATCTTCTTCTCGTACTTCTACACGGCGATCCAGTTCGACCCGACGCGCACGGCCGACAACCTTCGGAAGAACGGCGGGTTCATCCCCGGGATCCGCCCCGGGCCGCCCACGGCGGACTTCTTGAACCGGATCCTGATCCGGATCGGGCTGCCCGGCGCGATCTTCCTCGCGGTGATCGCGCTGATCCCGACGGTCGTGTTCGCGTTCTGGGACCTCGCGCAGTTCCCGTTCGGGGGCACCTCGATCCTGATCGCCGTGGGCGTCGCCCTCGAGACGATGAAGCAGATCGAGTCGCAGCTGCTGATGCGCCACTACGAAGGCTTCCTCGGATAACCCGATGCGGCTCGTGCTGCTCGGCCCTCCGGGCGCGGGGAAGGGGACCCAAGGAGTCCTGCTCTCGGAGCGCTACGGGATCCCACAGATCTCGACCGGCGAGATCCTGCGCGACCACGTGCAGCGCGGGACGAAGCTCGGGATCCAGGCACGCGCCTACATGGACCGTGGGGAGTACGTGCCGGACGACGTGGTCGTCTCGATGGTGATGGATCGCTTGGCGGAGCCCGACGCGGACGACGGCTTCATCCTGGACGGCTTCCCCCGGACCGTCGCGCAGTCCGAGGCCCTGGAACGGGCGCTCGAGGAGACCGACGAACCCCTCAGCGCGGTGCTCAAGTTCTCCGTCGGCGGCGAGATCGCCGTCCGGCGGCTCCTCGGCCGCTACACGTGCCCGAACTGCGGACGGACGTACCACATCGAGTTCAAGCCTCCCGCGCAGGAGGGCGTCTGCGACATCTGCGGCGCCGGGCTCGAGCGTCGCGCGGACGACGACGAGCTCACGGTCCGGCGCCGGATCGCCGTCTATCGGGAACAGGCGTCGCCGCTCGAGCAGTTCTACGTCGAGCGCGACCTGCTCTACCAGGTGGACGCGGAGGGAACGCCCGAGGACGTGATCGCGCGCTCCGAGAAGATCCTGGGGAACCTGCAGTGATCATCCGGAGATCGCCCGACGAGATCGCGAAGATGCGGAGGGCCGGCCGGATCGTCGCCGGCACGATCGAGACCGTCCTCGCCGCCGTCGAGCCGGGACGATCCACGCTCGACCTCGACCGGCTGGCGGAACGGTCGATCCGGGGCCAGGGCGCGATCCCGTCCTTCAAGGGATACCGGGGCACCTACCCCGCGTCGATCTGCGCTTCGATCGACGACGAGATCGTGCACGGGATCCCTTCCGGCACCCGGAAGCTCAAGGAGGGGATGGTGCTCTCCCTCGACTTCGGGGCGATCTGGGAGGGCTTCCACGGGGACGCTGCCGTCACGGTGTTCGTCGGCGGGGAGGCGCCCTCGGAGGAGGCTGCCACCCTCACGAAGGAGACGGAGCACGCGCTGTACGCGGCGATCGACGCGATCCGGGTGGGCGGCCGGCTCTCCGACATCGGCCACGCGATCGAGACGGTGGCGAACGGGGCCGGGCTGGGCGTGATCCGCGAGTACGGTGGACACGGCATCGGGCGGAGCATGCACGAGGAACCGTTCATCCAGAACTGGGGGCCGGCCGGCCGGGGTCCGGAGCTCCGGCCGGGCCTGGCGATCGCCGTCGAGCCCATGTTCACGCTCGGCGGTGAAGGCAATCGGGTCCTGGCGGACGGCTGGACGGTCGTCACCACCGACGGGTCGCTCGCCGCCCACTTCGAGCACACGATCGCGATCACGGAGGACGGCCCGGAGATCCTGACCGTTCTGGGGACGGCCTGACATGGCTTGCAGGCCAGCCCTCGTAGACATCTCGCGACAGGCACCCGTATACTGGCCGTTCGCCCCTTCTGGAGGCCGTGTTCGCATGTCCGGCCAGCTGGGGAGGACCCGTTCGAAGGAATCAGTGGAGCGTGCCGAAAGACGACGCGATCGAAGCGGAGGGGACGGTGATCGAGCCGTTGCCCAACGCGATGTTCCGTGTGGAGCTCGATGCGCCGTACAGCGGGCACAAGGTCTTGGCCCACATCTCGGGGAAGATGCGGATGCACTACATCCGGATCCTCCCGGGGGACCGGGTGAAGGTGGAGCTGTCGCCGTACGATCTCACACGGGGTCGCGTGGTGTATAGGTTCAAGTAGGCGAGCAACGGATGTCGTGAGGACGAGGCAGATGAAGGTCAGGCCGTCGGTGAAGAAGATGTGCGACCGGTGCCGGGTGATCCGCCGCCGGGGCGTCGTGATGGTCATCTGCACCAACCCACGGCACAAGCAGCGACAGGGCTAGGAGGCTCCGAGGATGGCACGGATCGCAGGCGTCGACCTTCCCCGCGACAAGCGGTTGGAGATCGCCCTCCGCTACATCTACGGCATCGGACCGACCCGCGCGTACGAGATCGTGGCGGGCTCCGGCGTCGAGGGCGGGACGAAGGTCCGCGACCTCTCCGAGGAGGAGGTCCTCAAGATCCGCGCCTACATCGATCAGAACGTGAAGGTCGAAGGCGATCTCCGCCGTGAGGTCGCCCAGGACATCAAGCGGAAGATCGAGATCGGCTGCTACCAGGGGGTCCGGCACCGCCGGTCGCTCCCGGTCCGGGGGCAGCGCACGCACACGAACGCGCGCACCCGCAAGGGCCCGAAGAAGACGATCGCCGGCAAGAAGAAGGCGCAGGCCAAGAAGTAGCCGAGCGAACGTCGGGAGCTCAGGAAGAAGGGATCGATGGCGAAGCCCAAGGCGAAGAAGGCGCGGCGGCGGGAGAAGAAGAACGTCGTCCACGGCCAGGCCCACATCAAGTCCACGTTCAACAACACGATCGTCACGATCACGGATCTGCAGGGCAACACGCTCTCGTGGGCGAGCGCGGGCAACGTGGGCTTCAAGGGCTCCCGCAAGTCGACGCCGTTCGCCGCCCAGCTCGCCGCCGAGAAGGCGGCTCGCCAGGCGCAGGAGCACGGTCTGCAGAAGGTGGACGTGTTCGTGAAGGGCCCCGGGTCCGGCCGCGAGACCGCGATCCGCTCCCTCGCCGCCACCGGGCTCGAGATCTCCGTCATCCAAGACGTCACGCCGGTCCCGCACAACGGGTGCCGGCCACGCAAGCGCCGCCGCGTCTAGTGGCGGTCCGCCCGGCGCCGAGGGGGTGTCCGGGACGCATCACGACGCGGGGTAGGAATGGCTGATCCCCCGCCGGAGGAGGAACCACGTGTTCATCGTCGCCAGGCCGCAGATCTCCGAGAACGAGATCTCGCCCATCCGCTCCAAGTTCACGATCGAGCCCCTCGAGCCGGGGTTCGGCTACACGGTCGGCAACTCGCTCCGCCGGACGCTGCTCTCGTCGATCCCAGGCACCGCGATCTCGTCGGTCCGCATCGACGGGGTGCTGCACGAGTTCTCGACGATCCCCAAGGTGAACGAGGACGTCACCGACATCATCCTGAACCTGAAGGAGCTCGTGATCCGCTCGGAGCTCGAGGAACCCACCATGGTCTACCTGAAGGCGAAGGGACCGGCGGAGGTCACCGCGGGCGACGTCGCGCCGCCCGCCGGGATCGAGATCCTGAACCATGATCTCCACCTCGCTACCCTCGGCAAGGGAGCGTCGCTCGAGATGGAGCTCACGCTGGAGCGCGGCGTCGGCTATCGGATGGCCGACAAGAACAAGAAGGCGCGCGATCCCATCGGCGTGATACCGGTGGACTCCATCTTCTCGCCGGTCCGCAAGGTCTCCTACGCGGTGGAGGACACGCGCGTCGAGCAGATGACGGACCGCGACCGCTTGATCCTCGACGTCGAGACCGACGGCTCCGTCACGCCGCGCGAAGCGCTGGCCTCGGCTGGCGGGACCCTGCTCGAGCTCGTCCAGCTCTTCTCGGACCTGGCGGAGGTCGCCAGCGTGTCCGTGGGGCCGGCCGAGGACGAGGACCAGCCGAGCGACTATGCGATCACGGTCGAGGACCTGAACCTCTCGGTGCGCTCGTACAACTGCCTGAAGCGCGAGGGCATCAACAGCGTGGGCGACCTGGTGCAGAAGTCCGAGTCCGAGCTGATGGACATCCGCAACTTCGGCCAGAAGTCGATCGACGAGGTCAAGACCAAGCTCGAGGAGCTCGGTCTCGGTCTGCGGGAGGAGTGAGGGGGTGCCGAAACCCAAGAAGGGCCCCCGGCTCGGGTCGAACCCGGCCCATCAGAAACACCTGCTGTCGACGCTTGCTGCGCAGCTGTTCGTGCACGAGGGCATCGACACGACCGAGGCCAAGGCGAAGCAGCTCCGCCCGTTCGCGGAGAAGCTCATCACGTTCGCCAAGCGGGGGGACCTGGCGGCGCGACGGCAGGTGCTCCGCGACATCCCCGACCGGGACGTGGTAGCCAAGCTCTTCCACGAGATCGGGCCGCGCTTCGAGGAGCGGCAGGGCGGCTACACGCGGATCCTGAAGCTGGGGCCCCGCAGGGGCGACGGCGCGCCGATGGCACGGATCGAGCTCGTCGCACGCGAGGAGCGGTAGGAGATCCTTCCGTCACCGTCGTGCGCACGATCCGGCTCACGCTCGCGTACGACGGGACCGGGTTCCGCGGATGGGCGCGTCAGCGCTCCCCCTCGATCAGGACGATCGAGGGGGAGCTATCGTCGCATCTGGAGCGCGTGCTCCAGCACCCGGTGGCGCTCTCCGTCGCCGGTCGAACGGATGCGGGCGTCCACGCGCGCGGGCAGGTGGTCTCGTTCCCCTCGTCCTCGGCGGTCACGGCGGACCGGCTCCGGAAGGCGGTGAACGCGGCTCTCGCGCCGGAGGTGGTGGTGCTCGCCGCCGCCGTCGTGCCGGACGGGTTCGACGCTCGGTTCGACGCCGCGAGCCGCGAGCCGCGAGTACGCCTATCGGATCCACGAGGCCGAGGTTCCCGATCCGTTCCTCGGCCGGTTCGTCTGGCATCGTCCCGGCCGGCTCCCCCTCGGGAGGATGCGTGTTGCGGCCGGACATCTCATCGGGGAGCACGATTTCACGAGCTTCTGCCGGCGTCCGGCCCATGGCACCTCGACGGTCCGGAACCTGCACCGGCTCTCCGTGGCCCGGCACGGGGATCTCCTCGAGATCCGAGCCGTCGCCAACGCGTTCCTGCACCAGATGGTCCGCTCGCTCGCCGGCACGCTCGTGTCGGTGGGGGAGGGGAAGCTCGAACCGGACGCGATGCCGTCGGTGCTCGACGCCGAGGACCGGTCCGCGGCGGGCCCGCCCGCGCCGGCGCACGGCCTCACGCTCGAACGGGTCCAGTACGAGCGCCGTCACCGCGGAGCCCGATAGTCTTTGACGGCGCTGCATCTCCGCAGGTAGCATGCGTCGTCGGCCTCCCGGGCCGACATCTTTCACGATGAAGACCTACTCGCCCAAGCCCGAGCACATCGAGCGCCGCTGGTACGTCCTGGACGCCGGCGAGCAGGTGCTCGGCCGTGTGGCGTCGGAGGCCGCGGTCATCCTCCGTGGCAAGCACAAGCCGATCTACGCCCCGCACATGGATGTCGGGGACAACGTCATCATCGTCAACGCGGCCAAGGTGGTCCTCAAGGGCGGCAAGGAGACGAAGAAGGTCGCCTGGCGCCACTCGGGCCACCCCGGCGGCATCACCGGCACCCTGTACGAGGACCTGCTGGCGAAGCGGCCGGCGTTCGCCGTGGAGAAGGCGGTCCGCGGCATGCTGCCGAAGAACCGGCTCGGGCGAGCCATGATCAAGAAGCTCCACGTCGTCGCCGGTCCCGAGCATCACCACCAGGCGCAGAAGCCCCTCGGATGGACGATCGGCACGCGTCCGGTGTGGGAAGGGCTTCCCATCCGGGCCGCGAACGGTGAGCAGCGGCGGGCCCCGGACGCGGACGAGCGGGATGCCGACGCTACCCCGAAGCCGGCCGCGGCGAAGTCCACCGCGACGAAGATGTCGACGGCGAAGGAGCCCGCGTCGAAGTCCACGGCGTCGACCAAGTCGACGTCCACGAAGACCACGGCTCCGGCCACGAAGACCACGACGACCAAGAAGTCCACGAGCACGAAGAAGTCCACGGCGACCAAGAAGTCCACGAGCACCAAGAAGCCCGCCGCCCGGTCCTCGGCCCGGAAGACAGCGAAGAAGAAGGAGACGTAGTGG
Source organism: Actinomycetota bacterium (assembly GCA_050696355.1). GTDB lineage: Bacteria > Actinomycetota > UBA4738 > UBA4738 > HRBIN12 > JAJNBA01. The sequence goes on from JBOGVD010000137.1 coordinate 14,494, forward strand.
CGACCACCCCCGCGAAGCTCACGACCGGACGCCGGAAGGCAGCGATCGCCCGGGTCCGCCTGGTACCGGGAGACGGCGGATTCCGGATCAACGAACGGGCCCTCGACGAGTACTTCCCGACGCGCGTCCACCGGATGATCGCGCAGTCCCCGCTCCGGTCGATCGGCCGCGAGAAGGACTACGACGTCGTGGCGACGATCACGGGGGGCGGTGTCAACGGCCAGGCGGGCGCGCTCCGGCTCGGCATCGCGCGCGCCCTGCTCGACCTCGACCCGGAGCTCCGGGCGCAGCTGAAGGAAGGCGGCTTCCTGCGGCGGGACGCCCGAGAGAAGGAGCGCCGGAAGTACGGGCTGAAGAAGGCCCGCAAGGCGCCGCAGTACTCGAAGCGCTAATCCGCGGCCGACTCCACGGGAAGGTCCTCACCCTGTTGGAGCGCGAGCGCGCCGTCCTCCGACGCCGCGATCAGCTCGGTCGCGCGAGCCGCCGCTTCCTCCGGCACGAAGAGGATCACGGGGCCCATCCGATACGGGCCGGACCCTTCACCCTTGGCCAGCACGTCGATGCCTTCCGCCTCGAGGAGACCCCGGACGAGGATCCCGCGCACCGGATCGAGGGTCTCGAGGACGCGGACCAGCTTCATCCGTGCCATCATCGCCCGCGCCGGAGGTTGCGTCACGGAGGTCCACGCCGCGGCCCCCTCCGGTCGCCCGTCGGTCGCGCCCGCCTCTATCCTGGCTGTATGCAGCGTGCCACGTCGGACCGGCCCGGGGTGCTCTTCGTGTGCGTGCACAACGCCGGTCGGAGCCAGATGGCCGCCGCGTTCCTCGAACGTCGCGCGGCGGGCCGGATCCGGGTGCGATCGGCCGGCTCGGAGCCGGCCGATCGCCTGAACCCCGCCGTCGTGGAGGCCATGGCGGAGATCGGGATCGACCTCGCGGGGGCGCGACCGAAGCTGCTGGAGGACGAGGTGGTGCGCGACTCCGACGTCGTGATCACGATGGGCTGCGGCGACGCGTGCCCGGTGTTCCCCGGCATCCGCTACGAGGACTGGGAGCTCACGGACCCCGCGGGGAAGTCCCTGGAGGAGGTGCGTCCCATCCGGGAGGAGATCGATCGCCGGGTCGAGGCGCTCGTCGACCGGCTGGTCCGTCAGGACGACAACGCCGACCGGAGCGACGTCAGCGGCTCCGGACGCACCCGGTAGAAGACCCACTTCCCGCGCCGCTCACGATCGAGCAGCCCGGCCTCGTGGAGCACCTTCAGATGGTGGCTGACGGTTGGCTGCGACAGGCCGATGGGGGCCGTGAGGTCGCACCCGCAGGCCTCCGACCCCGGGCACGCGGCGATCAGGCTGAGCAGCCGCAACCTGGCCGGGTCCGCGAGGGCCTGGAGCGCGGTGGCGAGCGTCTCCGCGTCGTCCTCGCCCAGGGGAGCCGACAGGAGGGGCGGGCAGCAGACGTCGATCTCCTGCAGGCGCTTCATGCAGGTCATATTGACAGACATCGATGCGTGAGGCAACATATCGACCTCCATCGATACGATGGCCGGATCGAGAGGGAGGTGATCCCGGATGGATCCCGACTGCTGCCCACCTGGCTGCTGCTGAGAGCCTGAAAGGGGTGGCACGGAGTGCGGGGCCGAGA
>JBOGVD010000138.1:0-31837 GCA_050696355.1 Actinomycetota bacterium
GTTCCCGTCACGTAGGAGGCGCGGCTTGCCGTAGAGAGCGGCGGACCGCGGTGTTCTCGCGTGCCGATGGTCGCTCCGCGGCGTCAGCCGCCGAGCGCCACGCCGGTGATCAGGTTGGAGTCGCGCAGCTTCCGCAGCGCCTCGCGCTCGATCAGTCGCACCCGCTCGCCGGAGAGCCCGAGCACCTTGCCGGTCTCCCGGAGCGAAAGTGGCTGCCCGTTCTCCAAGCCGTAGCGCAGCGCCACCACGTGACGCTCGCGCTCGTCGAGCACCTTGTCGACGGCCCCGCCGATCTCCTCGCGGAGCAGCTGGTCCTCGACCTCAGCAAACCCTGCCTCGGAGTCGATCTCCTCGATCAGGTCGCCCAGCTCGGTGTCCTCGCCAACCGGCGACTGCAGGGAAAGGGGCTCGCGCCGGCCCATCTCCGTCAGATCGTCGATCTCGTCGACGGTGGTGTCGAGCGCCTTGGCGAGCTCCTCGCGAGAGGGCTCGCGACCCATCGACTGGGCGAACTGGAACCGGGTCCGGTTCAGCTTCCGCAGCCGGTCGTGGATGTGGACGGGCAAGCGGATCGACCGCGAGCGGTCCGCGATCGCCCGGGTGATGCCCTGGCGGATCCACCACGTCGCGTAGGTCGAGAACTTGAACCCACGGCGCCAGTCGAACAGCTCGACGGCCCGCATCAGGCCGATGTTCCCTTCCTGGATCAGGTCGAGGAGTGGAAGACCCTGACCCTGGTACTTCCGAGCCACCGAAACGACGAGCCGAAGGTTCGCCATGATGAAACGCTGACGCGCGGCCTCCGCCGTGCGGATGTCACGACGGGCCTTCGCGATGCTCTTCTCGGACCGGAGGCGACCGGCGCGGAGGCGATCCTCGCCTTCCTTGCCGCCTTCGATCGTCATGGCGAGCTCGACCTCTTCCTCCTTGGTAAGCAGCGGCTCTCGAGCCGCGGCCTCGAGGTAGAGGCGAAGGTCGTCTGCGTCATCGGTCCCCAAAGGACGGGCTGGTTCAGGCAATCCGTCTCACGCTCCTCCCCAGGTTCCGTACCGCTCCGTGGCGGTCGTACCCGGGCATCCGTTGTTCGACCGCGCGACCCCGTAGACAGAGTGGACTAGGCGTCCTCTCCGGTCGCTCGATCCCATGGTAGGGGCCTCCCCCATTCCTGTAAAGCCGAACCCGTGTGGCGGTCTCGTGAAAAAAGATTGCCGCGCACGGCTTGCCGGCCTGCTCCCGCTCTGTACCCCACCATTGCAACGCCAAACGCACACTCAGGATTCCGATCCATCCTTCGTGACCAGCGGTCACAGGGGGCGGCCTTGTGCTCCTGGTGAGCCTCTCGTAGCGTCGCTCCATGAGCTCCGGATGGCCGCCGGTCCCTCCTCGACCGGACCTCTTCCAACCCTGGGAGACCCCCGAACCGGCAGCTGCCTGGCGCTCGGTCGACCCCGGCCGCATGGGAGCGTTCCAAGTCGTCGGAGCCGGCCTCCGGCTGTGGTCCTCGAACTGGGTCCGCTGGTTCGTCGTGACCCTCCTCATGACGGGAGCGATCGCGATCGTCACGGCCGCCCTCGACCCCTGGTCTGCCACCTACGGCGCGCCGTTCTGGACGCGCACGCCGGCGAACGCCCGCCCGGACCCGGGAGCGATCGCGGTCCTCCTCACGCTGGTGACGGTCTTCGTCCTGAGCCCCTGGGAGCTCCTGATCCTCACCAACGCTGCCTTGCGGGCAACCTTCTCGGACGCGCCCCGGGGATCCGCGCTGATCGGTCGAACGATCGGCAAGGTCCACTCGATCCTGTGGATCTTCTTCCTGCTGGCTCTCCTCGCCATCCCGCTCTTCCTGGTTCTCGTCGGTATCGCGGATGCGATGGGATCGGCGGAGGCGAGAAGCTTCCTGTTGTTCGTGCCGCTTGCGCTCTTCGTACTGATCGGCTCGAGGCTCGCCACGCTGATCCACGTCTTCGTCGGTGAGGACGCTCGCGGAACCAAGGCGATCACCGGCGCGTGGCGTCTGTCCCGGGGGGCGTGGGGGACCGCCGCGGGCACCCTGGCGCTCTCCTTCCTCGTGGCGATCGCGGTGACGATCGTGCCGGGACTCATCGTGGCGGAGGCCCTCCCGGGAGCCGACGTCGCGGACGCCGTGGGTCGGACGGTGATCCAGTCGCTGCTGAACGCCCTCGTGACGCCGATGGGGACGGCGATCGTGACAGCGCTCTACCTCGAGCTCCGTGCCAGGGCCGGGGTGCTCGACCAGGCCTCGCTTCGGAGGAACCTGGCTCGCTTCGACTGAGGTTCGCGCGTCCGGAGTAGCGGGCCCCGCTACGCTTCGCGGCGTGGATCTCCCGAAGCTCCGGACCGTCGACGTGGACGGACCGATCTCCTACCGGGTGTGGGACGGACCCCCCGACACGGCGTTCGTGCTCGTCCACGGGCTCGGCGCGTCCCATCTGTCGTGGATCCAGGTGGCGGAGGGGCTCTCCGGACTCGGGCGTGTGTTCGCGCTCGACCTGCCGGGATCCGGGACGACTCCGCTCGCCAGCCGCGGTGCTGGCCTGATGGATCATCGCCGTGCGATCTCGGGCTTCCTCCGTTCGATCGGTGTCCCCCGGGTCGTCCTGTGTGGCAATTCGATGGGCGGAGCGATCGCCATCCTGCAGGCGGCGGTCGAGCCGTCGTCGGTCGCCGGGATCGTCCTCACGAACAGCGTGTTCCCGTGGCGGATGCGGGCGCTCCCACATCCGCTCATCCTGGCTTCGTTCGGTGTCTATGCCACCCCTCGACTCGGGGAGGCCGTGGTGTCGTGGCGCCTGCGCGAGATGGACCCGGACCAGATGGTGCGGCTGAGCCTCCGGGTGCTCGCCGCCGATCCGACGTCCATCCCGGACGACGTCGTCCGCTCCGTCGTGGAGCTCACCCGAGAGCGGAAGGACGACCCCGACGTGGCGAGGTCGTTCCTCGAGGCGGCACGGTCGATGATGCGCCTGGGGCGGCGGCCCAGCGTCTCGCGGCGGGCGCTGGAGAACGTCGCGTGCCCGGTCCTGCTGCTGCACGGACGGCGGGATCGACTGGTTCCCGTCGCGTTCGCGGAGGCCGAGCTCGCTCGGCACCCAGGCTGGCGGGGACGGTTCTTCCGGGATCTCGGGCACATCCCCCAGATGGAAGCCCCCGGCCGGTGGCTGACCGAGGTCGCCGACTGGTTCGCCGACACGTTCGACTAGCGCACGGATCCGGCGAGATCGTCCACGGCCGACTCGATCCCGCGAGCCAGCACGCTCAGGTCGGGCACCTGATCCCAGTCCGCGGTGAGACCGAAGGCCATCGTGCCGGTCGCCGAGGTGCACGCGACCGAGAGCCCGCAGTCCTCCTTCAGGTTCATCGCCGGGTAGCTCGCCTCGAGCGGAGCCCCGGCCAGGTACAGAGGCACCTGCGGGGCGGGGATGTTCGAGACGACGAGGTTGCACCATCGCGCCTGCGCGATCAGACGCGCCGCCGTCGCGTGCAACGCCGGCGGCGCGAAGGCGCCGAGACCGATGATCGTGTCGGCGCCGAGGGCCATCCCCGAGTCCTTGATCCGAGCGGTGGCGGCGCGGACGCGCCGCAGGCGCGTCCGGGCCGCCATCCGCCCCACCGGCACGTCGACGAAGATCGGCGCCACGCGGTTGCCGATGTCACCGGTGTCGCCGGGCGACCGCAGGGAGACCGGCACCATCGCGCGGAGCGTCCGGCCCCTCGTCGGCTCACCCCGGCTCTCCAGCAGGGCGTGGACCCCCCCGGCGACCGAGGCCAGCACGACGTCGTTCACGGTCCCGCCGAGCGCGTCCTTGACCGAACGGAACACCTCGAACGGCCGCTCGGCCGTCGCGAAGCGGCGATTGGGGCCGACCCTGCCGTCGAAGGGGCCGGACGGTGTCGTCCCCATCCCGGCCACCGTCTGCAGCGCTCCTGCGGTCGCGGCCACCGTCTCGACCAGCAGGCGCGGCTGCCGAGCGACGTGGCTCAGGCCCTGGAGGGGATGGAGGACGGCTTCCTCGAGCGCATCGCGGAGCAGGTCCTGGACGGCGGGGGCCGGCTCGGGTGACCACGCGGCCTCGGGCGTGCCGGTCGGGGCATCGGACGCGAGATCGAACAGCGCCGACGCGATCATCATGACGCCGATCCCGTCAGCCATCGCGTGGTGCAGCTTCAGCAGGATCGCCGTGCGCTCGTCGGAGAGATCCTCGAACACGTAGAGCTCCCACAACGGCTTCGTGCGGTCGAGCGGTCGCGACAGGACGCGGCCGACCGCGCGCTCCAGCTCGAACCGTCCACCCGGGGACGGCACGGATGCACGACGGAGGTGGAAGTCCAGGTCGAATCGGTCGTCGTCGACCCACACCGGACGCGAGAGGTTGCCGGGCACCGCCAGCAGCTTCCGTCGGAGGCGTGGGGCGAGGCGGAGGCGGGCCTCGACGACCCGCTCCACGTCGTCGTACGTGAGGATCGTGCGATCGTCGCGCCGACCGACGATCGACAGGCCGGCGACGTGCATGTGCACACCGGGCTTCTCGAGGTAGAGGAAGCTCGCGTCGAGCCCCGACAATCGCTCCGCGGGCATGCGCCCATGCTAGGGTCCGGCGCGATGCGCCGCCTCGCGACCGTCCTGGCGCTCGCCGCGTTGTCCGTCGTGCCGGCGACGCCGGCGCACGCGCAAGACGAGGGCGACGGGGAAGCACCGGCCGCGTCGATCTCCGCTATAGACGACGTGTTCACGCCCGAGATCGTCCGGATCGAGCCCGGCCAGACGGTGACGTGGGCGATGGACGGTCGTTCGCCGCACACCGTGGAGGCGGACGACGGCTCCTGGGGGTCGGGCCGTCTCGAACCCGGCGCGACGTTCTCCCGGACCTTCGATGGCGAAGGCGTCTTCTCCTTCTTCTGCCGGTACCACGGCCGGCCCGGCGCCGGGATGGCCGGCACGGTCGTGGTGGGCGACGCGCCGCTGCCCGGCGGCGGGGCGCCTGGCCCGGACCCCGTTCCCCCCGGGCCCGCCGGGACGATCCGGGTCCCTGGGGACGTGCCCACGATCCAGGAGGCCGTCGATCGCGCCCGCCCCGGAGGCCTGGTCCTGATCGAGCCCGGCGTCTATCGCGAAGCCGTCGTCGTCACGACCCCCTATCTCACGGTCCGGGGGATGGATCGGAACGACACGATCCTCGATGGGGACTTCGAGCTGGCCAACGGGATCCACGTGGTCGAGGCCGACGGCGTGGCGATCGAGAACCTCACCGCGCGTCGCTTCCTCCTGAACGGCTTCCTCTGGTCGGGCGTGCTCGGCTACCGCGGCTCCTACCTCACGGCGGCGTCGAACGGCGACTACGGGGTGTTCGTGTTCGGATCGCGCTGGGGGAGGCTCGAGCACTCCTACGCTAGCGGCTCCCCCGACGCCGGCTTCTACATCGGGGCGTGCAACCCGTGCGACGCGGTGATCACCGACGTGCTCGCCGAACACAACGCGCTGGGCTACTCGGGCACGAACGCCGGAGGGGGTCTCGCGATCGTGAACAGCGAATGGCGCGAGAACCTGGCCGGGATCGTCCCGAACACCCTCGACTCGGAGCCGTTCGCGCCGCAGGAAGACGTCCTGATCGCCGGCAACCACGTCCATCACAACAACTCGACCACCGTGGACGCGAAGGAGTACCAGTACGTCCCGTACGGGATGGGGATCGTCCTCGCGGGCGGGCGAGGCAACCGCGTCGCCGGCAACCTCGTCGAGGATCAGGCCACCTACGGCATCGCGACGATCCCGATCCTCGACGCGAACTTCTGGCCTTCCGGCGGGAACGAGGTTCGCGGGAACACGGTGCGCCGGAGCGGCCGAGCCGACCTGGCGCTGGCGGCGCCGTCGTCGGGCGGTGACTGCTTCGAGGACAACGAGAGCGCCACGAGCCAACCCGCGGCCGTCGAGCTCCTCTTCCCCTGTGGGGGATTCCGTCCGTTCCCCGCGGGGGGCGGCAGCATGGCGCCCACGTCGAACGTGCTCGCCCGGTTCATCGACTCCCTCGACGGCGAGTTCCCGCACGGAGACTGGCGCGAGCAGCCGCCACCGCCGGAGGATCTCCCCGACATGGACGATCCGGCCTCGGCGCCGCCCAACCCCGCGATCCCGGACCAGACCGTGCCCGGGCTGTTCCGTATCCGCGACGTCGCGGACATCCGCGCCGCTCGCGGGCCCGAGATCGGCCAGGAGGTCAGCCTCATGGGAGTCCCGCTCATCGCCAGCAGCTGGTGGAGCCTGCTCCTCGGGCTCTACGGCTACATCCTGCCGTTCGTGCTCTACGCCTCGTGGGTGGCCGTGGCCCTCTGGGACCTGATCCGGCGCGATCCCGACGCCATGTCCGAGCGAGCTCGATGGATGGCGGTGGTGCTGTTCGTTCCCTTCGTCGGCCCGTTGGTGTACTTCGGGTTCGGCAGGTCTTGGATCCCCGCGCAGCTCCGGTTGATGCTCACGGCCGGTGGCGTCCTCGCCTACCTCGCGTTCCTCGTGCTGGGACTCGTGTTCGGCGGTTGAGCTAGTCGTCCAGCCGGATCCGCATCCGTTTGAAGGCCTTGCCCTTCGACTCCGTCTTGACGACGGTGACGTGCCCCACCTCGCCGGTTGCCTTCACGTGGGTTCCGCCGTCCGCCTGCTTGTCGATCCCCTCGATGTCGATCACCCGGATCGGGTCGACGGATTCCGGGATCAAGCTCACCTTGGTGCGGATCAGATCCGGATCTGCGAGCGCCTCGCGCCGCGGGAGGAAGCTCACGTGCACGGGACGGTTCCTGTTGAGCTCCTCGTTCAGCTTCCCCTCGACCTCCTTGCCCAGCTCCTGGCTCATCTCGTCGAGCTCGAAGTCCATCCGGGCGGAGCCCGCGTCATCCATGTTCCCGCCCGTTACCTTCGCCCCGTACTCCCGGAAGATCACGCCGGAAAGGGAGTGCAACGCCGTATGCGTGCGCATCAGCCGGTGCCGGCGGCCCCAGTCGATCTCCGCGGTGACCGAGTGGCCGACGAGCGGGGCGTCGCCCTCCACCTGATGGACGATGTCACCTCCGATCTTCACCGTGTCGGTCACCCGGGCGAGGCCGCCATCCCAGCGGAGCGTCCCGGTGTCGCCGGGCTGGCCGCCGCCGCGCGCGTAGAACACGGTGCGGTCGAGGATCACGCCTTCGTCGCGGATGTCGACGACCGTCGCTTCACAGCTGGTCAGGTACGCGTCCTCGGCGAAGAGCTGGTCGGTCACGGTCTCGACGGTACTAGACGTCGGGCTCGCGTACGCGGGTCGTCCGGATGAGGGTCGCGAGGATCGCACCGCCGAGGATCAGCAAGCCTCCGATCGTCGTCGGCGCCGTCAGCGGCTCGTCGAGGAAGAACGCCGCGAGCACGGCTACCCCGAGCGGCTCCATCACGCCGATGATCGCGTTGCGGACGGCGCCGACGAGCTGGAGCCCGCCGAGCATCGCAGCGAACGCGCCGGCCGAGAACACGGCCATCCCGAGGAGGTACGGCCACGACGACGAGTCGGGAAGATCCGCGACGCCGAACGCGAACGAGAAGACCACGTTGGACGTCGCGGCGCCGGCACCGAGCCAGGCCGCGGCCGTGACCGGGTCGGTCCTTCGGATCGTCCGATCCGCGGTGATCAGGTAGGCGGTGTAGGCGAGGGAGGTGGCGAGCGCGAGGAGGATGCCCAGCGGCGCGACCTCGATCTCGCCGCCGCCGACGATCACCACCGCGCTCCCCCCCAGCGCCAGGAGGAGCGCGACGAACAGCCTCCGCCCGGGCGAGCGCCGGTCGAGTGCGATCGTCGCGAGCATCACCCAGACGGGATACAGGTAGAACAGGAGGGTCACCGCCCCCGCCTTGCCGTGGTTCAGCGCGGAGAAGAACAGCGCCGCCTCGGTCCCGTAGCCGAACGTCGCCGCGAGGAGGAGCGGGAGCCGCTCACCCGGCGCCGGCATCAGCGGCTTCCGGACCACCAGGAGCACGACGAAGAGCAACACGGACTGTCCCGCGAAGCGGATCGCGAGCATCGGGAACGGCAGGTCCCCGGCCGCGACCTCCTTGCCGAACACCACCACCACCGCGAACTGGAGCGCCATCAGCGCCGACAGCGAGGAGCCGGTCAGCTCCTGGCGCGGTGTGCTGGCCCGGCGGTCGTGAGGACGCTGCCGGCTCATCCCCCCTCCAGGAACACCCGGATGCGCTCGATCAGCATCGGGATCAAGGCGATCAGCTCCTCCTCCGACGCAAGCGTCACGAGCTCCGCGTTCGGGAAGAGGTCCTGCAGCACACGGCCGAGCTCCGCGGGATGGATCGCGTCCTGCTCCCGACAGACCAGTAGAACCGGGGCCGCGACCTTGCGCAGGAGCTCACGATCCGAGATCGAGACGTCGCGGGTGACCTCACGGATCGCCCGCGCGACCCCGACCGGGTTCATGTCCTCCCAGAGGAGCAGATCGAGCTCGCGGAGCCACGGTGCCCGTTCGTACCGCTCGCGGCTCATCTCGAGGATCCGCGCGATCGCCTCGCCTTTCGGGTACGTCTCGAGGAGGTCGGCGATCCCGTCGAAGCGCTCCGGGTTGCGGAACGGCAGGTCGAGCGAGGCCGGCAGCAGCATCACGATCCGGTCGAACCGTTCCGGATCGCGCTCGAGCAGGGTCATGATCGCGCCAGCGCCGAGCGACGTCCCCACGGCGGTGCGCGCGCCGTGGGCGCGGGCGACGGCGTCGAGGTCCGAAGCGAGGTCCGCGAACCGATACCCGTGGTCCGGCGCGCTCGAATGCCCGTGCCCCCGGAAGCAGAACCGCACCGCCGTGCCGGCGAGGGACGGCGTGAACGGCGCGAGCTCGTGGCAGGAGTTCGTCAGCCCGTGCGCGAAAACCGTGACGGGCTCGCCGGCGCCGTCGACCTCGACGTGCAACGTGACATCGCCGTTGCGGACCTCGGGCATGGTTCCCTCAGCCTGTCAGGCTTCGATCAGGTCGTCCTGGGACGCGAACTGGTCGCGGATGCGTCGCGCCCACCCGGCGATCACGGCGGTCAGCGCGAGGAACACGGCGCCCGACGCGATCAGCACGATGCGCGTGCGCCCGGGATCGTTCTCGACCCACACGAACGCCAGGATCGACGCGGGGACGATGAACCCGAGGTTGTAGGCGATGTCGAACAGGGCGAACGCCCGGCCGCGGAAGTCGTCCGGCATCGCCTGCTGGACGATCGTGTCCGCAGAGATCTTCCCGACGAAGACCGCGAAGAAGCCGACGAACAGCATGCCCGCGAAACCCGCGACCGAGACCAACCCTCCGAAGACCATGGTCCCGGCGCCGAGGAGGGTCATCGACACCAGGAGCAGTCTGATCGGCGGCACCCGATCCTTGAGCGCCTGCGCCAGGAACAGGCCCAGGACGCCGCCGACGAGGCCGACGCCGCCGGACAGCAGGGCGGGGACCTGGCTGTCGGATCCGTCCTCGACGAGGTTCTTCGCGTAGAGCGCGAACACGAAGAGTCCGAAGCCCCAGAACTGGTAGCGCAGCATCTGGAACCCGGACAGGCCCACGGCCGCGGCCGGGCGGGCGGCGACCTCTCGCACGCCGCTCCAGATGGTCCGGATCACTCGACGCGCCTCCTCGGAGAACGACGTGACATGGGGGCGCGCCTCCACGTGCTGCAGACGAGTCGCCACCAAGGCCCCAACCAACAGGACGATCGCCCCGACCACCACCACCGACCACGAGGGCAGGAACCCGCCGGCCCCCAGCGCGAACGCGATCCCCACGATCTGGAACAAGGCGCCGCCCGCCTGCGACAACGCGTTGCCCTGGAGTAGGTCCCTGCCCGAGAGCACGTCCGGGATCGCGGCCGATTTCACCGCGAGCGTCACCCGGGTCACGGCCTGCGCCGCCAGGAGTCCCACGACGAGGGCCGCAGTGGCGCCGACATCACCCTCGGTGCTGCCCACACCCAACGGGAGGAGGACCGCTACCGCGACCACGCCCACGATGCCGGCGGTGAGGAGGTTGGACCACCACACGACACGTCGCCGTTCGAACCGGTCGATCACGACCCCGATGAACGGTGAGAGCAACGTGTACGGGACGTAGAGCAACAGGATCACCCGCAGGAGGTAGTCGGCCGACGGGACGTTCTGCACGTCGAAGCCTTCCTGCCCGCCGAACGCGATCGACTTCCCGATCGCGCCCTGGATCACGCCCTGCCCGGCCTGCGTCAGGAACTGGACGCCCATCAACGTCGCGAAGTCACGGTTCGAGAACTGGGAGAACAGGCGGTCGAAGAACCCACCGAAGCCGTCCAGCGCCCGGAGGATCGGCGTCGTGCCGAGACGCAGGGCCGCGCCCGCGCCCACTGCCAGCCCCACGACGACCCACGCCTTCGCTTCGGTGAGCGGTCCTCGCCACACCCCGAGCACGGCGATCCCGGCAAGCAGCGACATCACGATCGACGTGCCGGGGATCAGCGCGATCCGGCTCGGCGTGTCGTTCAAGCCGAAGAAGGGCGCGGCGAGCAGTCCGGGCAAGACAGCGAGCGAGAACAGGCCGGCGAGGACCCGCCCCTGATGCGCCAGGTCCTCGAACGGTCCGGCCGGATGGGCGAAGCGCGCCGCCGCCGCATCGGCGGCCGCGCGCGCGCCCGCCACGTCACCCGACGCCGGCACGTACAGGCCGTCACCCAAAAGGACGTGGGTGCCCGGAGCGATCTCGACGGAGTCCGCCGTCGCGCGCTCCAGCGCGCCTCGCTCGACCTCCTCGGTGCACGCCCCCTGCGTGACCCCGTTGCACCTCCCCGAGTAGTACTCCTCGATCAGGAACACGACCGGCGGCTCGGGGTAGGTGGAGAGCCGCGCGCGCACCTCGTTCCAGTGACTTCGCGACGTGTCCCGGTAGTTCTCGCTCGGCCCGTCAGACGGGACGCCGCGGCGGAAGTCCTCCACGGTCCCGACGTAGGTCGCCTGGTACTTCGCGAACGCGCCGGGCAACCCGGTCCGGAAGACGTTGGTGTACGTCTTGGCCCATCCGTACGTCGTGTTGGAACCGGTAGCGTCGTCGGTGTTGCCGTAGTTCACGATCAGCACGATCGGACGTTCGCCGGCGGTGACCGACACGTCGTGTGCGGCGGCGAGGGACGTGCGGACGCTCTGCGGAGCCCACTGGTTGTCCTGCTGCGCCCAGCGGTTCATCACCGGGTCGACGAACATCCAGGCGAGAGCGCCGACCACCACCAGGGCGCCGACGGCTCCGACGACCTTCCTCGTTCCCTCCCCGCGGAGGAGCCACCGCACGGCGAGGAACGCTCCCAGTCCCGTGAGCGCCATGGGGGCAGCGGTGGCGTTCATGAAGCGGTAGTAGGGGATGGCCTGCCCGAGCAGGAAGGTCAGGATGCCCGCGAACGGGATCATCCACCAGATGGAGACCTGCTCGTACTGGGCGACAGGCATTCGGGTCCGCCTCGCGACCATGATCGTCGAGACGATCGCGACCACGATCAATGGGATCGTGATCTCCGGCCGCATCGAGGTCACCCACTCGACGAGTCGCTGCCGGAAGAACGCTGCGGTATAAGGGGGCGGGAGGGCGGCGTCCTTCAGCAGCTCGGGGCCTCCGGGGCCCCAGATCCCCACGACCCACAGGGCGAGCCCCGTGACCATGCCGGATCCGGCGGAGAGCACGAGTGGTCCGTCGGCGCGCATCGCGGAGCCGAGCCGGAAGCGACCCGTGAGGAGATGCGTCCCCCACACCGCGAGCAAGGAGACCCCGAACAGGACGCAGGTCGTCGGGTGCGTGAACGCCGCGGCCATCCCGATCAGGAAGATCGCCATGCGGGCGCCCCATGAGGTCCGTGCCGCATCCGCGAACGCCACGATCAGGCTGAGGAGGAACAGGACCGTGATGTTGTCAAGGTAGCCCACGTACGGCGTGGTGAGGAACAGCCCGGCCGTGGCGAGCATCGTCAGGAGCACGACCAGCGGGTCGCGGCGGCTCCGGAAGGCTCCGGCGCCGAGCGCGAGGCCGGTGAGGATCGGCATCCCGAGCATCAGGAAGGCGCTGAAGCTGTAGGTGCTGATCCCGGCGATCCGCTGCAGGAGCGCGCCGGCGAGCGGCACCGTCACGCGGTAGCCCCCGGAAAAGAGGTTGTCGGGACCCCAGTCGCCGGCGACCGATCCGGGATCGTCCTCGAGGATCACGCCGGCGCGCCACGTGTACCAGGCCGGGTCTCTCGTCGGTGCCGACAGCGACGGGTCGGCGACGAACCGCCAGCCGAGCGCGAGCAGGAGGACGAGGGCGAAGCCGACGATCACCCACCACGACCCGAGCCGGCTCGTCGGGACGGGGGAAGGCGGCACGGCATGCTCGTCGGCCTGAGCGGTGCGGGTGAGCGTCACGATCCTCCCGTGGAAGCGCGCCGGGCTGCGGCAGGCCTCAGGATAGAGGACCCGGTCGGCTGCTCCGGGTCACGCGGCCGGCGCAATCCCGGCAGAGCCCGATCTGATCGAGGCGGTGCGCCACGGTCGCGAACCCGGACTCCCGGGCGAGCGTGTCCAGGGTCCGGTCCAGCTGGCGTTCGAGCGTCGCAGGCAGGTGCAGGTCCTGCACACGACCGCAACGGGAGCACATCAGGTGGTGGTGGTGACCGGTGAGCTCCTCCGCGAGCTCGTAGCGCCCGAGCCCGTCCTCCGAGACCACCCGGCGGACCAGCCCCGCCGTCTCGAGCTCGGCGAGGTTGCGGTAGGCGGAGCTCTGCGGCAGCCCTCTGCGTCTCCGCACGATGTCGGGGAGCGCGAGAGGCATGCCCGCCTTCGCGAGGATGTCGACCAGCCGTCGCCTCGTGCTCGTGTATCGCTGCCCGGAGCTCGCGAGCCTCGACGCCACGGCGCGATGGAGCTCCATCAGTGCGCCTCCTGCTGCAGGGCACGAGGCGCGGTCCGCTTCGCGAGCGCGACCGCGGCGAACACCGCGGCCGCGACGAAGACGATCGCGCCACCGGGGGCGAGGTCGAGCGGCCGCGCGACCGTGAGGCCCACGAGGGACGACAGCCCGCCGATCCCGACCGCGAGCCGGAACGTGCCGCGGAACGATCGCGCGATCAGCTGGGCGGAGGCGACGGGCAGGACCATCATCGCGGCGATCAGCAGGATCCCCACGATCCGCATCCCAGCGACGATGACGCCGGCCGTGAGCGCGGCGAGCGCGACGCTGAGCGGGCCGACGGGGAGTCCAGCGGCGCGGGACCAGTCCTCGTCGGTGACCACGGCCAGCATGGCCCGACCCGCGAGCCGCGTCGCCGCCGTGACCGCCGCTCCCAGCACGACGATCGTCACCACCTCTTCCCAGGTGACCGAGTACGGATCGCCGAGGAGGTACGAGAGCGTCTCGAGCTCGACGTCGCCGGCGCGGCTGGCGAACACCGCGCCCATCGCGATCCCCACGTAGAAGAACAGCGCGAGCGCGAGGTCGCCGGCGGCCTTCCTTCGCAGCCGGAGCCATTCCACCCCGACCGCGCCGATCACCGCGAACGCCAGCGCCGTCCAGACCGGCCAGACGCCGACGAGGAGCCCGGCGCCGACGCCGGCGAACGCCACGTGTGCGATCCCGTCGCCGACGAGCGACAGGCGCTTCTGCACCAGGAAGGAGCCGATCATCGGGGCGAACGTCCCGACGGCGAGGCAGGCGAGCAGCGCGCGTTGCGCCTCCGCCGATTCGAACGGGTACGGGAGCGGAAGCGCGGCGATCATCGGAGGTCCTCGAGCCACAGCGGGAGGTCCTCGCGATGCACGCCCAGGGAGACCCCGCGAGCAGCGAGCTCGGCCGGATCCCCGTCGAAGACCACGCGCTCCTTCAGGACGATGACCCGGTCGATCACGTCGGCGACGGCTGCGAGCTCGTGGGACACGAGCAGCACCCCGGCCCCGTGCTGGCGGATCAGATGGACGAGCGAGTCCCGGAACCGGCGCTGGGATTCGGCGTCCACGCCGGCCACCGGTTCGTCGAGCAGCAGCAGCACAGGCTCGCCGGCGAACGCCCGGGCGATGAAGACGCGTTGCTGCTGCCCCACGGAGAGCTCGTTCAGCGGACGATCGGCGAGCCGCTCGAGGCCGACCGACTCGATCGCGTGACGCACCGCCACCCGATCCGATCCGGTGAGCCCGCGCCACCACCCGCGCTGTCGGAGCCGTCCGGCCGCGACGATCTCCTCGACCGTGGCCGGGACCTCCGAGACGAGCGAGGGCCGTTGCGGCACGTAGCCGACGCGCCACCGATCGCGTACGTCCCCCGGCTTGCGACCGAGGAGCTCCACGCTGCCGGCATGGGGTTCGAGGGCGCCCAGGAGCACCTTGAGCAGGGTGGACTTCCCGGATCCGTTCGGGCCCACCAGCGCGACGAACTCCCCGGCCCGGACCTCGAGCGTGACCCCGCGGAGGACGGGATCGTGGGCATAGCCGAACGAGACGCCCTCGGCGCGGAGCAGGACCTCACCCTCCCGGCGGACGGGAGCCGCCGTGGGCTGAGCGTGCTCAATCCCCACGCGTTCGCCTGCCCCGACGGGCCGGATGAGCGAGAGTGAGACTCATTCCCAGCGTCATGGCTGGACGAACGATAGTGCCGGCCCCTGCCGGCGTCAATCCGAGGCGAGACGGAAGCGGCCCGACCGGGTGCGCTCGAGGATCCGCTCCCTGGTCAGCGCCCGGGCCGCGGTCGCGACCGCGGCACCCCGATGGCCGGTGCGTTCGGCGAGCGCCTCCGCGCCGGCCGAGCGCTGCCTGCGGAGGACCTCCACCAGAGCGCCACGGACCTGGCGTGAACTTCCCTCGAACGAAGATCCCGAGCGACCGGTCGACGTTCCGGTGTGGCCGGAGGTGCGGAACCGGCACCAGCGCGCGAGCGGGCATCCGTCGCACCTCGGGGCCGGACGGCAATGGAGCCGTCCCACGTCCATCAACGCCTGGTTCCACGTTCCCGGAGCGCTGGGGTCGAGCCAGGCCTGCGCGTCCCGCGCCAGCCGCGTCGCAGGCACCTCGGTCGGCTCAGTTCCGTGGATCGCGCGGGCGACGATCCTCCGCACGTTGGTGTCCATCGCGGCCACGGCCTCGCCGTAGCCGATCGAGGTGACGGCCGCAGCCGTGTACGGACCGACGCCCGGGAGCCGGACCAGTGCCGCGTGGTCACGGGGCACGCGTCCCCCATGATCGCGGACGATCGCCCGCGCGGCGTCGTGGAGGGCGACGGCACGTCGATTGTATCCGAGCCCGGCCCACGCCCGGAGGACCTCGGCGCGCGAGGCCCCGGCGAGCGCATCGACCCGGGGGAACCGTGCGATGAACGCCTCGAAGGCCGGCTCCACCCTGGCCGCCTGCGTCTGCTGGAGCATCACCTCGGAGACCAGCGTCCGGTACGGGCTCCGCCGGCCGCGGCGCCACGCGTACGCGCGCCGTCGCGGCCGATACCACTGGAGGACCGCCGCGCGAAGTCGCGATCGGTTCACGCGCTCAGAACCCGGGCTTGGAATCTTTCGACGGCATCTCGTTCGTTGCCTGACGCAGCGCCGTGTAGATCTCGCGGAAGACGTCGCTCACGAACGAGGCGGGCTGACTCCCCTGCGAGCCCATCGCCCCCCGCACCGCGGACGCGGTGATCTCGGCGGCCTTGTCGAACACATGCCAGTCGATATCGCGTGACATCGGTCCTCCCGGATCGGTGGGGCCACAGGCTACCGCGACCTATCATCCGCGGATGAGCGGCCCGACGAACCGGCCGACACGCCCGGTGATCGATCGCCGGATCCTGGGGGCGTTCGCGGGCGTCGTGCTCCTCGCCGGCTCGAACATCGTGGCCGTGCGCTTCAGCAATCGCGAGCTCGACCCGTTCTGGGGAGCCGGCATCCGTTTCCTGGCGGCCTCCGGGATCCTCTGGACGCTGGTGATCGGTGGACACGCCGCGGTCCCGCGCGGCCGGGCGTTGGGAGGCGCACTCGTCTACGGGGTCCTCAGCTTCTTCATCGCGTACGCCTTCTTCTACTGGGGGTCGCAGGAAGTCCCGGCCGGGCTCGGCGGCACGATCATGGCGTCCGCCCCGCTGCTCACCGTGCTGCTCGCGGCCGCGCACCGGCTCGAGCGGCTGCGCCTCCGCGCCGTCGTCGGCGCGTTCGTCGCGTTCGCGGGGATCGCGGTCATGTCGTCGGGCGCGCTCATCGGCGACGTCTCCCTCCTCTCGGTCCTGGCGGTCGTGGTGGCGGCCGCCGCCGCTGCCGAATCGGGCATCGTCTTGAAGCTGCTGCCGTCGGCGCACCCGGTCGTGACGAACGCCGTCGGGATGTCGACCGGAGCGTCGCTGCTCCTGCTGCTGTCGCTCCTCGTCGGCGAGTCCTGGGAGACGCCACTGAGCCCCAGCGTCTGGGTGGCGCTCATCTATCTGGCGGTCGCCTCTCCGTTCCTGTTCATGCTCGTCGTCTACGTGATCCGGCGATGGACCGCGACCCGCGCCAGCTATCAGTTCGTCCTGTTCCCGATCGTCTCGGTGATCGGCGGCGCGCTCCTCCTGGGCGAGCCGATCACCGCCTCGCTCCTGTTCGGCGCCCCGCTCGTGCTCGTCGGGGTCTACGTGGGCGCACTGTCCGGCTCGACCAGATCGGGAGATGTCCCCGACGCGTCGAGAACCCGCGCTCCCGATCGTCGTTAGGGTGGACGCGGCCGCCGGTCGCGAAGGAGGTGCGGATGCGGTACATGCTCCTGATCCACGGCGACGAGAGCGGCTGGGACGAGCTCTCGGACGCCGAGCGCGAGACCCAGTACGAGCGATACGGCACGCTCCAGCGCCAGATGGAGGAGCAGGGGCACCACGTGGCGGGCGACGAGATCGCCGGAGCCGCGTCGGCCAAGCTCGTCCGCGTTCGCGGCGGAGAGGCACTCGTGTCCGACGGTCCTTTCGCAGAGACCAAGGAGCAGCTCGGAGGGTACTTCGTCGTGGACTGCGACCTGGACCAGGCCCTCGCGTACGCGGCCGCGATCCCGGCAGCCGAAGTGGGCACGATCGAGGTCCGGCCGATCCTCGAGGGGTCATAGGGCCCGCGAGCGACGGCACACGATCACCATCGACACGGAAAGGGGACCGAGATGCACTACGCGATCTTGATCTACGGGGATCAGAGCGCCGCCGCCGCGGCTTCGCCCGAGGAGACGAAGCAGGTCATGGACGAGTACTGGAAGTACGAGGCCTGGCTCGCGGAGAAGGGGAACAAGCACGCCGGCGAGGCCCTCGCCGACACCACCCAGGCCACCACGGTTCGCGTTCGCGACGGGAAGACCGTCACGACCGACGGGCCGTTCGCGGAGACGAAGGAGCAGCTGGGCGGCTTCTATCTCCTCGAGTGCGCGAACCTCGACGAGGCGTTGGAGGCCGCGGCCAAGTGCCCGGGCTCGTGGTTGGGCTCCGTCGAGGTCCGGCCCGTGATGGAGTTCGAGCAGGAGATGCCGTAGCCGGCCTCCGAGCCGACGTCGACCGCACGTTCCGACGTGAGTCGGGACGCGCGGTCGCCACCCTGATCCGGGTGACCGGCAGCTTCGATCTCGCCGAGGACGCGGTCCAGGACGCCTTCGCCGTGGCCCTCGAACGCTGGCCGACGGACGGCGTCCCCGACAATCCCGGCGCCTGGATCGTCACCACCGCCCGGCATCGGGCGATCGACCGGCTCCGGAGGGACCGTGTCGGCCGCGACAAGACCGAAGCCATCGCCGGGCTCGAGGCACTGCAGGTGGACGAGGCGCACGAGATCCCCGACGAACGGCTCCGACTGATCTTCACGTGCTGTCACCCGGCGCTGTCGACCGACGCCCAGGTGGCGCTCACGCTCCGCACCGTCGGCGGCCTCACCACGCGCGAGATCGCGCGGGCGTTCCTGCAACCCGAGGCGACCGTGGCACAGCGCCTCGTGCGCGCCAAGCGCAAGATCCGGGAGAGCGCGATCCCCTACCGGGTGCCGCCCGCCGAGCTCCTGCCCGACCGGATCGTCGGCGTGCTCACCGTCCTCTACCTGATCTTCAACGAGGGATACACCTCCACGGAAGGGGACCTGGTTCGTGACGAGCTGTGCGAGGAGGCGATCTGGCTCGCCCGGGTCGTCGAGCGCCTGCTGCCCTCCGAGCCGGAGGCGCTCGGCCTCCTCGCATTGCTGCTCCTGACGCACGCGCGCCGGCCGGCGCGGACCGACGACGCCGGGGACATCGTGCTCCTCGAGGATCAGGACCGATCGAAGTGGGCCCAGGAGTCGATCGACGAAGGCCTCGCGATCCTGGAGCGCGCCGCGGCGCTCGGCGAGCCGGGGCCGTACCAGGTCCAGGCGTCGATCGCGGGCCTCCACGACCGCGCGCCACGGCCCGAGGACACGGACTGGCCGCAGATCGCCTCCCTCTACTCCGTGCTGGCCCGGCTGCAGCCCTCCCCGGTGATCGAGCTGAACCGCGCCGTGGCCGTCGCCATGGCGGACGGACCGGCCGCCGGACTGCCCCTGCTCGACGCTCTCCGCCACGACCTCGCCACCTATCACCTCTTCCACGCAGCAAACGCGGACCTGCTTCGACGGCTCGGTCGCTCCGAGGAAGCGGCCGCCGCGTACGCACGCGCCCGCGACCTCGCGGCCAACCCGCGCGAGCGCGCCTTCCTCGCGGGTCGACTCGCCGAGGCCCAGGCCGACCTCGGCTAGCATCCGACCCCGATGCTCTTCCCCACCGTGGACTTCGCGATCTTCTTCGTGCTGGTGTTCATCGGGCACTGGCTCATGAATCACCTGTCCCACGCATGGAAGTGGCTCATGGTCGGGGCCAGCTACGTCTTCTACGCCTGGTGGGACTGGCGATTCGTCGCGCTGTTGGTCGGCATCAGCGCCCTGGCGCAGCTCGGAGCGATCGCGGTCGCGCGGACCCGCACCGCTCGGGCGAAGCTCGTGGTGAACGGGGTGGCCGTGGCCCTGCTCCTCGTGCCGCTCGCCTTCTTCAAGTACTACGGATTCTTCGCGGTCAGCGTGACGAACACGTTGTCCTCGGTCGGCATGGAGTCGTCGCTCCCCTTGATCCAGGTCGTCCTCCCGGTGGGGATCTCGTTCTTCACGTTCATGGCGATCGCGTACGTGGTGGACGTGTTCCGAGGCGACTTCGAGCTCGCGGGCTGGACCGATACGTTCCTCTATCTCTCGTTCTTCCCGCACCTCGTCGCCGGACCGATCGTTCGGCCGGCCGAGCTGATCCCGCAGCTCCGGGAACGCCGGGACGAGCGACATGTCGACGTCGCGGCCGCTGCGTGGCTGATCCTCGGCGGTCTCTTCAAGAAGGTCGTCGTCTCGAGCTACCTTGCCACCCAGATCGTGGACCCGGTCTTCGGGGATCCGTCCCGGCGGAGCGGTCCGGACGCGCTCTTCGGGATCCTCGGCTACGCGATCGTCATCTATGCGGATTTCAGCGGGTACACCGACATCGCGATCGGCATCGCGAAGCTGCTGGGCTTCCGGTTCCCGAGGAACTTCGACCGTCCCTACGCGGCGCGCTCGATCCAGGACTTCTGGCGGCGGTGGCACATGACGCTTTCCCGGTGGCTCCGCGACTACCTCTACATCCCGCTCGGCGGGAACCGGCGCGGGGCGCGCCGCACCACGGTGAACGTGCTGGTCACGATGATCCTGGGGGGACTCTGGCACGGAGCCGCGTGGACCTTCGTGTTCTGGGGCACGTTCCACGGCGCCCTCCTCGCGCTCCACCGGTGGCGGGAGGCCCGCACGGAGGGCGACGCGGAGGATGGGCGGCTCGACGTCGTCGGGCGGTACGCCGGGACCTTCGCGCTCGTCTGCGTCGGATGGGTCTTCTTCCGGGCCGACTCGATGGAGACGGCGTTGTCCTTGCTCGGCCGCCTCGTCACCGGGTGGTGGACGCCGACCGAGTTCTTGAACCCCCTCGTGGTGTTCACGATCGCCGGGATGATGGCGCTGCAATTCTGGCCTCGCGGACTCGGCCTGTGGCTGCAGGCGGGACTCTCACGCTTGAAGCCCGCGCCCCTCGGGATCGTCCTTGCGCTCTCCCTCCTGGTGATCGCGATCCTGGGGCCCCCCGGCGTGGCACCCTTCATCTACTTCCAGTTCTGAGACGGAGACAGGATGAGCCGGTCCAGCACGGAGCGAGGGACGCCGGGGGTCGACCCGGCGACGGTGCTCTACGGGCGGCGCCTGATGCCGGCCGGCCGGGTCCTCGTGGTGATCCTCGTGTCCCTCCTCACCTGGACCCTGCTCTACGCGCCGGCGATGAAGCGCGCGGCCGAGGCCTCGCCGCTCGGCGCCCGGCGGACGGTGTCGCTGGCCGTCCTCACGCCCATCGCCGCCGTGAGCGGGTGGATCGGGATGGACGAGCTCTCCGGCACACTCGAGCGCGTGGTGGGGCGCGATCCGGGCAGACCGGGAGGCGCCTTCGTCCCTCCTGCCGAGGACATCCCCCTCACTCCCGAAGAGCCAGGCGATACGGATGGGAACGGCAAAGGGGACGGAGACACCGCGGAAGCGGACTCGATCCGAGCGCCCACCGCGGCGCGGAAGCTTCGCGTGGCGATCGTCGGGGACTCCCTCGCCGCCGGCCTCGGCTACTTCGGCGAGCGGGTGTTCCGGCCGCGGCTCGTCCGGGTGTCCGGTCAGGGACGCATCTCGACGGGGCTCGCGAGGCCCGACTACTTCAACTGGCCGTTCACGATGCGCCGGATCGTGGATCGGTTCGATCCCGATCTCGTGATCGTGATGCTGGGGGAGAACGATCATCAGTCCCTCCAGGACGTGCGGGGTGACCGGGTGGCGCAGATCGGTACCGCCCCCTGGCCCGCGGCCTACCGCGACCGCGTCCTCGCGATGATGCGGATCGCGACGTCGCGCGGCGCGAAAGTGGTGTGGGCCGGTCTCCCGATCTCCGCCGACGTCCGCTTGCACCCACACTCACGTCGGCTGAACGACATCTACGAGTTCTCGGCGAGCATCTCGAACGACGTCGCTTACTTCGACGCGTGGAACCGCTTCCGCGACCCCGAGGGCGGCTACACGGCGTACCTCCGCGAGGGCAAGCGCGTGATCCTGATCCGGGAGGGCGACGGCCGTCACTTCAACGCGATCGGCTACACGCTCGTCGCGAGAGGGATCGCGGAGCTCGCATCCGAGGAGTTCGGGCTGTCGCCCAGGACCTACGAGGCGGCGACCTAGCTCTCGGGAGCGCCGTCCTCCCCCGGCATCGGCACGTCCGGGACCTGCGCCATCGCTGCCGTGACGTCTTCCTGGCGGTACTCGACCTCGGGGAGGCGGCCGTTCAGATACTCGTCGTAGGCCTGCATGTCGAAGGCCCCGTGACCGGAGAGGCCGAAGAGGATCACCCGCTCCTCACCGGCGTCGCGGGCCGCGATCGCCTCGTCGATGGCGCCCCGCACCGCATGCGCGGACTCGGGCGCCGGCACGATCCCCTCGGTGTGGGCGAACTGCACCGCGGCGTCGAAGACGGCGTTCTGCGAGTAGGCGATCGCCTGCATGTGCCCGTGCTTGACCAGCAGGGACAGGGACGGCGAATCACCGTGGTAGCGCAGGCCGCCCGCGTGGACCGGCGCCGGGACGAACGTGTGCCCGAGCGTGTACATCGGGACGAGCGGCGTCATCTGGCCGGTGTCGCCGAAGTCGTAGGCGTAGCGTCCCTTCGTAAGGGTCGGGCACGCCGCGGGCTCGGTCGCCAGGAACCGGAGGTCCGGCGTGCTCCCCGAGAGACGGTCGACCATGAACGGGTACGCAAGCCCCCCGCGAAGTTGGACCCGCCGCCCACGCACCCGATCACGACGTCCGGCCGTTCGCCCGCGATCTCCATCTGGGCCTTGGCCTCGAGGCCGATCACGGTCTGGTGCAGCAGGACGTGGTTCAGGACCGAGCCGAGCGAGTACTTGATCGAGCCCCCGGAGCCGGCCGCCACCTCGACGGCCTCACTGATCGCGATGCCGAGGGACCCGGTCGACGTCGGATCGGCCTTGAGGATCGCCTTGCCCGCCTGGGTGGTCGGCGACGGCGAGGGCACCACCTCGGCGCCGAACGTCTCCATGAAGATCCGGCGGTACGGCTTCTGCTCGTACGAGGACTTCACCATGAACACCTGGCAGTCGAGCCCGAAGAACTTCGAGGCCATCGCGAGCGCGGATCCCCACTGCCCCGCCCCTGTCTCGGTCGCGAGCCGCTTCGTCCCCGCCTCCCGGTTGTAGAAGGCCTGGGCGATCGCGGTGTTCGGCTTGTGGCTGCCGGCCGGCGAGACTCCCTCGTACTTGAAGTAGATCCGGGCGGTGGTCTGCAGCGCCTTCTCGAGCCGGACCGCGCGGTGGAGCGGAGAGGGCCGCCAGAGGCGGTAGACGTCGAGCACCTCGCCGGGGATGTCGATCCACCGGTCGGTCGAGACCTCCTGGAGGATCAGGGCCTCGGGGAACAGCGGCGCGAGGAGGTCGGGCGTCACCGGCTCGTGGGTGCCGGGGTGCAGCGGCGGGAGCGGTTGCATCCCGGCCTGTGCGATCGACGGCATGATGTTCAGCCATGCCGCGGGCAACTGGTCCTGCGGGAGGTCGACCCGGGTGGGCGCATCGGTCATCGTAGGAAGCCTCCTCGTTCGCCGGAAGGGGGCGAGCCTACCCTGGGGCGACGCCCGGGAACCAGCCCGCATCCACGATCCGGCCTCGCGGACGATCCGGGGTCAGGCCGAGCGGACCGGCTGATCCGCGATCTCGACCCACCCGTCGACGAGGCGCGCTTGATGGATGGCGACGGGGTCTTGCGCCGGGCCCTCCAGCGGCTCACCGGACTCGACGTCGAAGACGCTCCCGTGACACGGACATTCCACGGTCGTGGCGCGATCGTCGAGCTCCCCTTCGGAGAGCGAGCATCCCGCGTGCGTGCACTCGTCGGCGAACGCGAAGACCTTCGCTTCCACGTGGGCGACCGCGAGGCGGCTCGTGGGGAGGTCGAACGCGCGCATCTCCCCGTCGGGGATCTCCGCGAGCGACGCGACCCGGACGAAGTCCATGAACCTAGGCTCGCACCAGAGCCGACCAGCCCCGCTGCAGCGCCGTGACGGCACCGAGCGCAGCGAGGATCAGCAGGACGGGGGTCATCGCCCCCGGGACGAGGAGACCGATCATCAGGGCGAGGAACCGCTCCAGACGCTGGAACAGCCCCTCGGTGAGCTGGACACCGACGGCCTCGGCTTCGGCTCGGATGTGGCTCACGGACAGGCTGACCACGAGCGTGAAGAGCGCCAGAGCCGCATCGAGACGCCGACCGTCCTCGGCCATGGCCCAGAAGAGGCAGGCGAACAGGATCGCGTCGGCCACCCGGTCGAGCACGGAGTCCAGGAAGGCGCCGGATCGCTTCTGCTCGCCGCGATGACGGGCCACGGACCCGTCGAAGACGTCGCACAGGCCGGCCGCGAGCAACCCCCAGCCCGCGATGAACCAGTCCCCGGTGATGATGAGCACGCCGGTCACGATGTTGAGGGCGAGCGCGAGGAGCGTGAGATGCCACGGTCGGACCCGCGCCCAGATCAGGAACGCGAGGATCGCTCGGTAGGGCCACTGGAAGATCCACTGGATCGCGCCGCCGGCGGCCGATTCGTTCTTCCGCGGCTTGGGGAGATCGCGGACCTTCGGAGCTTCGCGCTCGGCATGAGGTCTCGGACGATGCCCGGCCGCCGCGCGCCGCCCCATCAGCTCGCGCTCATCAACCCGCGAACGGCTCGAAACCGACGACGACGTAGCGGAAGCTCCCGCCCGGGGCCTGGACCACGATCTCCTGATCCTTCGACGCTCCCATCAGCGCCCTCCCCAGCGGGGAGGACGTCGTGACGGTGCGAGCGCCCGGTGCCTTCTCCTCGCCGTGCTCGGCGAGCAGGTAGGCCTCCTCGTCGTCCTCGTCATCGAGCGAACGGACCGTGACGAGCATGTGCGGCACGATCGCGTCCGCCGCGGCCGGCGCCTCGATGATCTCGGGATCACGGAGCGCTTCCTGCAGGCGCCGGATCTGCGCCTCCATCAGCCCTTGCGCATCCTTGGCGGCGTCGTATTCCGCGTTCTCGCGGATGTCGCCGTGCTCGCGGGCGACCTTGAGTCGATCCGCGATCTTGTCCCGCCCGGCGGTGAGGAGCTCGTCGAGCTCGGCTCGGAGGCGGCCGTACGCTTCGAGCGTGAGCGACGCCGTCGGTTCCTGTCCGGGCTTGCGCGGGGGACGGGACTTGATCTCTTCGGGCAGCTCAGGCATGCGGTCGAGTCTACTGAAGCGCTTGACGGCCCTATCCCTCGGCTATGAAGACGTTCTTGACCTCGGTGTAGAGGGCCGCGGCGTGCATCCCCATCTCCCGTCCGATCCCGCTCTGCTTGAAGCCGCCGAAGGGCGCTTCGGTGTGGACGCTCGACGCGGAGTTGACGCTGAGCGTGCCCGTCCGCATCCCTTTCGCGACCCGGATCGCGCGGCCGACGTCCCGCGTCCAGATCGAACCAGAGAGCCCGTACGGCGAGTCGTTCGCCATCCGCACGACCTCGTCCTCCGTCTCGAACGGGATCAGCGAGACGACGGGGCCGAAGATCTCCTCCTGGGCCACCCGCCATCCGTTGTCGACGTCGGCGAGGACCGCCGGCCGGAGGAAGAACCCGCGGCCGTCGGGCACGGCCCCGCCGGCCAGGTGCCGTGCGCCCTCCTCGACGCCGAGCGCGAGATAGTCGATCGAGGTCTGTCGCTGCCCGGCCGAGATCAGCGGGCCCATCTCGGTCGCCTCGTCGAGCGGCTCGCCCACGACGGTCGCCTCCGCGCGGTCGGTGAACCGGTGGACGAACTCGTCGTAGATCGGCCGCTGCACGAACTGGCGCGAGCGCGCGCAACAGTCCTGCCCTGCGTTGTCGAACACCGACCAGAACGACTTCTCCAGGCAGACGTCCAGGTCCGCGTCCGCGAACACGACGTTGGCGGACTTGCCCCCCAGCTCGAGCGATACCCGCGCGATGTGCTCGGCGCCGGCCTGCATCACCCTCGTCCCCACCTCGGTGGACCCGGTGAAGCCGATCTTGTCGACGCGGGGGTCGGAGATCAGCGCCTCCGCCGTCGTCGACCCGGGTCCCGGCACGACCGAGAGGGTCCCCTCGGGCAGGCCCGACTCGTACAGGATGTCGGCGATCGCCAGGGTCGTGAGTGGGGTCTGCGAGGCGGGCTTCACGATGGCCGTGTTCCCGCAGGCGAGCGCCGGCGCGATCTTCCAGGAAGCGATCACGGCCGGGAAGTTCCAGGGGGTGATGAGGACGCAGACGCCCACCGGCTCGCGGAACGTCATGTCGACCCCCGGGGGGACGACGGGGATCGTCTCGCCGAAGATCTTGTTGGCCGCTCCTCCCCAGTACTCGAAGACGTTGGCGACGATGTCGATCTCTCCGCGAGCGGCGGGGATCGGCTTGCCGCCGTTGCGAGCTTCGATCCTGGCGAGCCCCTCCTGTCGCTCGCGGATCGTGACCGACGCCCGCGTGAGCAGCCGGCCTCGTTCCCGAGCGCTCATCCGCGTCCAGGCACCGCTCTCGAAGGCTCCGGCCGCGAGGTCGACGGCACGCCGGGCATCCTCGACACCCCCTTGAGCCACGCGCGCCATCGCTTGTTCCGTCGCGGGCTCGATCACCTCGAAGGTCTCCCCTTCGACGGCGTCGACGCGTTCACCGCCGAGGACCATGAGCTCGCTCATGTCGATCCTCTCATCGCCTCACGATGATACGGCCCGCTCCGCGTTGCGGATATCCTCCTGACGTCCGAGACCGGGCGGAGGCCGAGCATGGGACGGCTGGACGGCAAGGTGGCGCTGATCACCGGCGGCGCCAGCGGCATGGGGATGATCGCGTCGCGCCTGTTCGCTGCAGAGGGCGCGAAGGTCGTGCTGACCGATGTGAGCGACGACGACGGAGACCGGGTCGCCGAGTCGATCCGCTCCGACGGCGGCGCGGCGACCTACGTGCACGCCGACGTCTCCAGGGAGGAGGACGCCGCATCGATGGTGGAGACGGCCGTCGCCACCTATGGCGGCCTCTCGATCCTCTACAACAACGCCGGCGTGATGCTCGGAGACGACGGGTCCATCCACGCGACGGAGGATGCCGTCTGGGACACGACGCTGGCGATCAACGTGAAGGGAGTGGCCCACGGCTGCAAGTACGGGATCCCCGCGATGATCGAGTCGGGAGGGGGGTCCGTGATCAACGTCGCTTCGTTCGTGGCGTGGATGGGAGCCGCCACCTCGCAGACCGCCTACACCGCCTCGAAAGGAGCCGTCCTCGCGATGACCCGCGAGATCGCGGTCGAGTACGCCCGGAAGGGCATCCGCTGCAACGCGCTCTGCCCCGGCCCGATCGACACGCCCTTGCTCGCCGAGCTCCTCTCGGATCCCGATCGGCGCCAGCGTCGATTCGTCCACATCCCGATGGGCCGGCTCGGCCGAGCGGAGGAGCTGGCGAAGGCCGCCCTCTTTCTCGCGAGCGACGACTCGAGCTTCATGACGGGCGCGTCGCTTATCGTTGACGGTGGGATCACCGCCGCGTACGTGACCCCAGAGGATTGAGCAGACCAAGCGCCATCGCATGACGCTCTCCACGACCGACCTGCTCGCCGTCGGAGGACCGAACCTCGTGTCCGGCGATGGATGGGATGCGGCCCCCCTCGCGCTGATGATCACACTCATCGCCCTCATGAGCTGGGCGCGGATCCCGCTCCGTGCTCCGGCACTGGTGGCTGCCGTCATCGGCGGGCTGGTCATCGACCTGCTCACCGATGCGTTCCACATCTCCTTCCTCACGACGCTCGCGCTCCTGGTGCTCGTCTTCGCGTTCGTTGCGTTGCGGCGCATTGGCGCACGTTGACCTGCCACGCGCAGGTTTGACAGACAAACGCCGGCTGTGGCTCGATACCGCCGGGGCCGCACGGGCTACGGCCCCAAAGGGGGAGCATCATGTCGGAACGGAAACTCGGCTCGGTCACCTATCGCGAGGTGGACGAGGACTATTTCCAGAAGCGAGGGCTCCGTCGGCATGCCGGCGTCTGGTCGCTCTGGGCCCTGGGTGTCGGCGCGGTCATCTCGGGCGACTTCTACGGCTGGAACTTCGGCCTCGACGTCGGAGGCTTCGGCGGACTGCTGATCGCGACCGCGGTCATCGCCGTGATGTATTACGGCCTCTGCTACAGCATCGCGGAGATGTCCCCGGCCCTGCCTCACACGGGGGGCGCGTACTCCTTCGCTCGTTCGGCGATGGGCCCATGGGGAGGATTCACGACTGGACTCGCCGAGAACATGGAGTACGTGATCACCCCGGCCGTCGTCGTCGGGGCGATCGGTCTGCTGATGCAGGAGCTCGTCGTCGGTTTCTTCGACATCACCGGGGATCCCTGGTGGAACAGCGAACCGGTGTGGTGGTTCTTGTTCTACGCACTCTTCGTCTGGGTCAACATCATCGGCATCGAGGCCACGATGCGATTCACCGTGACGATCACCGTGCTGGCGCTCGGCGTCCTGGCGATCTTCTACGTCTCCGCCCTGGTGTCCGGCGAGTTCAGCATCGACCTGTGGTTCAACATCCCCGACGGCGGGGGTGAAGCGCTCGCAAGCGGCGGTGGCCCCTTCCTCCCGTTCGGGATCAGCGGCATCTTCAAAGCCCTGCCGTTCGCGATCTGGTTCTACCTGGCCATCGAGGAGGTGCCGCTCGCGGCGGAGGAGTCGATGGACCCCCGGCGGGACGTTCCGAAGGGCACGATCCTCGGGATGCACACGCTATTGATCGCGAGTGTCCTCACCCTGTTCATCAACTCGGGTGTGGGCGGTGGCGCGTCCGCGATCGGCGTTTCCGGAACGCCGCTCTTCGACGGCTTCAAGGGCGTGTTCGGGGAGGGCTTCGCTGCCGAGATCCTGGCCCTGTTCGGCCTGATCGGGCTGGTGGCGAGCTTCTTCACGATCATCTACGCGTACGGCCGCAACACGTACTCACTGTCACGCGCGGGGTACTTCCCGAAGTTCCTCTCGATCACCCACGGGGAGCGCCGGACGCCACACGTCGCGCTCCTCGCCGGGGCGGTCGTCGGCTACCTCGTGATCCTGCTCGTCTGGTACCTCCAGCGGCAGGGCGGCGAAGGAGCCGCACAGGTCGTGGCGGCCGTGCTGAACATGGCCGTGTTCGCGGCGGTGGTCTCCTACGCGCTGCAGTGCCTGTCGTTCATCATGCTGCGGCAGAAGCTGCCGAACATCGCGCGGCCGTACGTCAGCAAGTGGGGCGTCCCGGGGGCTGCAGTCGCGGGGATCATCGCGGTGGTCGCCCTCGTCTCGATCTTCCTGAACGAGGACTATCGACCCGGTGTCTACGGGGTCGCGATCTACTACGTCCTGGGGCTCCTCTACTTCGCGATCGCGGGCCGGAATCGGTTGGTACTCTCGCCGGAGGAGGAGTTCGCGCTCACGGCCGGTGAACAAGGTGTGCCACAGGAGAGCTACGAGACGAGCCGCGCGGCTCAGGAGCAGATCCTGAGTAGGGACGACACGATGCCGACCCCCACCGAGATGCCCTCGGGCGGGTCGCCCCCTCCGACTCCGCCGTCGGCGGAATAGAAGGGCCCACGAGCGAGGCGGTGGGCCGCGGCCCGCCGCCTCGCTCCCATCGAGGGGGAGGATCGTGGAACAGCAGGGCATGATCGACGCGAAGCAGCTCGAGGAGCTGGCCGACGCCGGCGAGATCGACACCGTCCTGTGCATGTTCACGGACTTCCAGGGGCGGTTCGTGGGCAAGCGGATCCTGCCGCACTTCTTCCTCGAGGACGTGCTGGGTGAGGAAGGGCTCCACGCGTGCCTGTACCTGATCGCGATCGACATGGAGATGGAGCCGCTGCCCGGCTTCGAGTACGCGAGCTGGGAGACCGGTTACGGCGACTTCAAGATGATCCCGGACATGTCGACCCTCCGACTCGTGCCGTGGCTCGAGAAGACGGCGATGGTGATCTGCGACGTCGCCGATGAGCACACGAGCGAGCTCGTCGAAGTGGCGCCGCGAACGATCCTCCGCCGGCAGGTGGAGCGTGCGAAGACGGCCGGCTACACGTTCAAGACGGGGTCCGAGCTGGAGTTCTACCTCTTCAAGGAGTCCTACGAGGAGGCTGCCGCGAAGCGATACCACGGTCTCCAGCCATCATCGCCGTACATCATGGACTACCACATGCTCGCGACCACCAAAGACGAGTGGCTGATCCGTCAGATCCGCAACGGCATGTTGGCGGCGGGCATCCCGATCGAGTTCTCGAAGGGCGAGTTCGGTCGAGGCCAGCACGAGATCAACGTTACCTATGCGGACGCGCTGACCACCGCCGACTACCACGCGATGTACAAGCACGGCACGAAGGAGATCGCCGCCCTGAACGGCGCCGCGATCACGTTCATGGCGAAGTGGACGATGGACGAGGCCGGCTCCTCGTGTCACATGCACACGAGCGTGTGGAACGAGGACGGCACCGAGTCCCTGATGTGGGATGACGACGACGCGAACCACATGACACCGACCTTCAAGCACATGCTCGGCGGGCTCATGTCGACGACGCGGGAGATGGCATGGATGTACGCGCCGTTCGTGAACTCCTACAAGCGCTATCAGCTCGGCTCGTGGGCGCCGACCGCGATCCTATGGAGCCACGACAACCGCACATGCGGCTTCCGGGTCGTTGGGGAGCACCAGGGCAATCGCGTGGAATCGCGGTTGCCCGGCGGCGACGTGAATCCCTACCTCGGCTACGCGGCCACGATCGCCGCGGGCCTGCACGGGATCCAGAACCAGGTCGAGTGTCCTCCGCTCTTCGAGGGGAACGCCTATGAATCGAAGGATGCGAACCGGGTGCCACCGTCGTTGCACGAGGCGATCGCCGAGATGGAGCGCTCCGAGGTGATGCGGGAGGCATTCGGTGACTTCGTTTTCGGGCACCTTCTCAACATGGCGCGTCAAGAACAGATCATCTTCGACAACCAGACCGTCACGGACTGGGAGCTGATCCGGTACTTCGAACGCGGGTAGCCAGAATACGGCCGAGCACGAATGGAGGGACCTCGGAAGGGGTACGGGCTCGCTATGCGTGTCCGCGCGCTGATCCTCCTCGCCTTGGCGCTACTGCTGGCGAGCTGCTTCTCGGAGAGCGGACTGCGCGACGAGGTCCGCGAGGCGACCGACGCGATCGATTCCCTGATCGACGACCTCCAGGACGAGCCCACGATCCGTGATGCGGCCGATCGGGCGAAGGATGCGGCCGCGGAAGCCCGCGCAGCCCTCGAGGACTTCCGGGAGAACCCGAACGCCGAGACCCGGCGGGCGCTCGAGGACGCCGAAGGCCGCCTGAACGAAGCGAGAGAGACGATCGATCGCCTGGTCGAGCGTGCTCCGGAGCAGGTCCGTGGGGCGCTCGGCGAGATCGTCGACGCGCTCGAGCGGATCCGCCGAGAGATGCGGCAGGACCTCGAGGAGTGAGCGGACGAACCGCAGTCAGGGCTGACCAGTCGCGTCGAACACCGGCTTCAGGGCGAAGTACACCTCGCGGTATCGGCCGTACGCTGCCTCGTAGGCTGCCCGCGCTGTGGCGTCCGGCTCGTGCTCTTCGGGACGGAACGAGACGAACGCCTTCACAGCATCGGCCACGGTCGGGTGGACGCCCGATCCCACGGCGGCGAGGATGGCGGCCCCGGTGGCGGTGGTCTCCACGCTCTCCGGCACCCGGACGGGGAGGCCGGTCACGTCGGCCTTGATCTGCCGCCACAGGGGGCCCTTCGCCCCGCCCCCGACGATCGTGAGCCGGCGGACGCCGAGCCCCGAGTCCTTCATCGCCTCGAGGATGTCACGCAGGCCGAAGGCGCTCCCTTCGAGGATCGCGCGTGTCATGTGGTCGCGGGTGTGCGCGAGCGTGAGGCCGTAGAAGACCCCGCGGGCGGCGCCGTTCCATTCGGGCGCCATCGCGCCCTGCATCGTCGGGAGGAACACGACACCGTCGCTCCCCGGTGCGATGCGCGACGCCTCCTCGCTCAGCTGGTCGTACGCGTCGCCGAGCCCCTGCTCCTCGTTGCGCCGTTCCTCGGGCGCGAACTGGTCGCGCCACCACCGGAGGTTGCCACCGGACACGAACCCCGGGTTCTCCAGCAGCCACGCGTCCGGATCGGCGTGCGGGTGGCACTCGACGAGCATCGTCGGGTCCTCACGAGGCTCCGCGCTCGCGGCGCAGACCGGCTCCGCCGTGCCGACCACGTCGCAGACCTCGCCCGGCTCGAAGACCCCGGCGCCCAGGGTGGCGGCCATCTCGTCACCGCAACCGATCGCGACGACCGTGTCGGGAGCCAGCGCGCTCGCGTCGGCGAACGCCGACGTCACGGTCCCCACCACCTCCGTCGCGTCCCCGAGCTCGGGGAGCATCTCCGGATCGATCCCGGTGGCCTCGAGGACCGTGGCCGACCAGTCCTTGGTGCGCGGGTCGAGGAGCGCGAGCGACGACGCGTTGGAGGGGTCCACGGCCGTCACCCCCGTTGCGTGACGCAGCGCGTAGGTGCCCGGCGACATCAGCGTGGAGGCGTCCTTCCAGACCTCCGGCTCCTCGTCGCGGACCCAGAGCGCCTTGAACACGGCATGGGACGAATCCAGGTTGGCCCCCACCGCCCGGTAGAAGTCGGCGGGCGAGATCCGATCGCCGAGGGCCGCCGCCTGCGCCTCCGCCCGGCGATCCATCCAGATCAGGGCGGGC
>JBOGVD010000139.1:0-31215 GCA_050696355.1 Actinomycetota bacterium
GTCCGAGGACGGTGAACTGCTGCGTGAGCTCGTGCTCGATCCGAGCCGTGACTACCAGCCGATGGGATCGAGGTGAACGTGGAAGGATGTCCCGGGACACGTGTGAACGATGTCCCGAGACATCACACCGGTGGGCGCTAGAGGATTTGAACCTCTGACCTCTTCCGTGTCAAGGAAGCGCTCTCCCCCTGAGCTAAGCGCCCATACGGCCCGCATCGTAGCGGGTCTGGAGGCGGGGACCGGAATCGAACCGGTGTGCGAGGCTTTGCAGGCCTCTGCCTAACCACTCGGCCACCCCGCCGCACGAGGGTCAGTCTAGCCGCGGCCCGCGACAGCACGGCTCCTCGACGGGGCAGGGTACAGAAACCCGGGCGTCCTCGCCGGGAACATCGATCCCTGAAGAGGTGTTCACACACTATTCACCTCGCATCGACGCCGGCGGAACCGATGATGGGTAGCCTCGAAGGGTAGGAACGGATCGACATCGACCCGCGGGCGCCCCGTGCGTCGCGGCTTTGAGGAAGGGAGACCGAGCATGCTGTTCTCGATCGGAGCCATCGCATTGGCGCTCGTCGCCATGGGGATGAGCTGGGGGACCGTCGGCACCGTCGTGCTCCTGGTCACCGCCACGGTCTGGCTGACGCTCGCGTTCCGCCCGGTCGAGGCGGGAGCCCTCATCACGAACCTGGCGCGACGGCGCTTCCAGTAGACAGCGAGCGGTTCCGTCCGCGGTGGAGGCCGGCCCGAAGGGCCGGCCTCCTTCCGTCTTCAGTCTCCTTTCAGTGCGGAGGAGGCATCCTCGTGGCGAGCCGAGAAGAGAAGGAGCGCTTGATGAACCGCAAGAGCATGTGGGTCGCCGGCGGGATCGTCGTGATCGCCGTCATCGGGGGCGGGACCGCGATCGCCGCCACGTCGGGGGACACCGAGGAGACGCCGCTCACCGAACCTGCGCTGAGCAACGCCACAGAGGCGGCGCTCGCGCACACGGCCGGCACCGTCACGGAGACCGAGATGGGAGACGACGGCGCCGCCTACGGCGTCGAGATCCGCCGTCAGGATGGATCCGAGGTCGAGATCTCCCTCGACGAGAACTTCGAGGTGGTCGGCGAGGAGGTCGACGACGACAGAGACGATGATAGGGACGACGACAAGGACGACGACGGAACGGACGATCGGGACGACTGACGTACGGACCGGGAGTGGTTCGGCCGCCCGATGGCCGCTGACCTGGAGCGGACGACGGGATTCGAACCCGCGACCCCCACCTTGGCAAGGTGGTGCTCTACCACTGAGCCACGTCCGCGAACGCCAACCATCCTAGGCACCGGGATTCTCAGCTTCAACCGGACCCGTTTCACCGAACGCCGGGTGCCACCGGACCCGGCCGGACAGGGCACGCCCTCGATCGTCCAGCGGCAGGAGCATGATGTCCTCCTCCGCGATCACGAACCCGTCGGCCTGCACGCCGGCGAACGGGTTCCGCAGGCCGTAGCGGGACGCCGGCTCGAATCCGAACCTCGGATAGAGCCGTGGATCCCCGAGGAGGATCACGGCGGCCTCCCCACGCGAGCGCGCCTCCTCGACGGCGGCCTCGATCAGCGAGCGGCCGATCCCCTGTCCCTGCCGATCGGGCAGCACGCCGACCGGACCGAGCGCCAGGATGGGGGTCGAGCCCGCCCACGCGCGGCTGAGCTGCACGTGGCCGATCACCCGACCGTCGTCCTCGGCCACGAACGCGAAAGAGCCCTCCTCGTCGCGCACCGCGGCGACGATGTCGGCCTCGGCGTCTGATCCGAACGCCGCGCGCTCCACCTCGATCGCGGCCGAGCGATCCTCCGCACGCTCGAGCCGGACGTTCACGTCTGGCCGGTCGAGCCGAACCCGCCCTCACCGCGCGTGCTCGGCGGCAGCTCGTCGGACCAGACCGGGCGGACCTCAGGCACGGCGACGATCACGAGCTGGGCGATACGGTCGCCGGGCGCGATCTCCACCGCCTCCGTCGGATCGAGGTTCACCACCGCACAGATCACCTCACCACGGTATCCCGCATCGATGAGTCCCGGAGCGTTCGCGAGGGTCAGTCCCTTCTTGGAGGCCAGCCCCGATCGTGGGAGCACGAGACCGGCGTGACCGTCGGGGATCGCGACCGCGACGCCCGTGGGCACCATCGCTCGCGCCCCCGGCTCGACCGTGACGCCTTCGGCAGCGCGCAGATCGAGGCCGGCGTCGCCCGCGTGCTGGGCGCCCGGCAGCTCGCCCTCCGGCCGAACCCGGCGGAACGGCAGCTCCACCGGGCTCACGCGGGCTCGATCAGCTCGAGGCGGTTCCCGAACGGATCCCGGACGTGGACCCGGCGGAACCCGGAGAACTGGTCCGAGTCGATCACCTTGTAGCCGCTCATCTCGACCCGCGCGCGCATCCGCTCGAGGTCCTCGACGAGGAACGCGGGATGCGCCTTCAACGCCGGATGGAAACCCTCCTCGACCCCGAGATGGACCTCGAGATCGCCGGATCGGAACCAGACCCCGCCGCGGTCGGCGAGCTCGGGAGGCTTGGGGACCTGCTCGAGGCCGAGAACGCCCTCGTAGAAGTCGACGGCCGCCTGCTCCTCCTCGGGCGGCATCGCGAGCTGCACGTGGTGCAGCCCGAGCAGCCGGCCGGGCTCACTGTGGCTCATCGACCCCCCTTGGACGGCGGCCGGGGACGACGGGGCTTCCCCGGCCTGCCTCGCGAGCGCGCCTATCCTACGAGCAGCCGCTCGTGCTGCCGCAGGTGCCGCAGACGTAGCACGACCCCGCCGGCTGCATCTTGGACCCGCACTGGTAGCACAGGGGCGCGTCCAGCTCCTTGGCCGTGGGCGCGGCGACCAGCTCGATCGGCCGGACGACCGCGTCCTCGGATACCTGGATCGGCGCCTCCTCTGTGGCCGTGCTCTCTCCGGCGGCCGTCGCGGGCTCGGCGGAGGGGCTCTCGGCCGCGCCGGTCTTCTCGGCCGCCTCGACCTTCCGCTCCTCGATCGACCGGATGCCGAGCGCCTCCCGCTTCTCCGGAGGGAGATGGTCGAGCGCCAGGCGCCGGAACACGTAGTCCACGACCGAGGAGGCGAACCGGATGTCGGCGTCGTCCGTCAGCCCGCTCGGCTCGAACTTCATGTTGATGAACTTCGAGGCATAGTCCTCCAGCGGCACGCCGTACTGGAGGCCGACCGAGACCGCGATCGAGAAGGCGTCCATGATCCCGGACAGGGTGGAGCCCTGCTTCGAGGCCTTCAGGAAGATCTCCCCGAGCCCGTCGTCCGGGTAGGACCCCGCCGTGATGTAGCCCTCGGCGTCGCCGACGCGGAACGACGTGGTGATCGCCGGCCGGGAGCGCGGCAGACGCTTCTTGGCCGACCAGGGCAGGGTCTGCGGCTCCCCTTCACCTGCCGGCAGCGTCGCCGTCTTCCTCTTGTCCGCGGACATCGGCTGCGCCACCTTGCAGTTGTCCCGGTAGATCGCGACCGCCTTCAGGCCGAGCTTCCAACTCTCCACGAAGAGCTGCTCGACCTCCTCGACCGTCACGTGCTCCGGCATGTTGACCGTCTTGGAGATGGCGCCGGAGATGAACGGCTGCACCGCCGCCATCATCCGGACGTGCCCCATGTAGTGGATCGAGGCGTCGCCCATCGCCGTGTCGAAGACCGAGCGGTGCTCGGCTTTGAGGTGCGGTGCCTCGGTCACCGAGTTGTGCTCGGCGATGTAGGCGACGATGTCCTCGACCTGTGCGACGTCGTATCCGAGGCGCCCGAGCGCTCGCGGCACCGTCCGGTTCACGAACTGCATCGTGCCCCCACCGACCAGCTTCTTCGTCTTCACGAGCGCGAGCTCGGGCTCGATGCCGGTGGTGTCGCAGTCCATCATCAGCCCGATCGTGCCGGTGGGCGCGAGGACGGTCGCCTGCGAGTTGCGGTAGCCGTGCCGCTCCCCGAGCGAGACGGCCTCGTCCCAGGACGACTTGGCCGCCGAGAGCAGCCCCTCCGGGACGAGCTCGTCGTCGATGTCGTCGGCGGCCTCCCGGTGCTTGCGCATCACGCGAAGCATCGCGTCGGCGTTGGGCGCGTAGCCCTCGAACGTGCCCATCGCTTCCGCGACGCGGGCGGAGGTGCGGTACGCGTGGCCCGTCATCAGCGCCGTGATCGCGCCCGCCCACGCCCGCCCGGCGTCGGAGTCGTACGCGAGCCCACGCGCCATCAACAGCGCCCCGAGGTTCGCGTACCCGAGGCCGAGCTGGCGGAACGCCCGGGCGTTCTCCGCGATCTTCTCGGTCGGGTAGCTGGACTCCCCCACCACGATCTCCTGCGCGGTGAAGACGA
The DNA here is from genome assembly GCA_050696355.1 of Actinomycetota bacterium. GTDB lineage: Bacteria > Actinomycetota > UBA4738 > UBA4738 > HRBIN12 > JAJNBA01. Next base: position 4,352 of record JBOGVD010000139.1, read on the forward strand.
TCTCGACCGCGTGCCGGAAGCCCGCCACGTCGAAGTTGCCGTCCGCGTCGATGAACGTCATCAGGTTCAGGGACGCCAGGTTGCAGGCCGAGTTGTCCAGATGCATGTACTCGCTGCACGGGTTCGAGCCGTTGATCCGGCCCGTCGCCGGGCACGTGTGCCATTCGTTGATCGTGGTGTCGTACTGCATGCCCGGGTCCGCGCACTCCCACGCCGCCTGCGCGATGTCGCGCATCAGGTCGCGGGCCCGCGTGGTCTCGACCGTCGCGTCGGTCGTGACCGCCTTCAGCTTCCAGTCCTGGTCTTGCTCGAAGGCCCGCATGAACTCGTCCGTGACCCGGACCGAGTTGTTGGCGTTCTGGTACTGGATCGAGTAGCTGTCCTTGCCGTCGAGGTCCATGTCGAACCCGCCGTCGCGGAGGGCACGGGCCTTGCGCTCCTCGACCGCCTTGCACCAGATGAAGTCGCGGACGTCGGGGTGGTCGATGTTCAGGATGACCATCTTGGCCGCGCGCCGCGTCTTCCCACCGGACTTGATCGTGCCGGCGGACGCGTCGGCGCCGCGCATGAAGCTCACCGGGCCGGAGGCCGTGCCCCCGCCGGCGAGCGGCTCCTTGGAGGAGCGGATCCTCGACAGGTTGATGCCCGAGCCCGATCCGCCCTTGAAGATCGTCCCCTCTTCCACGTACCAGTTGAGGATCGACGACATGTGGTCCTCGACGGCGAGGATGAAGCACGCCGAGCACTGCTGCGGCGTGTCCGGCACGCCGACGTTGAACCAGACCGGCGAGTTGAACGCCGCCTTCTGGTTGACCAGCAGGTGCGTCAGCTCGTGGGCGAAGACCTCGGCGTCCTGCTCCGTGGCGAAATAGTCGTTCTTCTCGCCCCAGCCGCGGATGGTGTCGACCACGCGGGAGACGAGTTGGCGGACCGAGGACTCCCGCTCCGGCGATCCGAGCGTGCCGCGGAAGTACTTCTGGGCGACGATGTTGGTGGCGTTCTGCGACCACGAGACGGGGAACTCGACGTTCCGCTGCTCGAAGGCATTGCCACCCTCCTTGAAGTTCGGGATCACCGCGTCCCGGGTCTCCCACTCCACCTCGTCGAAGGGATGCGTCCCCTCGGTCGAGAAGTGCCGACGGAACGTCAGCCCCTTCTGATCACCTGGCCTGATCACCTGCACGCCCTGCAGATCGTCGCTGGTCTTCGCCACCTGCGCCGCCCTCCTCTCGTCCGGGGAAGTGCCTGGGGAAGGATCACACCCGTGGAATCACAGGGATGTAATACTGCCTCCGGCCCCGGACCGTGTCAAGCTCCATTTTCCTACATGTGGGGCTTTGCTCCCACCTCGAGCCACAACATCTTGTGGTTCCCTCAGGATCCCGAGAACCTGGGAACCGTACCGACCGGCCCTGTGGAACGCCAGTGGACGCCCGGTGGGAAACGGGTTCTTGTCGCTCTGCTTGCGCCCTACCGTGGCCGCCGCTTGGCCGACTCGCGCTTCAGCAGCGTCCCGAGCTCGCGCTCGAAGTCGGTGATCTCCTGGAAGTCCTTGTAAACGCTCGCGAACCGGATGTAGGCGACCTCGTCGAGCTTGCGGAGTTGCTGGAGCACCTCGAGGCCCACCTGCTGTGAGGTCACCTCGGGGCCCTTCCGGCGGAGGCGCTCCTCGACCCGATCGACGAGCTCTTCCACCTGGAGCTCCGAGACCGGCCGGTTCTTGGTCGCCTTCAGGATGCCGGCCGTGACCTTCTCGCGGCGGAACGGGTCCGTGGAGTGGTCCCGCTTGCGGACGACCAGGCCCACGTCCTCGATCCGCTCGTAGGTGGAATAGCGCCGTCCGCAGGCCGCGCACTGCCGCCGGCGGCGGATCGAGGATCCGCCGTCGGCGGGCCGCGAGTCGACCACCCGGTCGTCGTCCGAACCGCACCAAGGGCATCTCATGTCGGGTGTGACCACAACATGTGGTGGCCGCCGACACCGTACGTGCAGGATGTGGGGTGGTCAAGCCGTAGCGCGATCCAACTACCCGACGGTGGGAACGGAGAGCTGCTGCCCGGGGACGAGGCTCCCGGGGTCGACGTGGTTGGCCGACCGGATCGCCTGAACCACCAGCCGCGGGTCCACGGAGGGTGCGGATCGGGTGGCGATCGCCCAGAGCGTGTCGCCGGGCCGCACCACGTACACGCGGGAGGGACCTTCGGACCGCCGCCCCGTGCCGACAGCGTTGGCCACCGGACCGGACAGGACCGCTACGAGCCCGGCGATCGCGATGAGCGCGAGGAGCCGTCGCCGACGAACGTGTGTTCGACCCATCCGTTCATCCTGCCCGAACGGGTGTTCGGTGTCAAGGCGAGAACCGAACATATGTTTGCATCCCCTCCGGGCCGGTGCTACCGTCCATCAGACGCAGCGCCAGGCTCCGGCGCCGCCGGAACAGGAGGCTACGCACCGTGTCTGACATCACTTCGCGGCAGCAGCGGATCCTCGACTTCATCGAGCGCACGGTCCGCGAGCGCGGGTACCCACCCACCGTCCGCGAGATCGGTGACGCCGTCGGGCTCACGTCCTCGTCCTCGGTTCACGCTCAGCTCGCGAACCTGGAACGGAAGGGACTCCTCACGAAGGACCCCAGCAAGCCCCGGGCGATGACCCTCTCGGACGAGCGCCGAGCCGAGGGGACCCCCGTCCCGCTGCTCGGCCGGATCGCCGCGGGCGAGCCCGTGTTGGCGGACGAGCACATCGAAGACCGGATCATGGTGCCGGCGGAGTTCGCCCGAGGCGACGGTCATTTCGCCCTCCGGGTCGCCGGCGAGTCGATGATCGGCGCCGGCATCCTCGACGGCGACGTCGTCGTCGTCCGGAGCCAGCGCTCGGCGACCGACGGCGACATCGTGGCCGCGCTGCTGCCCGGGCCCGCCGAGGACGAGGCTACGGTGAAGCGCCTCGGTCACTACGGCGCGCGCGTGATGCTGATCCCCGAGAACCCGGCCCTCGAGCCCTTCGAGATGTCGGACGGGCGCATCCTCGGCAAGGTCGTCGCGGTCCTCAGGAAACTCTGAATCGGGCTAAGCTCCGTCCTTCGAGCGCGACGCTTGGGGGGTGGCCCGATCATGTCGATGCAGTCCGGCACCAACCTGGAACAGCAGATCTGGTCGCAACCGGACGCGCTCTCCCATCTGCTGACGTCGGAGCTCACCCGGGAGCAGGTGCACGCCGCCGCCGAGGGGCTCCAACGAGCCAGGCGGATCTGGCTGGTCGGGACAGGGACGAGCCACCATGCGGCGATCCTTGGAGCCGGGATGCTCCAGGACGCCGGTCGTTCCGCGGTCGCCGTGTCGTCGATGCGATTCGTCGTCTGGGCGCCGATCGTGGGTCCGGACGACGCCATCATCCTGATCACCCATACGGGCGAAACCGCGTACGCGCTCGCGGCCCGCGCCCTCGCGTCGACCGCCGGCCTCGACGTCATCATGATCACGAAGCGCGGCGCCACGTTCCCCCGCTCGTTCGAGACCTGCCCGCCCGAGACCTCGGAGACCTACACCGTCAGCTACACGGCCGCCCTGCTCGCCCTCGCGATGATCGCGACGGAGATGGGATCGGATTCGATCACCGTGGACTCGCTGGCGCTCGTGCCCGGCGCGGTCCGCAACGCCCTCGAGGCGCCCGGCGTCGAGTCGATCCGGGTGCCCCAGCGCACGCTCGTGATCGCGGGAGCCGGACCGGCCGCCTTCACGGCGCGGGAAGGCGCGTTGAAGCTGCGCGAGGGCGCGCGAGTGATGTCCGAGGGGCACGACATCGAGCACCTCCTCCACGGATCGGCCGTCCCCCTCGACGGCCGGGACGCGCTGGTCAGCCTCATGACCCCTGACGCCGACGGCTTCGTCGAGGCGGTCACGGGGGCCGCCTCCGCCGAGGGGATCCCCACCTATCGGGTCAGTGAGCCGGCGCCGCTCCCCATGTTGCTGGCCCAGATCCCGCTCACCGTGCGGCTGCAGCTCCTTGCCCTCCGGGTCGCGGTCGAGCGAGGTCAGGACCCGGACACGGTGATCACCGGACATTGGGCCGCGAGCACCTTGTGGCGCCACGGTCGCCCGGACGCCTAGCACGCGTTCGCGGTCAGGTCGTCGGTGACCTCGCGTCGGAGAACTCTTCGATCACGAAGCCGCGGACCGCGGACAACAGCCGCAGCCCCACGCGGACGCGGACGATCGTTCCCTCGGCGTTCGTCTCCTTCGACAACACCTCGGCCTCCCGGTAGAGGCGGGCGGTCACGTCCTCGCGTCCGAACGGCACGAGGAGCCGCACCTCCACGGGAGGATGGGGAACCCGCGCACCGATCGCCTCGAGCAGGCCGTCCGATCCTTCGCCCGTGAGCGCGGAGACCGCGACGGAGCCGGGGAACCGGCCGGCGAGCCTCGCGCGTGAGGAGCCGGCGACCCGGTCGATCTTGTTGAGCGCGAGGACCTCCGGGATCTGGCCGGCGCCGATCTCCCCGAGCACCCGCCGGACCGCGTCCACCTGCTCGTCGAGCACGGGCGAGGTGGCGTCGGCGACGTGGACGATCAGATCGGCCAGGACCACTTCCTCGAGGGTGGACCGGAACGCTTCCACAAGGTCGTGGGGAAGCTTGCCGACGAACCCGACCGTGTCGGAGATCACGGCGCGGCGCCGGCCGGGCAGCTCGATCCGCCGGGTCGTCGGGTCGAGCGTCGCGAAGAGCTGGTCGGCCACGATCGTCTGCGCCCCCGTCAGCCGGTTCATCAGGGTCGACTTGCCCGCGTTCGTGTAGCCGGCGATCGCCACCTGCGGGATCCCGGAATCCTGTCGACGGGAGCGCTTCAGGTCGCGGGTCTTCGTGAGCGACCTGATGTCACGGCGGAGCTTCGAGATGCGACGGCGGATGTGCTGGCGATCGACCTCCATCTTCGTCTCGCCCGGTCCCCGCGTGCCGATCCCACCGCCGAGACGGCTCATCGCCTCGCCCCATCCGCGCAAGCGGGGCAACAGGTAGCTCAGCTGCGCGAGCTCGACCTGCGCCTTGCCTTCCCGGCTCCGCGCGTGCAGCGCGAAGATGTCGAGGATCAGCGCCGTCCGATCGATCACCTTGACGCCCAACCGCTCCTCGAGGCTCCGGAGCTGCCCGGGGTTGAGCTCCTGGTCGAGGATCACCGATTCCGCGCCGAGGCGATGCACCGTCCGATGGAGCTCATCGATCTTGCCCCGGCCGATGAACGTGCCGGGATCGGGCTCCCGGCGGCTCTGCACGATCCGAGAGACGGCCTCGGCACCGGCGGAGTCGGCGAGCGCATCGAGCTCGTCGAGGTCCTGTTCGCTGATCCCGGGGCCGACGCCGACGAGCACGGCCCGCTCGCGGACGCGTGGCTGCCACGTCGCCGACAGCGGCGACTCGAGCGTGGATCGGTCCGCGGCGCGCGCCCCCCGGGGTCGCTCTCGTTCCGGCATCCGCTAGGAACCCACCGACGAGCCGAACTCGCGGAGCATCTCGTTGAGCTGGAGCTTGGAGTCCGTCGCCTCGGTCCGGTAGCCGATGATGAGCCCGGCCGGCAGCCCGTACCCGCCGGCGGGGAAGTCGCGCGGTCGCGAGCCGGGAACGACGATCGCCCCGGCCGGCACGATGCCACGGTGCTCCACGGGCTCGTCGCCGGTGACGTCGATCACCGGGGTGTTGCCGGTGAGGATCAGCCCCGCTCCGAGCACGGCGCGCGTCCGCACCCGGACCCCTTCGACCACGATGCACCGCGAGCCGACGAACACGCCGTCCTCCACGATCACCGGGCTCGCCTGCACCGGCTCCAGCACGCCGCCGATCCCGACCCCACCGGACAGGTGCACGTCGGCGCCGATCTGGGCGCAGGAGCCCACGGTGGCCCACGTGTCGACCAACGTGCCCGGGCCAACCCAGGCGCCGATGTTCACGTAGCTCGGCATCAGGACCACGCCGGGAGACAGGAACGCGCCGTGCCGCGCGGTCGCCGGAGGCACGACCCGTACACCCGCCCGTTCGTAGCCCGTCTTGAGGGGGAGCCGATCGTGGTACTCGAACGGCCCCACCTCCGTCGTCTCGAAGTCGCGGACGCGGAAGTAGAGCAGCACGGCCATCTTCGCCCACTCGTTGACCGTCCAGCCCTCCCCGTCGGGCTCGGCGACGCGGAGCTCGCCTCGGTCCAGCAACCCGACGGCCTCCTCGACGGCGGCCGCATCGAGGCGATCTGGCTCGTCCCAGGATCGCTCGATCCGCTCGGCGAGTTCGGTCCGGCTCACGACACCGTCCTCAGCACGGGCTCGAGCGCCTCGGCAGCGCGTTCGCAGTCCTCGAGGGTCGGCACCATCGCCATCCGGACGTATCCCTCGCCGTCGGGACCGAAGAACGATCCGGGCGCGACCATCACGTCCGCCTCCTCGAGGAGGCGGAGCGACCAGTCGAGCGAGGTGATGCCCGTGGGCACGACCACCCAGAGGTAGAACGTCGCGGCGCTACCTGCCACGCGGATCCCGCACGCGGCGAAGAGGTCGAGGACGAGCTTCCGCTTGCGGCCGTAGACGGCGCGTGTCTCCTCGACGTGGTCCTCGTCGTTCCACGCAGCGATCGAGGCCCGCTGGACGAACTCCTGGGGCGTCACGCCGACCGAGGGGCGGAGCGCCCGCAGGGCCGCGATCAGCTGCGGGTCGCCGGCGACGAAGCCCGAGCGGTAGCCCGTCATCGAGGAGCGCTTGCTGAGCGTATGGAACGCGAGGACGTTGGTGAGGTCGCCGGCCTGCAGCACGGAGGCCGGCGGCCCCCCATCGAACCAGAGCTCGCTGTAGGCCTCGTCCGAGGCGAGGAGGACGTCGTGCGACCGGCAGTGGTCCGCCGCTGCCTGGAGGAACGTCAGGGGGGCCGTGGCGCCGGTGGGGTTGTTCGGATAGTTGAGCCACAGGACCGCGGTGCGGTCCCACGTGGAGGCGTCCACGGCGTGCAGATCCGGCAGGAACCCGTTGGGGTCGGTGAGCGACAGCCGCGCCACGTCGCCGCCGGCGAATCGCGCGCCGCGCTCGGGGATCGTGTAGCCCGGGGTCGTCACCGTGACGAGATGCTTGCCCCCGTCGGGATCCAGCAGCGCCTGGGCGAGGTGGAAGATCGGCTCCTTCGATCCGAGTGTCGGCAGGATGTGGACGTCGGGATCGAGGGTGGTGTCGAAGCGCCGCTGGATCCAGGCGGCGATCGCGTCGCGCAGCTCCGGCAGGCCGGCGGCTCGGGGGTAGGACGACGTCGGCTGGATCGCGTCCTTCAGCGCCTCCCGGATGAAGGCGGGTGTCTCCTGGCGGGGGTCGCCGACGCCGAAGTCGACGATCGGACGTCCCGCCGCGATGGCGTCGGCCTTCCGGCGATCCAGCTCCTCGAACGGATACGGGTCCGAGGTCCGCAGACCGGGTGACAGATGGATCATCTCCGCCGTTCTTCCTCTCTCTCTTCGTCTCTCGGTTCGATCGGAGCCTGCCCGTGCGCGTCCTCCAGGAACGCGCGCAGGACCTGGACCGCTCGGACGAGCGCGGCGACCTGGATGCGCTCGTCGTCCCGGTGAGCGTACTGCGGGTCGCCGGGGCCGAAGTTCACTGCGTCGATCCCGGCGAGGCCGAACTCGGCGACGGACGTCCAGGCCTGTTTGGTGCCGACCGGGAGGTCTCCCGCTTCGCGGAGCCGCTCCACGAGCGGGTTCCCGACGGGCACCGGGCCCGGCGGGGCGTTCCCGACGATCTCGACCGCGGCGCTCGGATGGCCGAGCAGCTCCCGCAGCCGGCGCTCCGCCTCCTCCGGCGAGTGCGTGGGCGCGTAGCGGAAGTTGACGCGGGCGACGGCGCGGCCCGGCACGACGTTCGTGGCGACCCCGCCGTCGATCGAGGTGACGGAGGCCGTCTCCCGATACGTGAGCCCGTCGACGGTCACGTCGCGCACCGGGAGGTCGGCCACGGGCGCGAGAGCCGCGATCGCGGCATGGATCGCGTTGCGCCCGAGCCAGGGCCGGGCGGTGTGCGCCGCCTCGCCTCGGAACGTGACGCTGGCATGGAGGTTGCCGAGACATCCGAGCTCGAGCGCGTTGGCCGTCGGCTCCAGGACGACCGCCAGGGCGGCTTCCCGGAGCTCGACACGTCGCTCGAGCAGCGGGAGGAGCGCGCTCTCGGTGAACGGGAGCTCCTCACGGCCGAAGAACAACAGGCCGAGATCGAGGTCGGAGGGGCCACCGTCTCCCGCCGCCGCGTCGGCGATCTCGAGCATCACCGCCAGTCCGCCCTTCATGTCCGCGGCGCCCCGACCGTGGACGGTGTCGCCCTCGCGGCGGCCGGGGACGCTCCGGGCGATCGGCACCGTGTCGACGTGACCGGCGAGCAGGACCAGCGGCGCCCCCGGCCGCCGGTCGGGAAGCGCGAGGAGCACCGAGTCCTCGTCGTCGATCACGGTGAGGGCGCCCGGGAGCTGCGCGCGGATCGTGTCCAGGATCGCCGCCTCGTCCCGGCTCTCCGAGGAGATGGCGACGAGCGCCTCCGTCCGTGCCGCGAGCCGCTCCGCGACGTCGGTCACCGGGCGATCGCCTCGACGAGGGCATCGACATCGATCGTCGTCTCGAAGACCCGTTCCGCGGGACCGGTCAGGCGCACGGATCCGGACTCCTGCCGCTCCACCTCGAGGAGCCCGCCGGGGAAGACGATCCACGATCGGCGATCCGCGAGGCCGGTCTCGTGCGCGGCCACGGCGATCGCGCAGGCGCCGCTCCCGCACGCCATCGTCTCGCCGCTCCCCCGCTCCCAGACACGCGCCGCCACGTCGTTCCTCCCGACGCGGGCGAACTCCACGTTCGTCCCCTCCGGGAACCGGTCGTCCCGCTCGAGCACCGGACCGATGTGCCCGACGTGGACCTGCTCGGGGTCGTCCTCGAGGAACAGGACCAGATGGGGGTTCCCCATCGAGACGGCGCTCGCCCGCACGACGACGCCGCCGCCGAGATCGAGCGACTGGTCGAGGTACGTCTCCCACGCCGGTCCCCGCATCGGGATCGCTGCCTTGGTGAAGTTCGGCTCGCCCATGTCCACGGTCACGCGGCCGTCGTCCTGGAACGTCACCCGCCGGATGCCCGCCCGTGTCTCGACGTCGAACACCGGGTCGGTGATCGCCCCGAGGTCCCGGAGGAACATGGCCACGCATCGGAGGCCGTTCCCGCACATCTCGGCCGTGCTGCCGTCGGCGTTCCGATAGTCCATGAACGGCAGGTCGTCGTCCCCCCGGGTCACCCGGATCGAGCCGTCGGCGCCGATCCCGAACCGGCGGTCGCAGAGCGCGCGGACGTCGGCGGGCTCCAGCGGACGGTCGGCCTCGAGGTCCAGCGTCATCACGAAGTCGTTCCCGGTGCCTTGGTACTTCCAGACGCGGATCACGCTCACGCGTCCTCCAGGGAGGCGACGATCCGATCCACGATGCCGAGTGCCCCGCCGGCGCCGGCGTCGAACCACCGGATCCGGGGGTCGCGACGGAACCACGCCATCTGCCGCCGCGCGAGGGTGCGGGTGCGCTTGACGGTCTGCCGGACGGCGTCCTCCAGGCTGAGCTCTCCTATCAGGTGACGGGCGAGCTCAGCGTAGCCGATGGCCTGTGAGGCGGTGAGCCAGCCGCCGAACCCCCCGCCCACGAGGCGTTCGACCTCCGCGAGCCAGCCGTCCGCGAGCATCGCCTGCACGCGGCCCTCGACCCTGGCCGTGAGCTCCTCCGGCGGCAGCCGGATCCCGGCGGCCCGGACCCGATCCGGCCCGTACGACTCCCACGCCGCCGCGAAGGAGCTGAACGGCCTCCCCGTGATCGCGGCCACCTCCAGGGCGCGCACGATCCGCCGGACGTTCCCCGGATCGATCTTGGCGGCGGCCACCGGATCCAGCTCGGCGAGGCGCCGGTGCAGCCGCTCCATGCCCAAGGCCGCCGCCTCCCCCTCCAGCGCCCCGCGGACCACCGGATCGGTTCCCGGGATCTCCAGGTCGTCGACGACCGCCCGGAAGTACAGGCCGGAACCCCCGACGAGCAGCGGCTGCGCGCCGCGGCGGCGGACGCCGACGGATGCCGCGCGAGCCGCGGACTGGAAGGCCGCCACGCTGAACGGGTCGCTCGGCTCCACGAGGTCGAGGAGATGATGTGGCACTCGGGCGCGCTGGGCCGCCGACGGTTTCGCGGTGCCCACGTCCATCCCGCGGTACACGAGCATCGAGTCGATCGAGAGGATCTCCGCGCCGAGCGCCTCGGCGACCGCCAGGGCCGCCTCGGTCTTGCCGGATGCGGTCGGCCCGACCAGGGCGAGGAACGGCTCCACGCCCCTGTCCCCTCCGGTCACACAGGAACGGCAGCCGGGACGACCTCGCCCGACAGATGATGCGGGGCGGCCTGCGTGATGCGCACCGTGACGAACGTGCCGGGATCGAGCGGCTCGGCGAGATGCACGATCCGGTTCGTCCGGGTCCGGGACTGCGTGGACGCGTGGCGTGGGCCCGCGCCCTCGACGAGCACCTCGACCTCTGTCCCCATCTGTCCACGCGCCTTCTCCAGACCGATCGTCCGTTGGAGGGCGACGAGCCGGTCGAACCGTTCCTGCACGACCTCCTTGGGGACTTGCTCCGGCATGGACGCCGCGCGCGTCCCCGGCCTCGGCGAGTACTGGAACGTGTACGCCGAGTCGAACCGCGCCCGCTCGACCACGTCGAGCGTCTCCGCGAAGTCCTCCTCGGTCTCGCCGGGGAAGCCGACGATGATGTCGGTCGAGACCGCGACCTCCGGGATCGCGTCCCGCACGCGGTCGAGCCATCCCAGGTAGCGGTCGCGTCGGTACGAGCGCTGCATCGCCTTCAACACCGCGTCCGAGCCGGACTGCAGCGGGAAGTGGATGTGCTCGCAGACCTTGTCGCTCTCGGCCATCGCCTCGATCACGTCCGGCGTGAAGTCGTGCGGGTGCGGCGAGGTGAACCGGATCCGCCGGAGCTCGTCCACGTCGTTGACCTGCCGGAGGAGCTCGGCGAAGAGCGGGCGGCGCGACGACCCGGGGACGGTGACGTCGCGGCCGTACGTGTTGACGTTCTGACCCAGCAGGGTGACCTCGACGACGCCCTGGCGGGCCAGGCCCTGCACCTCGGCGAGGACGTCGCCGATCGCGCGGGAGCGCTGCGCGCCCCGGACGAACGGCACGATGCAGAACGTGCAGGCGTTGTCGCAGCCCACCGCGATCGAAACCCAGGCGCGGAACGCATCGTCCCGCGCCGCGGGCAATGCCGACGGGAAGAGCTCCGTGTACTCGGCCACATCCATCTGCGGGCCGTCTTCCTCCGCGCGCTTCAGCAGGTCCAGCAGGTGAGGCAGCGCGTGCGTCCCGACGACGACGTCGACCCACGGGGCCTTCTCCTGGATCGAACCCTGGTCCTTCTGGGCCAGGCAGCCCGCGACCACGATCCGCAGGTCCGGGTTCGTCGCCTTCAGCGGCTTCAGGTGCCCCAGGTTGCCGTAGAGCTTGTTGTCCGCGTTCTCACGGATCGCGCACGTGTTCAGGACGACCACGCGCGCGTGGGCGACGTCGTCGGTCGGCGTCATGCCGTCGGCGCGGAGCATGCCGCCGATCCGCTCGGAGTCGTGTTCGTTCATCTGGCACCCGAAGGTGCGGATCAGGAAGCGTCCGGCCACGCCCCGAGGCTACCGCGCGTACTCGGTGGCGCGCGTCTCCCGGATCACCGAGATCTTGATCTGCCCCGGGTACTGCAGCTCTTCCTCGACCTGCTTCGCGATGTCGCGCGCGATGGTCTGCGCTTGCAGGTCGTCCACGTCCCCGGGCGTGACCATCACGCGGACCTCGCGGCCCGCCTGCATCGCGAACACCTTCTCGACGCCCTCATGGGCCGTGCAGATCTCCTCCAGGCGCTCGAGGCGCTTGATGTACGTCTCGAGGGACTCGCGGCGGGCGCCGGGGCGGCCGCCGCTGATCGAGTCCGCGATCTGGGCGAGCACGGCGTGGACCGTCCGCTGTTCGACCTCGCCGTGGTGGGACTCGATGCAGTGCACCACCTCGGGGTCCTCCTTCAGCCGCCGGGCGATCTCGGCCCCGATGATCGCGTGGGAGCCTTCGACCTCGTGCGTGACGGCCTTCCCGATGTCGTGCAGGAAGGCGCCCCGGCGGGCGATCCGCGGATCGACGCCGATCTCGGCCGCGAGGGCGCTCGCGATGTGGGCGGACTCGACGAGGTGCTTCAAGACGTTCTGGCCGTAGCTCGTCCGGTACTGGAGCCGCCCCAGGAGCTTGATCAGCTCCGGATGGACGTCGGTCAGGCCGACCTCGGCCACGGCATCCTCGCCCGACTTGCGGATCTGCTCCTCGAGGTCGCGGACGGAGCGCTCGTGGACCTCCTCGATGCGCGCCGGCTGGATGCGGCCGTCCTGGACGAGCTTCTCGAGGGTCATGCGGGCGGCCTCGCGGCGGACGGGGTCGAAGCACGAGAGCACCACGGCCTCCGGGGTGTCGTCGATGATGATGTTGACGCCGGTCGCGGCCTCGAACGCGCGGATGTTGCGGCCTTCCCGGCCGATGATCCTCCCCTTCATGTCCTCGCTCGGGAGCGAGAAGACGCTGACGCTCGACTCGGCGGTCTGCTCGGACGCGACCCGCTGGATCGCGATCGTGACGATCTTCCGGGCCCGCTCCTCGCCTTCCTCCCGAGCGCGCTGCTCGATCTCGCGCACCTGCGCCATCGCCCCGCGCTTCGCCTCCTCGATCACCTGGGAGGCCACCAGCTCCTTCGCCTCCATCGAGGTCATCCCGGCGATCCGCTCGAGCTGGGTCTTGTGCTGGTCGGTTGCCTTCTCGAGCTGCTCACGGACGAACGTGAGCTTGTCCTCCCGCTCCCTGAGCTCGGCGGTCCGTGCGTCCATCCGCCGCCCCCGCTCGCGGAGGTCCGACTCCGTCTCGGTGATCCGCCGTTCGAGGCGCGCGACCTCCTCGCGGCGATGCTTGAGGTCCTCCTCCGTCTCCCGCCGCATCCGGGCCGCTTCGTCCTTGGACTCCTGCAGCCCCGCGGCGCGGATCCTGGCGGCCTCTTCCTCCGTGTCGAGCAGGAGCTTCTTGGCCTGCGCTTCGGCGGAGCGCGCGCTGGACGCTCCGATCGTGCTGCGGACGACGAATCCCACGACCGCCCCGGCTACGACGCCGAGGAGGCCGGCGATGACGGCTTCCATCGTTCCTCCCGATGTCTCGGGAGAGGGATCTCGGTCCCCGGTCCAGGGTGCGACGGAAGGCTAGTGGTGCCGATCCCTCCTGAGACGGATGAGATCGGAGCGGCTGGTCGTGTGGATGTCGAACGCGGTCACTGATGCCCTTCGGTCGTCGCTGAAAGTTGGGGAGATCGATTCCTCTCGTTTCCCCGATGGTACGGCCGGGACCTGCCAGGTACAAGACCGCTATCCGTCGTCCACGGAGATCTCGAGCGCCCTCCGTGCTGCTCTGCGGGCGATCTCGGGGCCGTATCCCCGGCGCATGAGCAACGAGGACAGCCGCGCGAAGGCCTTCTGGGGGGCGACGCCGGCCAGCCGGGAAGCCCGCGAGCGAGCCAGCTCAGCCGCCCGCTCCTCGTCGTCGTCCGAGGCCTCCTTCGAGACAGCCTCCGCGAGCGCGGGGGCGATGCCGGCCGCCCGGAGCCCCTGCACGACGGCCCGGCTCCCTTCCCTTCGGTTCCCGAAGCGATGCTCCGCGTACTGCTTCGCGAAGGCGGCATCGTCGACGAGCCCGACCCCCTCGAGCCGGGTGAGCACGTCCTCGACCTCCTCCGCCTCGAACCGGGCGGCGAGGAGACGCCGCTCGAGCTCCCGGCGGCTCCTCGGGCGCACGGCCAGGAGCCCCAGGGCGCGCTCGTGGCAGCTCCTCGGGTGCTTGGGCTCGCCGCGCCGGTTCACCGGGAGGGCCTACCCGGAAGACTTGCTCTTGGCCCTGCCGGCCGCGACCGGCTCCTCCTCGGCGGGCGGCTCCTCCGGCGGCGGGGTGTCCGCGTCGTCGATCCGGATGGGCTCGTCGTCGTTTTCGCTGAAGGACGTGAGCCCCACCGCCTCTCGCACCTTCCCTTCGATCTCGTCCCGCATGTCGACGTGCTCGGCGAGGAACTGTCGCGCGTTCTCCCGGCCCTGCCCGAGCTGGTCGCCCTCGTAGGTGAACCACGCGCCGGACTTCTTCACGATCTCCAGGTCGACGCCCACGTCGATGAGCGACCCCTCCTTGGAGATCCCCTTGCCGTACATGATGTCGAACTCGCACTGGCGGAACGGCGGCGCCACCTTGTTCTTCACGACCTTGACCCGCGTCCGGGAGCCGACGACCTCCGTGCCGTCCTTCAGGTTCTCGATCTTGCGAACGTCGAGCCGGATGGTGGAGTAGAACTTCAGCGCGCGTCCGCCCGGGGTGGTCTCGGGTGAATTGTGCACCACTGTTCCGTCGACGAGATAGTTGTGACTTCCTTCCACTTCGATGTCGAAGCGGTGCATCGAGCGGGTCTTCGGCTTCTCACGGATGTCGACGACCGGCATCGGGACGAGCTCCCGGCGCATCGGCACGAACACCGGCTCGACCGAGAACCGGTCTCGGAACCGCGGGAGCAGCTTGTAGTCCATCGAGGGATGCACGTACGGAGCGATCAGCGAGTGCAGCTTCGCCGTCTCGTCCTTCGGGAACACGAGCACGGCCTTCCCTGCTCGATCGATCAGTTTCGGGAAGATCCCCAAGGTGTCTGCGAGGTATCCAGCCAGCCGCTCCCTGCTCGTGGGCTCGATCGCTTCGATGCAGATCTCTGAGCGGCCGCTGCCGTCCTTGGTGCGAGCCTGCAGGCCCTTCGCCCTGATCGCGAAGGTGCCGTCGTCCATGTACCAGACCGCGAGCGCCAGGGGCGTCAGACGCTTCAGGTAGTCCTCGCTGAGGACTTTCTTCCCGCCGATGTACACGGCTTCTCGGAGTCCCGCGAGCTCCACCAACGGCGTGAGGTCGTGGAACACGGCGTCCTTCGCGTTCGTCGTTCGAGAGGTGCCGATGTTCGCGAACAGGGACGCCTTCCAATCCGCGTAGTCGGTCTGCCGGACGCCATGGCCGAAGCGGTACCTGGCCGCGTAGCCGTTCTTGCCCGGCGAGAGCGCTCCGTCCCCCATCAACCCGCCGAGGATGACCTCCCACTGGAGATCCGAGAGGCGGATCTTCCCCGACTGCAGGACCCGGTCGCCCACCTCGAACTCCTGGGCCTCGCGCCATCCGCCTGGCGTGAGGATCCGGTGGTTCGGCGTGCAGCCGAACTGAGAGCGCCCGTTCCCGGACGGCTTCGCCACGGTGAACTGGAGGAACCGCTCCGCCCGGCCGTTGTCGAACCAGTTCACGATCTTCCTGGGAACGACCTCCCCGCGATCCGGGTCGTACGAAAGAACCTCGAGCGGCAGCCGCTGATCGACGATCTTCCCGATCTTCTCCTGGCTGCCGTCGGCGAGCGTGACCCGCGTGCCGTACGAGAAGCAGCCGAACATCACACCGATCTTCTCCCGCAGCTGGTTGATGAAGATCGCGGTGGTGTCGAACCGGGACAGCGAGCCGGAGAGCTTCCGCATCGCCTGGGACATCAGCCGCGCCTGCAGCCCGACGTGGGTGTCGCCCATCTCGCCTTCGATCTCGGCGCGCGGCACCAACGCCGCCACCGAGTCGATCACCACGAGGTCGAGCGCCGCGGAGCGGACCAGCATGTCCGCGATCTCGAGCGCCTGCTCGCCGGAGTCGGGCTGCGACACGAGGAGCTCGTCGATGTTCACGCCCAACTCGCGCGCGTACGTGGGGTCGAGCGCGTGCTCGGCGTCGATGAACGCCGCGATGCCGCCCTTGGCCTGCGCCTCCGCGATGATGTGCAGGCAGACGGTGGTCTTGCCCGAGCCCTCCGGGCCGAAGACCTCGACGATCCGTCCGCGCGGGATGCCCCCCACTCCGAGCGCGATGTCGAGCGCCAGCGAGCCCGTGGGCACGACGGAGATCCCCGCTCCCATCGGGTGCTCGCCGAGCTTCATCACGGCGCCCTTGCCGAACTGCTTCTCGATCTGCTGCAGCGTGACGTCGAGCATCTTGTCCCGTTCCACGTTCCCCTCCTTCGTACCCCTGCCCTGCCCGGAGGGGGGCCGGGAGAGTGCCTGTGCGAGCGACGAATGGAGACTAGCGCGCGACTCCGACATAACTTACACCTCTGTCATTCTTGGCGTTCGGTCACCTGTCCGGCGGCGGATCCGACGACCGCGAGGCTAGTCGAACAGGTGTTCGAACGCAAGCATCTACGACCCCAGCGGGAACCGGAGCAGAGGCTCGTACCGAGGCGCCGGCCGCCCGAGATGGCTCCGGAAGAGCGTGACGTGGTCCACGTCCCACTCGTCGGTCTCCAGCTCCGTGCTGCCGTACACCGTCGGGAGCCTCAGCGGCGGATCGCTCCGGGCCACTGTGAGGTGCGGATGGAAAGGACGCTTCTCGGTGGGGAACTCGTCGGTGAGCGCCGCCTCGACCTCGGCTGCGAGCCACGCGATCGGATCCGTTTCCTCGAAGCCGGCCCAGAGCGCCCGGCCGCGCTTCGCGGAGGGGAAGCTCCCCACGCCCCGCAGCCTCGCCGTGAACGGCGACGCGTCCGCGGCGGCGGCCCCGACCTGTTTGGGCACCCAGTCGGACAGCCGAGGCCACGTCCGCCCGAGGAACTTCAAGGTGACGTGCAGGTTGTCGCGAGGGACCCATCGCGCCTGCGGAAACGTGTCGCGCCACGGCGCGAACACGTCCTCGACGACGTCCTTCACGGTCTCCGGGATCTCCACCGCCACGAAGAGGCGGAGCGGCTTGGCCTCCGGGCGCGCGGCGCGATCCCGGCCCATCAGATCAGCGGATCGGACTCCGGGAGCGGTCGGCTCTCCAGGTGGCGACGGACGAGATCGAGCGCGGCCTGCTCCGCCCACCGGCGGACGCGGTCCCGCTCCCCCGGCACCTGGAAGCCTCGCGCGTGTGCCACGGCGTCCCCGTCCAGCGCGACCCAGATCACCCCGGGAGGCGCGCCGCCATGGGACTCGGGGCCGGCCGCTCCCGTCAACGACAATCCGAGGTCCGATGCGAACACCCGTCGCGCGCCCGACGCCATCTCGCGGGCGCACGCCTCGCTCACGGGACCCGGGCCGTCGAGGGTTGCCCGCGACACGCCGAGCACGGCCACCTTGGCCTCGTTCCGATACACCACTGCCGAGCCGAAGAAGACGTCCGACGCGCCCGGTACGCTCGTGAGCCGGGCGCCCACTCCCCCGCCCGTGATCGACTCCGCGCAGGCGAGCGTCGCGCGCGCGCCGTTCAGCAAGCGGACGATCGCCTCCTCCAGCGACTCGTTCTCCGACGTGAAGACCTCGTCGCCGAGTCGCCGCCGGACCTCCTCGGCGACCGGCTCGATGAGCGCGTCCGCCTCGGTCGCCGTCGCGGCCTTGGCGGTGATCCGCACCTTCACCTCACCCGACGACGCGAGGAACGCGATCGTGGGGTTGGCCGATCCCGAGAACAGATCGTCGACCCGCTCGGCGAGCGCCGATTCGCCGATCCCCGCGCACCGCAGCACACGGGAGCGCACCGAGCCGGAGCTCCCCGCCGCCAGCTCCGGAAGGATGGGCCCTTCCATCATCTCGACCATCTCCTCCGGCACGCCGGGCACGGCGTAGATCCGCGCGCCGGACGGGAGCTCGGCGACCAGACCGGGTGCCGTGCCCCTCGACGGAGCGATGTACCGAGCCCCTTCGGGGACGTCTGCCTGGCGGAGGTTGCTCTCGGGCATGTCGCGCCGACCGAAGGACCGGAACTTCGCACGGAGCAGCTCCTCCAGCTCGGGGTGTCGAACCATCGGCGCGTCCAGGAGGATGCCGAGCGCGTCCCGGGTGATGTCGTCCTGGGTCGGCCCGAGCCCGCCGGTGACCAGCACGACATCCGCGCGCTCCGCGGAGAGCCTCATCGCCTCGACGATCCGCTCGAGGTTGTCTCCCACCGTCTGGTGATGCAGGACGTCGACCCCGATCGCGGCGAGGGACTCCGATAGCCACCGGGCGTTGGTGTTGGCGATCTGACCCAGGAGCAGCTCGGTCCCGACCGCGAGGACCTCCGCCCTCACCCCGTCTCCAGCCGATGTCGCTCCGTGAACAGGTACTCGAGCCCGCTCGCGACGGTCAGGAGCACCGCGACCACGACGACCCCGAGGATCAGCGGATCGAACCCTGACGGCAGCGGGGCGATCGAGAGCCCCACCGCGAAGAGCTGGCTGAGCGTCTTCGCCTTTCCGGCGCGAGACGCCGGCATCGAGACCCCTCGCTGATCCAGTCGCCACCGCAGGAACGACACGGCCACCTCGCGCGAAGCGATCACGGCGGTGGCCCACCAGGGGAACTCCCCCAGCATGCTCAGCGTGACGGCGGGCACGATCACGAAGAGCTTGTCCGACAGCGGATCGAGCCAGGCGCCGACGGGCGTCTTCATCTCGTGGCGCCGCGCGAGGTAGCCGTCGGCGAGATCGGACAGCGCCCCGACGATGAACACGGCCAGTGCCAGCCACCTCGTCTCGGCCCGGTCGACGCTGATGAGCACGACGACGACGGGGATCAAGGCGATGCGGCCGATCGACACCACGTTCGGCCACCCGAGCCCGAGCGGTCTCACCCGTTCGACGATGGGTCCCCTCCGTCATCTCCCAACGTGAAGCGATACGTGAACGGCGACCCCGGGATCCCCCGCGTCGCGTCCTTCCCGTTCAGGCTGACCTCGGCGAGCCCGGCGTCCTCCACCGTGAACACGAGGCGCTCCAGGGCCACGAGCGTGATGGTCTCCCCCGGGCGGAGCGTCTGCGTCGCCGGGACGCCGTCCGACTCGGACTCCACGTCCAGGTCGTTGCGGGCCACCACCACGACCCGGATCGTGGGGTTCTCTGGCACCGGCGAGGACGTGGCGAGCGGGATCACACCCGTCGGCGGTGCGGCGGCACCTCGGGACAGCAGCCCGAACGCGAGCAGGATCAAAAGGATCGTCACCGCGGCGACGAGGAGGAACCGCTGGTTGTCCCGGATCCGGCTCGCGGCGATCATCCGCTCGACCGGGCCGAGCTTGCCGGGAGGCGGCGCCTGCATCGTCTCTTGGACCGTGCGGGCATAGACCCGGGTGACCTTGTCCGCGTCGAGCCCCAGGTAGCTCGCGTACGTGCGCAGGGACGCACGCGCGTACACCTCGCCCGGGAGGACGTCGAAGTCTTCCCGCTCGAGCGCATCCAGTTGATCGACCCGGATCCTGGTGTCGCGCGCCGCCTCGTCGAGGGAGAGCCCTCGCACCTCGCGAGCACGTCGCAGGGCCGAGCCGACCCCGGTCCGGGGATCCGTCGCTGAGCCGGCCATGTGACGCAAGCTTAGCCGTCGGGGCCTACACTCCCGCGATGCGAGACTCCCGTCGGGGCGGCGGCCGCGTGCACCTGCGCCCGCTCCTCCCCTCCGACGAGCAGGAGTTCCTCCGGAACGTCCGCGCCTCCCGCCGGCTGCATCGGCCCTGGTCAGACCCGCCGGCGACGCCGGAGGCGTTCCGTGAGCTGGTGACGAGGGCCTCGCTCTCACCCCTCGTGGTCCGCCGGAACGACGACGGCGCGATCGTCGGGTACTTCGGCCTCGGCCAGATCTTCTACGGTCACTTCCGCAACGCCTATCTCGGCTACTACGCGTTCGGGCCCTTCGCGTCACAGGGATACATGCGAGAGGGGCTCGAGCTCGTGCTCCGGCACACGTTCGGCGAGCTGCGGCTCCACCGGGTACAGGCGAGCATCCAGCCCGAGAACGAGCGGTCGATCGCATTCGTGCGGGCGGCCGGCCTCCGGAAGGAAGGGCTGGCGCTCCGCTACCTGAAGATCGGAGGTCGCTGGCGCGATCACGAGCAGTGGGCGATCACGGTCGAGGACCGCCGGTCGTCGCGCCCACCGGCCTAGGTCCAAGGTCCCGCAGGGAATCGGCCGTCCGGACGGTGGACCGCGCTGAGCGGGGGACTACAGTTGCCGGCGCAGGGAGGGATCCGATTGGAAGCACGCGTGCCTCGGGAATTCACCCACGACTCTCCGTTGGCGACGGTCCGTGGCGTCCTGCCGCCGGCGCAGCTGCTGTCGGACGGTCCCGTGCGGTACCTCCTCGTCGCCGGCCTGCGGGACGAGGGGTCGTGGGGGTGCATCGGGGCCTTCTGGCGGTCCATCGAGGGCGGCAACGGCGGGTTCCTCGTGAGCCCGGACGCGATCTGGGCAGGCAGCGAGATGGTCCGCAGCATGCGAAGCGCTCGGTCTCGAGGGTGGCCCATCGAGCGGATCTACGCGTACTGGCAGTCGCACGTCGGTGTCTCGGGACGCCTCATGATCGACCCGCAGCAGCATGCCGACACGTTGTTCCAGGTCGCCCGCCGCGTCGGCGCGATCTGACCCTCAAACCTCGGCGGAGCGACGCTCCTCCCATTCCTCCCAGGTGAGCAGCACGTCGCGGGCCTTCGAACCCTGCGACGGCCCGACGAGGCCGCGTTCCTCCAACAGATCCATCAGGCGTCCGGCGCGCGCGAACCCGACCTTGAGCTTCCGCTGCAGCATCGACGTCGACCCGAGCTGCGACCGGATGACGAGCTCGGCCGCCTGCTCCATGAGGTCGTCGTCGTCGCCGAGCCCGTGCTCGCCGGTCCCCTCGCCCGGCGGGAGCGCGAGGCCCTCGACCGTGTTCTCGTAGACGACCTCCCGCTGCCCGCGGGCGAACTCGCAGATCGACCGCACCTCCGCCTCGGTCACCCAGGCACCCTGGATCCGGAGCGGCTTCGAGATGTTCGAGGGAGCGAACAGCATGTCGCCGTGTCCCACGAGCTTCTCGGCGCCGTTCATGTCGAGGATCACGCGGGAGTCCGCCTGCGACGACGTCATCAGCGCGATCCTGGACGGGATGTTCGCCTTGATCAGACCGGTGACGACGTCGACAGACGGCCGCTGGGTCGCCACGACGAGATGGATCCCGACGGCCCGCGCCATCTGTGCCACGCGGCAGATCGCGTCCTCGACGTCCCGGGGGGCCACCATCATCAGGTCGGCGAGCTCGTCGATCACGACCACGATGAATGGCAGGTGCTCGAACTTCTCCTCCAGGCCGGGTGGGATCCGGAGGGTGCCGTCGCGCAGGCCCTCCTCGTAGGAATCGATGTCGCGGACGCCGACCGTTGCCAGGAGCTCGTAGCGCATCTCCATCTCGCGCACGATCCACTGGAGCGCCTCGGCGGCGCGCTTGGGATGGACGATCACCGGCGAGAGCAGGTGCGGCACCTCGCCGAAGTGGCTGAGCTCCACCCGCTTCGGGTCGATCAGGATCAGGCGAACGTCCTCGGGTGTGGTCCGAGCGAGGAGCGACGTGATGAAGGAGTTCACGAGTGAGGATTTCCCCGCGCCGGTGGCTCCGGCGATCAGGAGGTGCGGCATCTCCGCGAGGTTCACCATCCGGGCGCGACCGTGGACGTCCTTGCCGAGGGCGACCTCGAGTGGATGGGTCGCCTGCTTCGCCGCCGAGGACCGGAGCACGTCGCCCAGCATCACGAAGTCCCGGTTCGTGTTCGGCACCTCGATCCCGATCGCCGACTTGCCGGGGATCGGCGCCTGGATCCGGACGTCGGGGGTGGCCAGCGCGTAGGAGATGTCGCTCGAGAGCCCGAGGACCTTGTTGACCTTGGTCCCGGACGCGACCGCCACCTCGTACATCGTGACCGTGGGACCCCGGTGGGCGCCAACGACCTGCGCGTCGACCCCGAACGTCTGCAGGGTCCGTTCCAGAGCCGCCAGGGAGTCCCGTTCGACCCGAGCATCCGCGTTGGAGGCGGGCGCCGTCCGCAACAGGTCGAGTGGCGGAAGCTGGTACGGCCCGAACGGCGTCTTCACGGTCCGGGTACGGAGGCCTCTGGTCACCGAAGGTACGGGGCCGGCCGGGAACGCGCTCTCCTCGTCCGCCATCGGGATCACGTCCGTCGAGAGGTCGTCCCCTTCCGCCGCGTCGGGGAGACGGATCATGTCCTCGCCGAGGCCGAATGCGTCGCGGAGCCGGCGGCGGCGTGGCGGAGCCGTCCGCTCCTTCTCCCGCGCTGAGACGGCGACGGGATCCCGCTGGTCGCGCTCCTCACGGAACCCGTCGATCTTCTCCTTGAGCGCCGCGAACGGCGTCCCGGTGAAGATCAGCAGCCCCAGGCTGGCGAGGCCGGCGCAGACGACCGACGCGCCGACCGGAGAGATCACGCGAGCGAGGGGCCACGCCGCGAGCGCCCCCACCGCACCGGCGGCGTCGGCGAGCCGGTCCGCGTCCCAGCCGTCGGCGAGGCTCGGGTTGCCGGCGAAGAGCGATACGAGGCCGAGGACCCCGGCGACGAGCATCGCGAAGCCGATGGCCATGCGGACCCGGTCTTCCCGCGCGGTGTCGCGCAGGAGGACGACGCCCCACCAGGCGCCGAGCACCGGGAAGGCATACGCGCCGATGCCGAATGCGCCCCGAAGGAGCCAGGAGATCGCCCGGCCCACCGGTCCACCCGCCTCGATCCAGACCGAGAGGACGGCGAGCAGAGACAGCACGATGAGGCCGATGCCCAGCGCGTCGCGAGCCCAGGGAGAGAGGACCGTCCGGACCGGGGTCTTGGACGGCTTCTTCTTGGAGCGGGCCTTCTTGGAGGGACGCGAATGCGACCCGCTGCTCCCGGCCCTCCGGGAGGGGGAAGTCTTCGTAGCCATGTCCCGACAAGCATGACGGCTGAGGCGGACGCTTCAAGGACCTCACTGGCGAGGGTGGGCCTTCCACGGCATTATCCTGGGCGTGGGAGGTTCGTCGATGCTGATGGAAGTGACGTGCCGGTGCGGCTGGCGATGCCGCGGGACCGAGAACGAGGTGATCGAGCAGGTGCAGGCGCACGGCCGGTCAGCCCACGGCATCGAGACGTCGGCGGACGAGGTGAGGGCGATCTGGCGGCAGGTCGACACGGATGCCGCCGGCGGCGGCTAGGTCGGATGAGCGACACGCCCCGCCCCCCCGGCGCGGGGGGACCCTCGGAGCCACGCTCGGATCCGGTCGTGGAGCTCGGTCCGCCCGTCTCGGACGTTCCCTGGTCCTCCGAGTTCGTCCAGCAGTCCCTCGAGCTGCTGATCCTGACCCTCGACGCGGGGTCGGTCGTCTGGCTGAAGCCGATGCACGCGGACTCCCTCCACGTGGGGCTGCCCGTTCCCGGGAGCCCGGGCAACGTCGTCCTCGAGACGCTCGGCTGGTACGACCTCAGCCCGCGCGTGGTGCACTCCACGTCGTGGCGGCACGACGGCGGTCGTCTCGTCCTCACCTACGTCGCGGTCGTCGATCCGCCCGCCACGTTGCCCGCCGACACGCTCGAGCGGGCCGAGATCGCTCGGAGGGACCTCGCGAGGGGGGAGGCGACCGCACCACCGACCGATATCGCCGTCGAGCAGGTGATCGAGCACGCGCTCCGGCACCTCTCGTGGCTGGTCCGCGACGACACCGCGATTGCGGAGGCGATCCCCGAGTGGGTCGCGACGCTCGACCACTACCAGCCGGAGCCCTTCCGGGCCCTCGGCTGAGCGACGGCGTCCCGGTGCTCAGACCTCCATGATCACCGGCAGGATCATGGGTTTGCGCTGGGTCACCTCGCTGAAGTACCTCGCGAGGGCGCGCCGAACGTTCTGTTGGAGCGCGGAGGGGTCGGTCACGCGGGCGTCCGAGGACTCCTTGACGGCCTGGATCACGCGGTTCCGGCCTTCCTCGAGGATGTCCCCTGACGTCTCCTCGTGCACGAAGCCGCGGTTCACGACGTCCGGGCCGGCCACGAGCTCGCCCGTCTGCGAATCGACGATGATGACGACCACGACGACGCCGTCCGCCGAGAGCTTGCGACGGTCCCTCAGGACCTCGCCCCCCACGTCGCCGATCCCCAGTCCGTCCACGAAGGTCATGCCCGCCTGGATCCGGTCGAGGTGCCGTACCTTCTCGCCGACCTCCACGACGTCGCCGTCCTCGCAGACGAGCGTCCGCTCTGGCGGGATGCCCACCTCGTGGGCCAGGCGTGCGTGATGCTGCAGGTGACGCCGCTCACCGTGGACCGGGATGAACCACCGCGGGCGGACGAGGGAGAGCATCAGGCGGAGCTCCTCCTGCGCGGCGTGCCCGGAGGCGTGCACGGGGTCCGACGGCATGTGGAAGACGTCGGCACCGGTCCGGTAGAGGGAGTCGACGACACGATGGATCGCCGGTTCGTTGCCCGGGATCAACGACGACGACAGGACGACGGTCTCGCCCGGGCCGATCTCGACCCACTTGTGCTGCCGCTGCGCCATGAGCGAGAGCGCCGAGTACGGCTCCCCTTGCGAGCCGGTGCAGATCACGACGACGCGCCCCGGATCCAGCCGGTCGATCTCCGAGATGTCCACGACGTCCCGGTCCTCGACATGGAGGTGCCCGAGCCGTCGGGCGGCATCGACGGACTTCAGCATCGACCGTCCGAGGAAGGAGACGACGCGCTCGTTCGCGCGCGCCGCGTTCACGATCTGCTGCACCCGGTGGATGTGGCTCGAGAAACAGGCCGCGACCACGAGGCCGGGGGCGCCCTCGACGATGTCGAGGAGGACCGGCCCGACGGTGCGCTCGCTGACCGAGTACCCCGGCTCCTCGGCGTTCGTGGAGTCGGACAGGAGCAGGTGCACGCCCTTGTCGCGGCCGGCCTCCTTGGCGAGCCCGTGGAGGTCGGTGGCCTTCCCGTCGAGCGGGGTCTGATCGATCTTGAAGTCGCCCGTGTGGAGGATCGACCCGAACGGCGTGTCGACCACGACCGCCATCCCGTCCGGGATCGAGTGCGTGACGCGGAGGAAGCGCAGCGTGAAGGGCCCGGAGGTCGCCTGCTCGCCCGGCGTGACCGTCCTGAGGTCGACGAGGTGATCCACCTCATGCTCCTCGAGCTTGCCCTGCAGCAGCGCGAGCGTGAACGCCGTGCCGTAGACCTCGAGACGGCGATCGATATCGCGGAGCAGGTACGGCAGCGCCCCGATGTGGTCCTCGTGCCCGTGCGTGAGGACCACCGCCTGGATCAAGTCGGCCTTCGATCGCAGGAAGTCGAAGTCCGGCAGGACGAGGTCGATCCCGGGCATGTCGCCGGACGGGAAGGACAGCCCGACGTCGATGATCAGGATGCGGTCGTCCAGCTCGAGGCAGGCCATGTTCCGGCCAACCTCGCCGACCCCGCCGAGGAAGACGAGTCGCGCCGGAGACTCAGAGGAGACCGGCATCCTCCAGTGCTCGTTGGATCCGTTCCCGTTCGTCCGCGGTGGCGGGGACGAGCGGCAGCCGGGGTGGTCCCGCCGGCCGGCCCAACATGTCCAACGCCGCCTTCACGGGGATCGGGTTGGACGTGACGAACAGCGCGTTGAAGAGCGGCGACAGATCCTCGTGCAGCTTGCGGGCGGCCGGCACGTCCCCGGTCTCGATCAGCTCGATCATCTGCTTGATCTGCAGCCCGACGAGGTGCGACGCCACGCTCACCACGCCTACGGCGCCAAGGCACACGTACCCGAACGTCGCCCAGTCGTCTCCCGAGTAGATCTCGAACCCGTCGGGTGCTTCGGAGATCAGGTTCGAGATGGCCTTGAAGTCACCGGTGGAGTCCTTGACGGCCACGATGTTGGGCTTCTCCGCGATCCGGAGCATCGTCTCCCGCTCGATCCGCGTCCCCGTGCGGCTGGGGATGTTGTAGACGATGATCGGGAGCTCGGTGGCATCCGCGATGTGCTCGAAGTGCGCCACGAGGCCGCGCTGCGGAGGCTTGTTGTAGTACGGGGTGACCACCACGATACCGTCGGCGCCCGCATCCTCCGCGGCCTGGGTGAGCTCAAGGGTCTCCGCGGTCGAATAGGTACCCGTCCCGCAGATCAACTGACCCTTGCCCCGGACGGCCTCGCCGACGGCGCGGAACAGGTCGGCCTTCTCGTTGTGGGACAGGGTGGGCGACTCGCCCGTCGAGCCCACCACGAAGACCGAGTCGGAGCCGTTGTCCGTGAGCCAGGACGCGAGCTCCTGCGCGCCGTCGAGATCCACCCCGTGGTCGGGACGGAACGGCGTGACCATGGCCGTGACGACGGATCCGAACCTTCCGGCCACGCGGTACCTCCTTCCGGGGCGCTCCTTCGGATCGGGTTGGATCGTAGGGGCGTCCGCAGCGACGCCCTATGCTAGCTCCCCATGCCGCGCATCTACACGAAGACCGGCGACGACGGGACCACAGGTCTGCTGTACGGGGGGCGTGTCTCGAAGGACGATGCGGCGACCGAGGCCTACGGGACGACGGACGAGGCCGTCGCTGTGCTCGGGCTCGCGCGCGCGTCGGTGGAGCCGGAGATGGCGGATGAACTCCTTGCCCTGCAACGCGAGCTGTTCGTGGTCGGCGCCGATCTCGCCACGGATCCCGCCGGGCGGGCCAAGCTCCAGCCCGGTGTTTCGCTCGTGACGGCGGAGATGACGGAACGTCTCGAACGCCGGATCGATGCGCTCGTGGCCGACCGGTCGCTGCCGCAGGCGTTCATCGTGCCGGGCGCGAACGCGGGAAGCGCGGCCCTGGATCTGGCGCGCAGCGTGATCCGGCGGGCGGAGCGTCACGTCGTGGCCCTCGAGGGCGAGGGCCGTGACGTGAACCCCGAGGTCCGGCGCTACCTCAACCGCCTGAGCGACCTGGTGTTCGTCCTCGCCCGCCGTCAGGCGGGCGAGG
>JBOGVD010000140.1:0-8013 GCA_050696355.1 Actinomycetota bacterium
GGCCTTCGGCCCGGCCGGCCGCCGATGAGAGGGGGGTACCTCTCGTCCTCAGGTCACGGGAGGCACTGCACGCAGGCCTCTCCGTCGACCACGGTCGGTTCGTGGGGAGCCGCGATGCGGTTCGGCGACCTCGTCGCAAGAGGCTCCGGATCGGCTCCCTGGAAGGAAGACCAGAAGATCAACACGATCGCCGCGATGATCACGACCATCAGGACGCTCGCGGCCCGGGTGGCGTTCCATGCGATCCCGGGGCGGATGCCCTCTACGCTCGTGCTCACCGGCCGCCTCCTTCGGTCCGCCGACGGAAGCGACGCTAGCCCGGCGACCGCACGATGTCGGTGGCATCGAGCACCCGGGGAACGTGACGCTCGTCACTTCGTGGGCCGCGTGAGGCCGCGTGGGCGAGCACTAGTATCGAGGCATGAGCGACCACACCGAACGGCTCAAGAAGCTCCGCGACCGCATCCTGTCCGCCAAGGAGTTCCTTTGACGTCGACGGCAAGCGCGCGGCGCTCGTCGACGTCGAGCGCCAGGCATCCGACCCGTCGCTCTGGGACGACCCGGCGCGCGGTCAGCAGCTGACCCAGCGTTTGGCTCGGCTGAGGGATCAGGTCGACCGCTACGACCGGCTGGAGCGCACCCTCGGTGACCTGGAAGCGACCGACGAGCTCCTCGAGGACGAAGCGGATCGCGAGCTCACGAACGAGCTGGCGTCCGGCCTGGAGCGGCTGGAGCGTGAGCTGGAGGGCGTCGAGCTGACGGCGCTCCTGTCGGGCTCGTACGACGATCACGACGCGATCGCGACGTTGCAGGCCGGGGCGGGGGGCACGGAGTCGCAGGATTGGGCCGACATGCTCCTACGGATGTACGGCCGCTGGGCGGAGAAGCAGGGCTTCCGGATGGAGGTCGACGAGATCCATCACGGGGAGGAGGCGGGCATCAAGTCCGCCACGTTCATGCTCCACGGGCCGAACGCGTACGGTCTCCTGTCGGCCGAGCGCGGCGTCCATCGCCTCGTGCGGATCAGCCCGTTCGACTCCCAGAAGCGCCGCCACACCTCGTTCGCGGCACTCGACGTGATCCCGCTCCTCGAAGCTGCGGAGGAAGAGGAGGTCGAGATCCCGGAGGAGGAGCTGCGGATCGACGTCTTCCGCTCGTCCGGCCCCGGCGGACAGTCGGTCAACACGACGGACTCCGCCGTCCGGATCACGCACCTGCCCAGCGGGATCGTGGTGGCGTGCCAGAACGAGCGCTCGCAGCTCCAGAACCGCGCGGTCGCGATGCGGATCCTGAAGGCGCGACTCGCCGAGCTGGAGCGCAGGAGGCGCGACGAGGAGATGGACGAGCTCCGCGGCGAGCGCAAGGCCGTCGACTTCGGCTCGCAGATCCGCTCGTACGTGCTCGCCCCGTATCAGATGGTGAAGGACCATCGCACGGACGTCGAGCTCGGCGACCCCTCGCGCGTGCTCGGCGGCGACATCGATCGATTCATCGAGGGCGAGCTCCGGCGACGGGCCTCCGTGGCCGAAGCCGGGTAGGCCGCCGTTCGGCCGCGAGCGCGACGAGCGGCGCCGCCAGGAGCACCGACCAGATCCCCGTCCCCAGAGCGAGCCCGAGCATCACCGCGTCGTCGTGATACGTGAGGACGACCTCCCGGGCGGCGGTGCCCCGTACCACCACGCCCTGGAGGAACCCGTCGACAGGGATCGTGCGCGCGGGCCTGCCGTTCACCTCGGCCCGCCATCCGGGATCGAAGGCGTTCCGCACCGTGAGCACGCCGCCGCTCGAGGGGCCGAGCCGAAGGCTGAGCTCGGTGGGCGACGCTTCCACGACGGCGGCATCGAAGGGGCTCGATCCGGTCGCGGTGACGACGTCCGGATCTTCGACGACGACCGACTCCGCCGGATCGAACCCCGCCGCGGTCACCATCGTCAGCGCTTCTCGGACGTCGCGTGCGTGTTCGACGAGGCCGGTGCCGGTCGCCATCGGTTGGGCATCGCCCAGCTCCCAGAGCGAATAGCCGTCGGCCTCCTCGACGACGCGCCCGTCCACGGGCGGGTCGAGACCGGTGGGAACCACCAGGTATCGCAACCCCAGCAGGCGGACATCCTCGACGGAGGGCACGTTGAGGACCGTCGCGTTGTAGAAGACGGACAGCTCGTTCGTGGTTCGGATGAAGCGCCAGTAGCGGGGGAGCTGCACCGGGTTGTAGCCGAGCGCGTCCGGCACCCCGAACAGCGTGCCGCGCGTCGGCGCGAGCGCCGGCCAGTCGAGCGGCGCCTTCATCCAGAGATAGCCCTTCTCGAAGAAGGCGGCCGGCGGCGCCCACGTCGCGTAGCGGCCGGGCGCGGCCCGGAGGTGCTCCACGATCGGCGTCGGCGCGAGATAGGCCTCCTCGTCGAGCATCGGCGAGCGGAGCACCTGGGGCACGAGGGCGGGATGCTCACCGGTCTCGAGGCCCGTGAAGATCGTGCCGCCCTCGTACGCCTGCGCGTAGACGGCGCTCCCGATGAGCTCGACGGCGAGCACCGCGACCACGACGGGCGCGGTCGTCCACCCCCACCGGCGCGTGGCGAACCCGAACAGCAACGGCGCGGCGGCGATCAGGACGCCGGCGACCATCGCGTACCGGACGAGGCTGCCCCCTGCCGCGAGGGGCCATAGCACGAAGGCGACCGCCGCGCCGCCGAGCCACCCGACGGCGGCTCGTCGTGCGAGCGGGCGCTCGGCGAGCCCCTGCAGGCCCACCGCGGCCAGGATCGGCAGCGCCACGACCGCCACGTACCGCAAACGCCCGGGATTGTGGAGATAGACGTCGCCGAAGGGGATCTCGAGCACAACCGATCGGAACCAGCCCGCGCCCACGAGGAGGGGAGACGTGAGCATGTAGGCGGCGAGCAGGAGCCCTCCGACCGCCACGACGAGGATCCCGAGGCGCCGGGCACGAGCGGCGAGGAGGCCGCACGCGAGGGCGACGGCGCCCGCGTAGGCGCCTGGTGCGGCCGCGAACCCGAGCGGCCACGCTGCCCAGACCCCGTCGGAGCCGAGCGGGTCGCCCACCTCCGACAGCCCACTGTCTCCCAGCGCTCCGTACCCACCCCGCAAGCTGGACTCGCCGAGGAAGTCGACGTGGGGGATGAGGATCGGCAGAGCCGCGACGGGGAGGACGATCAGGAACAGCGCGACGCGAACACCGGCGGATCGCCACCCGAGGTTCCCGGCGCGCGTGTCGGCGATCGCACCGGCCATCAGGACGATGGTCGCGAACGCCGTCGCGATCACGAGCCCGTGGCTCATGTGGGCCGCCGCCACCTGCGTCCAGGCGAAGGCGGCGAGTGCGAGCCATCCGAGCCGCCCCGACCAGCGCTCGGCCCGCCGGTAGCCGGACGTCCCCACCAACAGGACCGCCGTCCATGCGATCGCCCCGGCGAACGGCAGTGAGATCGCGATCGTCGACGTCGACATCGCCATCGCGAGGACGAGTCCTCCGACGGTGGCCGCCGCACGCCCCAGCGACTCCTTGCGGAGGAAGGCGAAGAGGCCGAGGCCGGCGAGCAGCGGGTTGAACACGACGAACAGCCGGAGGGCGAGGCCCGCTGGGAACGCGGAGAACAGCAGCGTGGGCGGGGCGTACAGCCAGCCGCTCTGCGGATCGGCCGCGAAGCGATAGCCGGCCATCTCCAAGGGGTTCCACAACGGGATCCGTCCGGCGGCGAACGCGTCGCCCAGGAACGACCAGCGCGGCAGCCAGAAGGTGAGGAGGTCCGGATGCTGGTTCGTCAGCGCGCCGCCGACGACGAACCCCCGGAGCGCGAACAGGACCGAGGCGAGGATCAGGACGGGCCCGAGCCACGTGACGAGCCGGCGCGGCGCGAGCTGGCTCGCATCCGCGGCGTCCACGGACGCCAGCCTACCTTCACCGCTCCTGGAGAAGACCTCTGGTAGGGTGAGCCGACCCCATCCACACGTCCTCTTCATCACGCCATGATCAGCCTTCAACGCGTCACCAAGGTGTACCGGAACGGCGTCACCGCCCTCGAAGACGTCTCGGTCGAGATCGACAAAGGCGAGTTCGTCTTCGTCGTGGGTCCGTCCGGCTCCGGCAAGTCGACCATGATCCGTCTCCTCCTCAAGCAGGAGGAGGCGAGTCGCGGCGACGTGTTCGTTGCCGGCAAGAACCTCTCGCGGATCACCTCGTTCAAGGTTCCTCACCTGCGACGGAACATCGGGACGGTCTTCCAGGACTACAAGCTCCTGCAGGACAAGACGGTGTTCGAGAACGTGTCGTTCGCGCTCGAGGTGATCGGCAAGGCCAAGCACGTGACCGACCAGCGCGTGCCGGAGATCCTCGACTACGTGGGGCTCGGCGAGAAGCTCAACGCCTATCCGGACGAACTCTCGGGCGGGGAGCAGCAACGCGTCTCCATCGCACGCGCCTGCGTGAACCGGCCCCTCGTGTTGCTCGCCGACGAGCCCACCGGCAACCTTGACCCGAACACGTCGGTCGACATCATGCGCCTCCTCGACAAGGTGAACCGGATCGGCACCACGATCCTGATGGCGACGCACGATCAAGCGATCGTCGATGCGATGCGCAAGCGCGTGATCGAGCTGGACAAGGGCCGGGTCGTCCGGGATCAGTCCCGCGGCGTCTACAGCTGATGGCGAGGCTCGAGGCCTTCTTCCGCGAGACCGCCGCCGGCCTCCGCCGCAACGGCGTCGTCGCGTTCGCAGCGATGTCCACGTCCTTCATCGCGCTGTTCCTGTTCGGGCTGTCCCTGCTGATCGCTCGGGAGTTCGAGCTCGTGACCAGGGTGCTGACGGGCAACGTCGAGGTGCAGGTGTACCTGACCGATCCGGTGAACCCGGGGACCGTCACACGGCTCGCGGAGACGCTCCAGCAGGTACCCGCGGTCGCGGCGGTGGACTACTGGAACAAGGAGCGGTCGTGCGAGGAGTTCCGCCGGCTCTTCGAAGGACAGCCCGTGTTCGTGGAGAACGTCGACTGCAAGGAGGTGATCCCCACGTCGCTCCGCGTGAACCTGTCCGAGGTGACCAACTTCCGACAGATCACGGCGGCCCTGGGTTGCCGCGTGGTCGTGGAGCCCGACGGCGATCAGCACCAGGAGTGCACGGAGCCGGGAGTGCGGAGCGTCGCCGACTACCAGAAGCTCCTGGATCGCCTCGACGCGCTCACCCGGGTCCTGTCGCTCAGCGTCTTCGGGATCGCGGTGATCATGCTGGCGTCGGCGATCGGGTTGGTCGCCAACACGCTCCGGATGGGCATGTTCGCCCGGCGAAAGGAGATCGGCATCATGCGCCTGGTCGGCGCGACGAACTGGCGGATCCGCGTGCCGTTCCTGATCGAGGGCCTCGTCGAGGCGATGCTCGGCGCGGCCGCGGCGATCGCCGGGCTCTTCCTGGTCAAGGTCTTCGTCGTGGACAACCTGCGGGGGACGGCGCCGTGGTTGCCCCTGATCAAGAACAGCGACGTGGTCGCCGTGATGCCATGGATCCTGCTGGCGGCCGCGCTCGTGGCCGTGGTGGCCGGCACGATCGGCATGCGTCGTTTCCTCGACGTCTGAGATCGAGGCCGGCTCGATGGGACGCAAGGATCGCGAGGGGGAGCAGACCGTCGCCTCCAACCGGAAGGCGCGACACGACTACGCGATCCTGGACACGTTCGAGGCGGGGATCGTGCTGACGGGAGACGAGGTGAAGTCCCTCCGGGGGGGACGGGCGTCGCTCGCGGAGGCGTTCGCTCGCGTTCGGAGCGGAGAGGTCTGGCTGGAGGGGATGCACATCCCTCCGTACGAGCAGGGCGACAAGAAGTCGCATCTCCCCGTCAGGCCGCGGAAGCTCCTCCTGCACCGTCAGGAGATCTCGAAGCTCAGTGACGCGCAGCAGCAGGACCGCCTGGCGCTCGTCCCGCTCCGGGTGTACTTCACCCACGGGCTCGCGAAGGTGGAGCTCGCGCTCGCCCGAGGCAGACGGAGTCACGAGAAGCGCCAGGCGATCGCCGAGCGGGAACACGAGCGCGAGATGCGACGCGAGCTCGGACGTCGCCGCTGATGTCGTACCGTCGGGCGATGTCTCCCACGCCTCCGGACCCGGACGAGCTGGACGCCGTCATCGCCTTCGTGGCGGATGAAGCTCGGAAGTACCTCGATGCGGTCGAGGATCGTCCCGTCCGCGATCCTCAGGCGGAGGACGCCGCGGCATCCTTCGCCGGATCGCTCCCGGAGGACGGCGTCGGAGCGATCGCGGCCCTGCAGGAGCTGCTCGAGGGCGGTGGCGGGCTCGTGCACTCCGCGGGACCGAAGTTCTTCCACTTCGTCAACGGCGGGACGACGCCGGCGGCCCTCGGCGCGGACTGGCTCACGTCGACGTGGGACCAGAACCCGGGAGCCTGGGTCGCCACGCCGCTGGGCGGACATCTCGAGTCGATCGCGCTCGGGTGGTTGAAGGAGCTGTTCGGCCTGCCGCAGTCGTGGGGTGGAGTCCTCACCACCGGCGCGACCATGGCGAACTTCACCGCCCTGGCCTGCGCCCGGCGATGGTGGGGTCTTCGACACGGGGTCGATGTCGACGTGGAGGGCCTCGGCGGACTGCCGCGGATGCCTGTCTTCGGCTCCGGCTACGTGCATCCGAGCGACACGAAGGCCCTCTCGATGCTCGGACTGGGTCGGGATGCCGTTCGGAAGCTCGCGGCGGATGGGATCGGGCGGCTCGACCTCGCGGCGCTCGAACGCGAGCTCGAGGCTCTCGATGGTGCGCCCGCCGTCGTGATCGCGAGCGCCGGAGAGGTGAACGCCGGCGACTTCGACCCGCTGGCCGCGATGGCCGACCTCGCGGAGCGCCACGGAGCCTGGCTCCACGTGGACGGTGCGTTCGGTCTCTTCGCCGCCCTCTCGGATCGCTCGCTCCATCTCGTCGAGGGCGTGGAACGCGCGGACTCGGTGATCGCCGACGGCCACAAGTGGCTGAACGTCCCCTACGACTGTGGTTTCGCGTTCGTGAAGGACCGAGCGCTGCAGGCACCCGTCTTCACGTCCGGCGCTGCCTACCTCCCCGACCCACTGGGACCGAAGCCGACCTGGGGGTTCCTGGGGCCCGAGATGTCGCGACGGGCGAGGGCGTTCACGGTCTGGGCCACCCTTCGCGCCTACGGGCGAAGTGGCTACAAGGCGACCGTCGAGAAGCATCTCGACCTGGCGCAGCACCTCGCTCGGCGGGTCGACGAGGAGCCGGATCTCGAGCGGCTGGCGGACGTGCGTCTGAACATCGTGTGCTTCCGATACCACCCGAGCGGCTACGCGGAGGATCGACTGGACGAGCTGAATCACAGGATCGGGGAGGAGGCCATCCTCGACGGTCGGGTCTTTTTCGGCATGACTGAGTACGACGGGAAGGTCGCGTTCCGGCCGGCGGCGGTCAACTGGCGCAACCGTCCCGAAGACGTGGATCTGATCGCGGACGTGGTCCGGGAGCTCGGGGACCGGTATCGATGACGATGGTCGGGCCGTATAATCGGACGACAACTACATACGGGGGTGTACTGGCTTCGAGCAGGGCGGTATACGCCTGGGAGAAGCGGGCCGAGATCTCCGGAGTCTCGTAAAACGCCGGAACCAACACAAGCGCCAACGAAGAGTACGCGCTCGCTGCCTAGTCACTAGGTAGCTGTCCTTCCCGGCAGGGCCTGCGGCCGGGGACGGGCATCGTGAGCAGGCCTCACCGAGGTGGTTCCGCCCGGGGACCGCCGAGGGACATCGCACCCGGGCTGGCCGAGGGTCCCTCCGCCGGTGGGAGGCCTGAGGCGAGATCTTCCCGCCGGCTGCGCCCGGAGAAGTCCCAGACGGTCGCCCTGCGACGCGGGTTCGATTCCCGCCACCTCCACGAGTGCTGGCACCGCAAGCGCGTCCGAGGGCCCTCCGGCGGAGGGCCCTCGTGCTCCTGCGGCGAGGATCGCTCGGGTGGGAGGAGGCCGTGATGGTCGGTTGGGTCGGCGAC
>JBOGVD010000141.1:0-42981 GCA_050696355.1 Actinomycetota bacterium
AGCGGGAGGTCGAGGACCGGGTCGGGCTTCCCCAGGATGCGGTGGGCCATGATGCGGCCTCCGAGGTGCGCGGGACCGACGCCGTTGCCGGTGTAGCCGTGTCCGTAGTGGACGTTGCCCTCGCCGATCGTGCCGAACATGGGCAGGTGATGGCCGGAGACGTCGATCGGCCCGCCCCACGCGGCTTCGATCGGCACGTCGACGAACCCGGGGAACATCCGGTGGAGGTCCGCGATCGCGATCCGGATCGCCTCCCGGTCGTAGGCGAACCGCGGCCCGATCCGCCTCGCGAGGTTCGGCTGCATGCCGCCGAGGCCGAACGAGATCCTGCCGTCGGGCGTCGTCCGCACGTAATGGACCGCCGAGCGCATGTCGGCGACGCCCGAACCGTCGGTCCAGCCGATCTCCTTCAGCTTCTCGGGCGCCGGCTCCGTCATCACGATGTAGGAGCCCCGCACGACGATGGTCCGCCGGAACCGCTTCCAGTGATGAGCCCAGGCGTTCAGCGCCACGACGGCGGCTCCGGCCCGGACGCTCCCGCCGGGCGTCTCGGCCCGGGCCGGATCGCCCGCGCCGAAGCGTGTGACGGGCGTGTCCTCGTGCAGCCGCACGCCGCGCTCGAGCAGCACCCGGCGCATCCCGCGGGCCAGGCGCGCCGGGTGCACCGTCGCCCCCACCGTCCGGTAGAGGGCGCCGCGGAAGACCGGTGAGGAGATCCGTTCGCGCATCTCGACGGCCGACAGGACCTGGAAGTGCTCGCTCACCCCCAGCCGGTCGGCGGTGATCACGGCGTCCGCCCATCGCCCGACCTGGTCCTCGGAGGCGGCCACCACGTACTCACCGTCGCCGCGGAACCAGGCGTCGATGCCGTGCTCGTCACAGAAGCGGCCGATCGCGCCGACGCTCTCCTCGCCCGCCTCGCAGAGGGCGATCGTCTGGCGGTCGCCGAAGTGGCGCGAGAGGTAGTCGAGGTCGCCCCAGAACGAGTTGACGAACCCGCCGTTGCGCCCGCTCGCTCCACCGCCCGCGATGTCCTGCTCGAGGACCACGACGTCGACGTTCGGGTCGAGCTCCTTCAGGTGGAGCGCGGTCCACATGCCCGTGTAGCCACCGCCGAGGATCACGACGTCGGCGGCCGTCTCCGCCCGCAGGGGCGGCGCCGGCTCCCCCGGATCGATGGCCAGCGCCTCGCGGAGCCACCAGCTCCGTCCGGTGTCGGGTGGGATCTGCGGATCCTCGATCACGACGTCACGCCTCGTTCCCCTCGGGCGCCGGCGCGCGGCCGGCCCTTGCTAGGCTCAAGCCCCGCATCTTCGCAGGTCGTCGACGAAAGGCACCCCATGACTGGCGATCACGATCCGACCTCGTCCCACTCGAGGCCGCGGAGCTGGGAGGTCACCGAAGGACCCCACCGCGCTCCCGCCCGCGCGATGCTCCGGGCCGTCGGCTTCTCCGAGGACGACTTCGGCAAGCCGCAGGTCGCCGTGGCCTCGTCGTGGAACGAGGTGACGCCGTGCAACTACCACCTCGGCAAGCTCGCCGCCCTCGCGAAGGAGGGCGTGCGCCAGGGCGGGTCGGTCCCGATCGAGTTCGGCACGATCGCGGTCTCCGACGGGATCGCGATGGGCCACGAAGGCATGAAGGCCTCGCTGATGAGCCGCGACCTGATCGCGGACTCCGTCGAGCTCGTGATGCACGCCGAGCGGCTGGACGCGCTCGTCGGCATCGCCGGCTGCGACAAGTCCGAGCCGGGGATGATGATGGCGATGGCCCGGCTGAACCTTCCGTCGGTCTACCTCTACGGCGGCACGATCCTCCCCGGCACCTACGAGGGCCGCGACATCACGATCCAGGACGTGTTCGAGGCCGTCGGCGCGCACGCGAAGGGCACGATCGACGACGCGGAGCTGCTCGGGATCGAGCGGGCGGCCTGCCCGACGACCGGCTCGTGCGCCGGGATGTACACCGCGAACACGATGGCGGCGGTGGGCGAGGCGATCGGCCTCTCGCTGCCCGGCGCCGCGTCTCCTCCCGCCGTGGACTACCGCCGTGAGGTGCTCGCGCGCGAGAGCGGGATCCGCGCCGCCGAGCTCGTCGCTGCCGGTGGGCCGGTGCCGAGGGACATCCTCACGAAGGAGGCGTTCGAGAACGCGATCGTGGTCGTGATGGCGCTCGCCGGCTCGACGAACGCGGTGCTCCATCTGCTCGCGATCGCCCGGGAGGCCGACGTCGACCTCCAGCTCGACGACTTCGATCGCATCTCCCGGGCCACACCGCACCTCGTCGACGTCCGGCCCGCGGGGAAGTTCGTGATGAGCGACCTCGATCGCGTCGGGGGCGTGCCCGTCGTGATGAGGGAGCTCCTCGACCGCGGCCTCCTGCACGGCGACTGCCTGACGGTCACGGGACACACGCAGGCCGAGAACCTGGCCGAGCTCGCCCCGCCCGCTCCGGACGGCGAGATCGTGCACGCGGCCGCCGAGGCGATCCATCCGTGGGGCGGGATCGCGATCCTCCGCGGGAACCTGGCGCCCGACGGCGCGGTCGTGAAGGTCGCCGGGGCCGAGAGCCTCACGTTCGAAGGGGTCGCCCGCCCCTTCGACTCCGAACAGGACGCGTTCGCCGCCGTCACGTCCGGCGACATCCGTCCCGGCGACGTGATCGTGATCCGCTACGAGGGCCCCAAGGGCTCGCCGGGGATGCCCGAGATGCTGGCCGTCACCGCGGCCGTCGCCGGAGCGGGGCTGGGAAAGGACGTCGCCCTGATCACCGACGGCCGGTTCTCCGGCGCCACGAAGGGCTACAGCGTGGGTCACATCGTCCCGGAGGCGTTCGTGGGCGGGCCGATCGCGCTCGTCCAGGCCGGCGACCGGATCCGGATCGATGCCGACGCGCGCTCCCTCGAGCTGCTCGTGGACGACGACCTGTTGGCGACCAGGTGGCAGGCATGGGTGGCCCCCGAGCCCCGGTACACGAGAGGTGCGCTCGCGAAGTACGCGAAGCTCGTCGGCGGGGCCGACCACGGCGCCGTGACCGGATGATGGACGCGCGATGAAGATCGCGTCATGACGCCGGCGATCACGACCCCTGCGGCCTTGCAGTGCCGGATCTGCGGCGCGCGCTACAACGTCGAGCCGCTCACGATCTGCGAGGAGTGCTTCGGACCGCTCGAGCCCTCCTACCACCTCGACGCGCTCGACGGGACCGACTTCCGCAAGCAGGTCGAGGCCGGGCCCGCGTCCCTCTGGCGTTACGAGATGCTCCTACCGGGCGGGCCGAGCCTCGACCGGGTCGATCTCGGCGCCGGCTTCACGCCGCTCCGTCGTGCCGATCGACTCGCGGCCGCCCTCGGGCTCCGCGACCTCTGGATCAAGGACGACTCCGGGAACCCGTCGTACTCGTTCAAGGACCGGGTGGTATCGATCGCCGCGACGATGGCGCGGGCGTTCGGCTTCGAGGCCCTGTCCTGCGCGTCCACCGGCAACCTGGCGAACGCGGCCGCCGCGCACGCGGCCCGCGCCGGCATGCCGTGCTACGTGTTCGTCCCCGACGACCTCGAGCGCGCGAAGATCCTCGCCACCGAGGTGTACGGCGCCAAGGTCGTCGCCGTGCGGGGGAGCTACGACGACGTGAACCGGCTCTGCGCCGAGGTCGCCGAGACCCTCCCGTGGGCGTTCGTGAACGTGAACATGCGTCCCTACTACGCGGAGGGCTCGAAGACGCTCGGCTTCGAGACGGCCGAGCAGCTCGGATGGCGCCTGCCCGATCACGTCGTCGTGCCGATCGCGAGCGGCGCCCTGCTGACGAAGATCCACCGGGCGTTCCAGGAGCTGATCGCGATCGGCGCGATCGAGGAGAAGGCGTACCGCGTGAGCGGCGCGCAGCCGGAAGGGTGCCGGCCGGTCGCGCAGGCGTTCCGCGACGGGGCCGACGAGGTCGCCCCGATGAAGCCCGACACGATCGCGCGCTCGCTCGCGATCGGCTCGCCCGCCGACGGCGCCTTCGCGCTGCAGGTCGCCCGCGAGACCGGCGGCGCGATCGAGTGGTGCCCGGAGTCCGAGATCCTGGACGGGATCCAGCTGCTGGCCTCGACGGAGGGCGTCTTCACCGAGACCGCCGGCGGCGTCACGATCGCGAACCTGAAGCGCCTGGTCGACCAGGGCGTGATCCGTCCCGACGAGGAGGTCGTCGCCTACGTGACCGGGAACGGTTACAAGACAGTGGAAGCTTTCGAGGGACGGGTGGAGCCCTCCTACCGTGTCGCCCCCGACCTCGACGGGTTCCTGGCTGCGCTCGGCGGTTGAGCGTCCGGACACCTTGCGCCGCGCCGCCTGAGCGAACAGACTCCTTCCGCCGTCCCCGCGCCGAGGGATCCTTCGGGAGGTAGTCCTGGAGAAGGCCGAGTTCGAGGCCGAAGCCGACCGGTTGTTGGCACTCGCCCGCGAGGAAGGCACGACGCTGAGGCTCCTCGGCGCGGTCGCGTTCGCGCGCCGGTGCCCGAACCACGCGTACCTCCGCGAGAAGCTCGGGCGCCGCTACACGGACATCGACTTCGCGGCCTACGGTCGGGAGTCGCCGCAGATCCGCGCGATGCTGGCGCGCGCCGGCTACGTCGAGGATCCCCACGTCTACGTGGGCTCGGAGGGCTCCCGCGTGGTCGCCGAGCATCCGGGGATCGGCATGCACATCGACGTCTTCCTCGACAAGCTCGAGTTCTGTCACACGGTCCTGTGGAAGGGACGCCTGGAGCTGGATGCCGAGACGATCCCGCTCGCCGAGCTCCTCTTGCAGAAGATGCAGATCGTCGAGATCAACGAGAAGGACCTGATCGACACGATCACGCTCCTGCTCGAGTTCCCGCTCGGGGACAGGGACGACGCCACGATCAACATCGGACGTATCGCGGAGATCTGCGCGAAGGAATGGGGATGGTGGCGCACGCTCACGATGAACCTCGACAAGGTTCGCCAGATGGCGGAGCACTACGAACAGCTCACGGACGACGAGACCCGGCGCGTCTCGGACCAGGTCCGAGCGGCCCTCGCGCGGATCGAGGCGCAGCCGAAGTCGATGTTGTGGAAGCTCCGCGCGAAGGTCGGCGACCGGAAGAAGTGGTATCGGGACGTGGGTGAGCTGATGGTTGTGCCGGAGGATGCCTGATGCCGCTCTTCTCGAAGAGGGCGAAGGAGAGCGCCACGCGCCTCTTCTACGCCTGCGACATCCACGGGTCGGAGCCCACGTACCGCAAGTTCCTGAACGCCGCGAAGTTCTACGAGGTCGACGCGCTCGTGTTCGGGGGCGACCTGATGGGCAAGCTCCTGATCCCGATGGTGCGCGAGGCCGGTGGCACCTGGCGGGCGCGCCTGCAGGGACAGAACCATCACATCACGAGCGAGGAGCAGCTCGCCGAGTTCAAGCAGACGATGCAGACCCTCGGGTTCTACTGGCAGGAGATGGATCCGGAGGAGTACGCGTCCTACGAGGGGCAGCAGGATCGCATCGACGACCTCTTCGACGTCCTCGCGAAGGAGCGGTTGGCCGAGTGGGTGGCCCTCGCCGAGGAGCGGCTGGCGGACACGCCCGTGAACGTGTACCTCTGCGGCGGCAACGACGACACCGACGAGGTCCTGAGCGCCCTCGACGAGACCACGACCGAACGCGTGGTGAACGCGGAGAACCGCGCCGTGCCGCTCGACGACGAGCACGAGCTCCTGACGATCGGCTACTCCACGCCGACACCGTGGGAGACGCCGCGCGAACGGACCGACGACGAGATCGGAGAGGTGATCGAGAAGCTGATGCCGTCGGTGGCGGACCCTGCGAAGACGGTCTTCAACTTCCACTGCCCGCCGCTCGACTCCGGTCTGGACACGTGCCTGAAGCTGGATGCCTCCGTCTGGCCGCCGACTCCCGTGATCGAGAGGGGACAGCCGGTCCACTACGGCGCCGGGTCGCAGGCGGTGGCCGACGCGCTCGCGAACCACCAGCCGACCGTCGGGCTGCACGGACACATCCACGAGTCTCGGGGGGCGACCAGGTACGGCCGCACCCCGGCGTTC
The DNA here is from genome assembly GCA_050696355.1 of Actinomycetota bacterium. Taxonomy (GTDB): domain Bacteria; phylum Actinomycetota; class UBA4738; order UBA4738; family HRBIN12; genus JAJNBA01. The sequence continues at coordinate 6,060 of JBOGVD010000141.1, forward strand.
AACCCCGGGAGCGAGTACGGAGAGGGGGTGCTGCGCGGTCTGATCGTCGCGATCCGGGGCGGGGAAGTGTTGGGACACCAATTCACGTCCGGCTGAGCCGGCGTGACGCACAGAAGGAGGGAGGGATGGCTGAAGCGGTAGCGCCGCAGGTGTTCACCCGGCGAGCTTCTGGTCTCGTCCGGGTGATGTCGCCGTACTCGGCGTTCATCTACAACGTCCTCACGATGGGGATCATCTTCCCCTGGACCTACGTGTGGGCGCCGACCGCGCTCGAGGGGTCCAACCTGGTCCTCGGGATCGTGTTCGCGTTCCTCTTCGAGCTGCCGATCGCGCTCGCCTACGTCTGGCTGGCGACCGCGCTTCCCCGCTCGGGCGGCGACTACGTGTTCCAGAGCCGCGTGTTCGGCGGTGGATTCGGATTCACCGTCGTCTTCGCGTTCTTCGTGGTCTGGATCCTGCAGTGGGTCGCACTGTCCGGCTGGCTCCTCGCGACGCTCGGCATCGCTCCGACCTTCATCGGTCTCGGGGTGACCACGGGCGTGAACGCGTTCACCGACATCGGGACCTGGGCCGCCGGCACGACCGGCATCATCGTGATCAGCATCGTCAACGCGCTCGCAGCCCTGGTTCTGCTGGTCACCGGTTTCCGCAACTACGTCCGATTCCAGTACGTGATGTGGTACGCGATCCTGATCTCGTTCGGGATCGTGCTCCTGCTCTTCCTCATGAACGACCCTGGATCTGCGACCGCGAAGCTCGACACGTTCGCCGGGGAGGTCAACGGCGTCCAGGGATTCTTCGAGACCGCCAGGGCCGCGGCTGCGGACGCGGGCGTGAACTTCGACCCGCCGTTCTGGCTCCTCGGAACCCTCCTGGTCGCGCCGATCGCGTGGACGAGCCTCCAGTGGGCCACCTACTCCTCGGAGCAGGGCGGCGAGATCAAGAACGCCAACGTGTTCCGGAGCCAGGCGTTCATCATCGTCGGTTCGCTCACCGTGACCGCCGGGCTCTTGATCCTGTTGGCGGTGGCGATGAAGAACGGGATCGGCGAGGAGGGGATCCTGGTCGCCTCCTCGGGCTACTGGTACGGGGTGCCCGAGGCGACGATCGGCGGCAACATCATGTTCCCCAATCTGATGGCCATGGGACTGACGGGCAGCTGGGTCATCGTGCTGTTGATCGGGATCGGGTTCATCCTGAACTCGTTCCAGATCGTGTGTAACTGCTACATCGGGACGACGCGGATCATGGTGGCACAGGGACTGGACGGGCTGCTTCCCGATTGGTTCGCTCGCGTGCACCCGCGTTGGAAGACCCCCGTGAACGCTCACATCGCCTACTTCGTGGCAGCGATCCCGGTGATCTGGGGGTTCAACATGATCGGGGAGTGGACCCGATGGACGCTGGGCGTGACGTTCGCGAACGGGGCGGTGATGACGCTCTCGGCGCTCGCGGCCGCGCTCCTGCCCTACCGAGCCCGGAAGGTGTACGAGGCGTCTCCCGGCGCCGCGTACACGGTCGGGAACGTTCCCCTCGTGACCATCGTCGGTTCGCTGGGGTTCCTCTTCGGCTCGTTCATGGTGGGGTCGTTCCTGTTCCGTGAGGAGCTCGGCCTCGCCTACACGGGAGACGCGGTGCCCTACTACATCGTTCTCGGGACCGCGCTCTTTGGCCTGCTCGTGTACTTCGTGATGCGGCAGGTCCGAGCGAACGCCGGCCTCAAGGTCGAGTACGCGTTCCGGGAGATCCCTCCCGAGTAGTCGACCGAGGACAGGGGCGATGGGGCGGGGCCGTCGGTCCCGCCCCCTCCGTCGGGGGAGGCGTCCGTGAGCGATCGGGCACACGCGGTGGTGATCGGCGGCGGCGTGACCGGCTGCAGCGTCGCGCTGCACCTGGCCCGCGCCGGCTGGACGGACGTGCTCCTGCTCGACAAGGGCGAGCTGACGAGCGGGTCCACGGCGCATGCGGCCGGGCTCGTCACGATGTTCAACCCGTCGCCGACGATGATGGCGTTCCGCCGATACTCCGTGCAGCTCTACGGCGAGCTCGGCGTGTTCGACGCGGTGGGGAGCCTGCGCATCGCCTCGAGCCCGGAGTCGTTCCGGGAGCTGCAGCGGGGCGTGTCGCGGGCACGGGGGATCGGGCTGGAGGTGGAGCTGCTCTCTCCCGAAGAGACCTTGGCGCGGATGCCGGCGGCGAGCTCCGAGGACCTCTACGGGAGCGTCTGGGTCCCCGGCGACGGGTTCCTCGACCCGCACACCGCGACGTACGCGCTCGCGGACGCGGCTCGTGCCCTCGGGGTCGGGATCCGCACGGAGGAGCGCGTGACGGGGATCGAGCTCTCGGATCGACAGGAGATCGTCGCCGTGCGGACGGAGCGCGACCGGATCGAGAGCGAGGTGGTCGTCGATGCCGCGGGCATCTGGGCGCCCCGGGTCGCCGCCCTCGCCGGGGTGCGGATCCCCTCCACCCCCGTCGATCACCAGCACATCGCCCTGAAAGCGGTGCCCGGGTGGGAGCTCCCGCGGGACATGCCGTGCTTCCGCGACCCGGACAACCTCGTCTACGGCATGTCGGAGGCGGGCGGTGTGGTCTTCGGCGGCTACGAGCCCGACCCGGTCGCGCGCTGGATCGACGGCGCGCCGTGGGAGCACGGAGGTCGGTCCCTGCCGCCCGACATGGATCGGTTCGAGCAGCTGCTCCGCGGAGCGGCGCGTCGGTTCCCGTTCGTCGCGGACGCGGAGATCGTGAAGCTCGTCTGCCACCCGGACGCGATGACGCCCGACGCGAACCCGTTGGTCGGCCCCGTGCCGGACGTGCGCGGCCTCTGGATGGCGGCCGGGCTCTCGCTGAACGGCTTCGGCGGCGCCGGCGGGCTGGGGAGGTCGCTCGCCGAGTGGATCACCGCGGGCGAGACCGAGCTCGACCTCACGTCGTACCGGCCGTGGCGGTTCGGGCACGTGCACGAGGACGCGGGCTGGGTCGCCGAGCTCGCGAGGGAGGCCTATCGCTACTACTACCTCCTTCGGTATCCGTTCGATCACGACGAGCTGGGCCGGCCGAAGCGCGTGTCGCCGCTGCACGGACGGCTCCAGGAAGCCGGCGCCGTCTTCCAGGTGAAGCACGGGTGGGAGCGCGCGGAGCGATGCGAGCCGGGGCAGGCGTGGCGACGGGCCGGGCCGGAGCAACGGGGCTTCGGGTGGAGGCGGCCGCCCTGGCTCGACCGGGTGGGCGAGGAGCATCGCGCGGTTCGCGAGCGCGCCGGCCTCTTCGACCTGAGCTCGTTCGGGAAGATCGAGGTGGTGGGTCCGGACGCGCTCCGGCTGCTTGAGCGGGCGGCCGCCAACGACGTCGACGTCGCGGTGGACGCGGTCGTGTACTCGCAGCTCCTGCATCAGGGTGGCGGGATCGTCGGCGACGTGACGATCGTCCGCCTCGGCGCCGACGGGTTCCGCGTGATCACCGGAGCGGGCGCGATCGACGGCGATCTCGGCTGGCTGCGCAGCATCGCGCTCCGGGAGGATCTGCGGGACGTCTCCCTCCGGGACGCGAGCGAGGAGCTCGCCGTGATCGCGCTCTGGGGGCCGGCCGCGCCCGCGATCCTCGGCGCCTGCACGAGCTCGAGCCTCGCGAGCGAGGACGTCCCGCGGATGAGCGGCCGCGCGCTGCAGGTCGGTGCCGCACCCGTCTGGGCACAGCGCGTCAGCTTCGCGGGCGAGGCGGGCTGGGAGCTGTTCGTCGAGCCGTCGTGGGCCGTCGAGGTGTGGGATCGGCTGGCTACGGCGGGCGCGGGACACGGTGTGGAGGTGTGCGGTTACCGGTGCCTCGACGGGCTGCGGATCGAGAAGGGCTTCCGGTACCTGGGCTCGGACCTGACCGCGAACGACACGCCGCTGGACGCCGGGCTCGAGCGGTTCGTCGCGTTCGATGCACGCGACTTCATCGGTCGCGACCGGCTCCTCGAGCTGCGCGACGGAGGCGTCTCGCGACGGCTCCGCACCGTCCTCGTCGGCGACGACGACGCCTACGTCCCGATCTACGGCGGCGAGGCCGTGCTCGGCGGCTCGGAGGTCGTCGGTCGGCTGCGGAGCTGCGCCTACGGGTTCACCGTCGGGCGAAACGTGGGGCTCGCCTCCCTCCCTGTCGAGCTCGGTGTCGGCGCTCGACTCCAGGTCGAGGTGTTCGGCGACGCCGTCCCGGCGGAGATCGCTCCGGACGTGTTGGTCGACGGCGACGGGAGGATCGCCGCGTGACCACGATCGAGGAGGTGCTCGAGCGGGTCTCGGTCTGGCGTGGCCGCGAGACAGACGTCTCCGAGCTCTCCGGCGGGCTGACCAACACGAACTACCTCGTGGACGCGGAAGGGGATCGGTACGTCGTGCGGATCCCCGGCGCCTCGACGGAGCTCCTGGCAGTGGATCGCGAGAACGAGCGGCACAACGCCGCCGCGGCGTCGACGACCGGCGTGTCGCCGCGCATCGTCGAGGTGCTCGAGGACCTCGACGTCATGGTGATCGAGTTCGTCGACGGAACGACGATGTCGTCGGAGCGGCTCCGGGCGCCGGAGATGGCGCCGCGCATCGCTGCGTCGCTCCGCTGGCTGCACGCCGGGCCGCGATTCCTGCGGGACTTCGACATGCTCCGTCTGATCGAGTTCTACCGCGGCGTCTGCGTCGAGCACGAGGTCCGGATCCCGGACGGCTTCGGGGAGCACGGGGACGACGTGGCGGCGATCGAGCGCGCGCTCGCCGCCGGACCGCTGCCCACCGTGCCGTGCCACAACGACCTGCTCGCGGAGAACTACATCGACGACGGCGCGAAGCTGTGGATCGTCGACTTCGAGTACAGCGGGAACAACGACCCGACGTTCGAGCTGGGGGACACGGCGCAGGAATGCGGGTTCGACGCCGACCGGCGCGCGGCGCTCTGCGCGGCGTACTTCGGGGAGGCGACGCCGGCCCTCCTCGCGCGGATGGAGCTGCAGGCGGTGATGTCCGACGTGGGGTGGACCCTGTGGGCCGCGATCCAGGCGAAGATCTCGTCGATCGACTACGACTTCTGGGGATGGGCGGAAGAGCGGTGGGGGCGTGCCCGCGAGGTGTTCACCGGCCCGGAGTTCCGCCGGCTCCTGGCCGAGACCGCGCGTTGACGGAGCCGATGGCCGGCCGCACGCTGGGTCCGTGAGGATCGAGGCCACGCCGGAGGCCGTCGAGCACATCCGGTCGCGGGGCGGCGTGCTCTACGTGTGGACCGTCACGATGGAGTACGGCTACCACCCGGTCTTCGTCCTCGAGGCCTCGATCGATGCTCCCGGGCCGATGCACGACTTCCAGCGCTTCGAGGGCGAAGGCATCGTGCTCCTGCTGGCCTGCGGCGCTCGCGAACTTCCGGAGTCCGTGCACCTGGACATGTCGGGCGTGCTCCGCAAGCGGATCCGCGCCGCCTGGAACGGTCACTCGTTCACGCCCGGCAAGGCCTAGCCGCGGATCCGCTCGCCCGCCGGGTCCCACAGCGCTCGGCCGACGACCTCCGCGGGGACCCGTTCGCCGAACACCTCCACCTCGAGGCGCGTGCCGAGGCCGGGGAGCGATCCCGGCAGGTAGGCGAACGCGATCGAGCGCCCGACCGCGTAGCCGATGCCCCCGCTCGTGATCCGGGAGACGACGCCGCCGCCGTGGAACACCGGCTCGTTGCCGAGGACCATCGCCCGCGGGTCCTCCAGCGCGAGGGTGGCCAGGCGCGGCCGCTCGCGATCGCGCCGCGCCGCCAATGCGTCCTTCCCGAGGAAGTCCTTCTCCAGGTCCACGGCGAACCCGAGCCCGGCCTGGAAGGGGTCCTCCTCGGGCGTGAGGTCGGCGCCCCACGCGAGGTAGCCCTTCTCGACGCGGAGGGAGTCGATCGCGCGGTAGCCGGCCGGGACCGCGCCGTGGTCCCGGCCGGCCTCGAGCAACGCCTCGAACAGGCTCGCCCCGAACTCCGCCGGCGTGTACAGCTCCCATCCGAGCTCGCCGACATAGGTCACGCGCAGGGCGAGGCAGGGGGCCGACCCCACGTCGAGCTCTCGCGCGTGCAGGTACGGGAAGCCGTCGTTCGACAGGTCGGCGTCGGTGAGCGTTCGCAGCACGTCGCGAGCCCGGGGCCCCCAGATGCCGTAGCACGCGAACGCCCCGGTCACGTCCCGGACCTCTACCCGTCCCTCGGACCCGAGCTGCTTGCGGATCCACGCGAGGTCGTGGTTCCCGAACGCGGTCCCGATCACCAGCCGGAAGCGATCGTCCGCGAGGCGCGTCACCGTGAGGTCGCTCTCGATCCCGCTTCGCGGGTTCAGCATCTGCGTGTAGGCGACGGAGCCCGGCGGGCGATCCACGTCGTTCGCGCAGAGCCGCTGTAGGAACGCGCACGCGTGGGGACCCGAGACGTCGAGCTTCGCGAAGGAGCTCTCGTCGAACAGCGCCGCACGTCGCCGACACGCGAGGTGCTCGGTCACGATCGCGGTCGACCAGTGCTCGCCGGCCCAGCCGCGCGGCCGTCGACCCTCGTGCGCGGCGTCCTCGTTCGAACGGAACCAGTTGACCCGTTCCCATCCGGACTTCTCGCCGAACTCGGCGTCGAGCTCCTGGAGGCGCGCGTACGCCGGCGGGACCTTCAGCGGGCGTCCGGCCAGCCGCTCCTCGCCCGGATAGTGGATGTCGTAGTAGGTGGCGTAGACCTCGTAGGCGCGGTCGCGCGCGTAGCCGCGCGAGCGGTAGTGCGGGCCGAAGCGGCGGACGTCCATCTTCCACACGTCCCACTCGGGCTCGCCGTCGACGATCCACTCGGCGAGCACCTTGCCGATCCCCCCGGCGCCGGCGATCCCGTGGGCGCAGAAGCCCGCCGCCACGAAGGAGCCACGCACGTCGGACTCGCCGAGGATGAACTCGCCGTCCGGCGTGAACGCCTCGGGCCCGTTCAGGAGCCGGACCACGCCCGCGTCGCCCATCGCCGGGACGAGCGAGGCGGCCGCCTCCGCGAGCGCCTCGAACCGCGGCCAGTCCTCGGGCAGCAGCTTTCCGTTGAAGTCCGCGGGAGGGCCGTCCTCCACGGCCCACGGGTGGGGGTTCCGCTCGTAGCCCCCCATCACGAGGGCGCCGCCGGCCTCGGGCCGGAAGTACACGAGCCGGTCGGGGTCGCGAAGGGTCGGGAGGTCCGCGGTGACGCCCTCGATCGGCTCCGTCAGCAGGTACTGGTGGCCGAACGGGACGACCGGCACCTCGACCCCCGCCATCCGGCCGAGCTGGTGCGCGAACATCCCGCCCGCGTTCACCACGACGTCGGCCTCGATCCTCCCATGCTCCTCCGTCACGACGCCATGGACGCGGCCGTCCCGCACCTCGATCCCGGTCACGCGCGCGTTCGTGCGGATCTCCGCGCCGCGGCGCCTCGCTCCTTCGGCCAGGGCGAACGCGAGCCCGCTCGGGTCGAGGTAGCCGTCGGTGGGCAGGAACGCGGCGCCGAGCACGAGCGACGGGTCGAACAGCGGGAAGCGGTCGCGCGCCTCCTCGGTCGAAAGGATCTCCAGGGGCAGCCCGAACGTGCGGCCCCACCCGGCCTGCCGCTGGAGCTCCTGCATCCGCTCCTCGGAGGACGCGAGCCGGAGCGACCCCACCTCGTGCCACGAGACGTCGACCCCGGTCTCGTCCTGGAGGCGTCGGTAGAGGTCGGTCCCGTACATCATCATCCTCGTGAGGCTGACCGAGGACCGGAGCTGCCCCACCAGGCCGGCGGAGTGGAACGTGGATCCCGACGTGAGGTCCGCGCGCTCGAGGAGGAGGACGTCGGACCATCCGAGAGACGCGAGGTGATAGGCGATCGACGTGCCGCCCACGCCGCCGCCGATCACGATCGCCCGGAACGCCTCCGTCACGCCCGCTCCTCCGCGTCGGCGAGCCAGCGCACGAAGCGCTCGTCGGAGGCGGTCACCTCGAGCCGGCGGAAGTGCCGGTCGGCGTACCCGACGTAGTCGAAGTCCAGGACCGAGAGCGCCTGCTGGAGCACGCCCCACATCGCCTCGCGGAAGTCGGACATGAGCCGCATCAGCCCGAGCCGCGCCCGGTGGGTGTCTCGCACCTCGCCGAGATGCAGCCGGAGCACGACCTCCTGCGCCTCGGTGCTCAGGCCGTTGTTGATCGAGAAGTTGCCGAGGTCGAAGAACGGGTCGCCCATGCCCGCGTACTCGTAGTCGACGATCCAGACGTGGTCGCCGTCCATCAGGAAGTTCGCGTTCAACAGGTCGTTGTGGCAGGTCGCGGCCGGCATCGGGCTCGCGGCGAAGACCCGCTCGATCTGCGCCGCGCGTTCGCGCGCAAAGTCGTACGCCTCTGGGATCGTGATGCCGCGTTCGGCCGCCAGCTCCCGGTAGCGCTCGACGATCCGGAAGACGGGGAACGTGGACGCGATCGGCGGGGACGCGTGGATCGCGCGGATCGAGCGGACGACGTTCGCGAGCACGGCCTCGCGCTGGAGGGCGGCCTCCGGGATCGGCTCGCCGGTCACGAACCGTGTGACGAGGCAGCCGTCCACGAAGTCGACCACCTCCGGGCCGACGCCCGCCGCCGCAGCCGTCCGCGTGGCTTCGAGCTCCGCCCCGCGATCGATCCCGAGCAGCTCGGTGTCGGCGCCGGGCAGGCGAACCACGAAGGCCTCCCCGTCGAGCTCCACCTTCACGTTCGCGTTCGTGATGCCCGACGTGATCGGGGAGAGCGTGGGTTGGCGACCGGGCCACAGCGTCTCGAGCACGTTCTCGAGCCGGGGGTCCGTGGCCATGGCGGCCGAACGCTAGCACCCTCCGATGGGCCGTCGGCCGTCCGGGGGTTGACACTCCCAGCCCCACCGCCGACACTGGCTCGACCATGAAGGGCGCGAGGACAACTCCGAGCACCGTCCTCGTACTTATCCGCTAGGCGCGGCCGGGCCCGAGAGGCCCGCGTCCCGCGCCGACACCCTCGCCACCGCGGGGGTTTTTTTCTGCCCACGACCAGCCGATACACGCAAGACGACCGAGAAGGAGGCTCCGATGCGCTACGAGTTCGAGAAGGACGGCGCCGCCGTCGCCAGTGTGCTGTGGGAAGGACCCGGCCAGGTGAGCGTCGAGACGACCGACCCCGCCACGAGGGCCGCCGTCGACCGCTACCTGTCGTCGGAGGTCACGTACCTGAGCGGGTTCAGCGGTGAGGAGCTGCAGAGCCGACGCCGCGACTGGACACCGTGGGAGTTCGAGCGCGCGTGTCGCAACCTGGCCCGCCGACTGGGCGCCACCGTGAAGCGGGTCGAGACGGGCCCGGTCGAGGATCCCGAGCGGGAGGCGGTCGCCGGATGAAGGTCAGCGGCGCCCAGGCGCTGTTCAAGGCCCTCGAAGGCGAAGGCGTCGATATCGTCTTCGGGATCCCCGGCGGCGCGATCCTGCCCGCCTACGACCCGCTGATCGACTCCGCCGTGCGCCACGTCCTCTGCCGCCACGAGCAGGGGGCGGGCCACGCCGCGGAGGGCTACGCCTGGGCGACCGGGAAGGTCGGCGTCGCGATGGCGACGTCGGGGCCCGGCGGCTGCAACCTGGTCACCGCGCTCGCGGACGCCAAGATGGACTCGGTGCCGATCGTGGCGATCACGGGCCAGGTCCCGACGCCGGCGGTGGGCAACGACGCCTTCCAGGAGGCGGACATCACCGGCATCACGATCCCCGTCACGAAGCACAACTTCCTGGTGACCGATCCCGGCGAAGTCGCGGAGACGATCCGCGAGGCCTTCCACATCGCTCGCACCGGCCGGCCGGGCCCCGTCCTCGTGGACCTCCCGAAGGACGTCCTCGTGAACCAGACCACGTGGAGCTGGCCCGACCGGGTCGACCTCCCCGGCTACCGGCCCACGACGAAGGGGAACATGCGCCAGGTCGTGGAGGCCGCCAAGCTGATCCTCGAGGCGAAGCGGCCGGTCCTCTATGTCGGCGGCGGCGTGATCAAGGCGGACGCCACCGACGAGCTGTTCGAGCTGGCTACCACCGGGCACCTGCCCGTGGTCACCACGCTGATGGCGCGCGGCGCCTTCCCCGACGCCCACGAGCTGTGCCTCGGCATGCCGGGGATGCACGGCGTCTACACGGCCGTCACCGCGATGCAGAAGACCGACCTCCTCGTCGCGATCGGCGCCCGGTTCGACGACCGCGTGACCGGCCAGCTCTCGACGTTCGCGCCGGACGCGAAGATCGTGCACATCGACATCGACCCGGCCGAGATCGGCAAGAACCGCACCGCGGACGTTCCGATCGTCGGCGACTGCAAGGACGTGACCGCGAAGCTGCTCGCCGAGCTGACCCGTCGTCAGGACGAGGCCGGGATCCCCGACCGGAGCGCGTGGCTCGACCAGCTGGCGGCGTGGCAGGCCGAGCAACCCCTCCGCTACGAGCAACAGGCCGACGGGCCACTGAAGCCGCAGTACGCGATCGAGCGGCTCCGGGCCCACAGCGACGGCGACACGATCGTGGTCGCGGGCGTCGGCCAGCATCAGATGTGGGCCTCGCAGTTCTGGTCTTTCGAGAAGCCCCGGACGTGGATCAACTCGGGCGGCCTCGGCACGATGGGGTTCGCGGTGCCGGCGGCGCTCGGCGCGGCGGCCGGACAGCCCGACCGCCGCGTGATCGCGATCGACGGCGACGGCTGCTTCCAGATGACGTCGCAGGAGCTCGCGACCTCGAGCACCGAGAAGATCCCCTTCGTGACGGCGATCATCAACAACGCGAACCTCGGCATGGTCCGACAGTGGCAGGAGCTCTTCTACGAGGAGCGGTACTCCCAGGTCTACCTCGGCTACGACGTGCCCGACTACGTGAAGCTGGCGGAGGCCTACGGGGCCGTCGGCCTGCGGGCGGAGCGGCCGGAAGAGGTGGACGCGGTGATCGAGAAGGCGCTCTCGGTCGACGATCGGAGCGTCGTGATCGACTTCCGCTGCGACGCCAAGGAGATGTGCTTCCCGATGGTCCCGGCGGGCGCGTCGAACGACGACATCATCACGGGGCCGGAGGGCCTGCAGCCGCAGAACGACCCGGCGGAGGCACCGATCGCATGAGCCTCCACACGATCTCGGTCCTGGTGGAGGACAAGCCCGGGGTCCTGACGCGCGTGGCCGGGCTCTTCTCCGCGCGCGGCTACAACATCGACTCGCTCGCCGTCGGCCCCACCGAGACCGAGGGACTCTCCCGGATGACGATCGTCGTGAACGTCGAGTCCAAGCCGCTCGAGCAGGTCACGAAGCAGCTGAACAAGCTGATCAACGTGATCAAGATCCTCGAGCACGACCCGGGGTCGGCGGTCGAGCGCGAGCTGATGCTGGCGAAGGTCCGGGCCAAGGGCGACGCGAGGGCGCGGATCATGGAGATCGCCGAGGTCTTCCGCGTGAGCATCGTCGACGTCACGAAGACGACGCTCACGGTCGAGGCCTCCGGCAAGCCGGAGAAGCTCGAGGCGCTCCGCGAGCTGCTGTCCGAGTTCGGGATCGTGGAGCTCTCCCGCACGGGCCGGATCGCGCTGGCGCGCGGCGACCGGGGGATCAGGGAGAAGGGCGGGCTTCGGATGGCGAAGGCCGCGGGCGCGGAGGACTCGCCGGCGTGGACCGGCGGCGGCGTGTAAGCCAAGGAGAACAGGGAAGGACCGATGGCGACGATCTACCACGAGCAGGACACGGACGTATCCGCGCTGGCCGGACAGAAGATCGCGGTGCTCGGGTTCGGGTCGCAGGGCCACGCGCACGCCCAGAACCTCAAGGACTCGGGACACGACGTGCGCGTGGGTCTGCGATCCGGCTCGTCGAGCCGCGCGAAGGCCGAGGAGGCCGGGCTGCGGGTGCTCGACACGGCCGAGGCGGTCGCGGAGGCCGACGTCGCGATGGTCCTGCTGCCCGACACGTCGCACGGGAAGGTCTACGCGGAGGAGATCGCACCGAACCTGAACGCGGGCGACATGCTGATGTTCGCGCACGGCTTCTCGATCCACTTCGCGACGGTGCAGCCCCCGGCCGAGGTCGACGTGACGATGATCGCGCCGAAGGGACCGGGGCACCTCGTCCGCCGCACCTACGAGGAGGGCAACGGCACGCCCGCGCTCGTCGCCGTGTACCAGGACGCGACCGGCAAGGCCCTGCAGCGAGCGCTCGCCTACGGCGACGGCATCGGCGCGGCCCGCGCGGGCATCATCGAGACGACGTTCCAGGAGGAGACGGAGACCGACCTCTTCGGCGAGCAGACGGTCCTGTGCGGCGGGGTCTCGGAGCTGATCCGTTCCGGGTTCGACACGCTCGTCGCGGCCGGCTACCAGCCCGAGATCGCGTACTTCGAGTGCCTGCACGAGGTGAAGCTGATCGTCGACCTGATCTACGAAGGCGGGCTCTCGTGGATGCGCTACTCGGTGTCGGACACCGCCGAGTGGGGCGACTACACGAGCGGCGCGCGCGTGGTCGACGACCGGACCCGCGAGACGATGCGGCAGATCCTCGGTGAGATCCAGGACGGCTCCTTCGCGAAGCGCTGGATCGCGGAGGCGGACGGCGGGTTCGAGGGGTTCCTGGCGAAGCGGCGCGAGGCGCAGTCCTCCCAGCTCGAAGCGGTGGGACGCGAGCTGCGGCCGATGATGCCGTGGCTTCGGAGCGAGGACAAGGTGCCGCCGTCGTGAGCGCCGACCCCGACGTAGTCCGGTTCTTCGACACCACCCTGCGCGACGGGGAGCAGGCCCCGGGCATCGCGCTCACGAAGGACGAGAAGGTCGAGATCGCGGAGCAGCTCGGGCGGCTCCGCGTGGACGTCCTCGAGGCGGGGTTCGCGATCTCCTCGGACGGCGAGTTCGACGCGGTGCGCGAGATCGCGACGAGCGTGAAGGGCCCGGTGATCGCCTCGCTCGCCCGCGTGGTCCCCGGCGACATCGAGCGGGCCGCCGAGGCCCTGAAGGGCGCCGACCGCTTCCGGATCCACGTGTTCATCTCGACCTCACAGATCCACATGAAGGACATGCTCCGGATGTCGCACCGGCAGGTGCTGGACGGGATCGGAGGGGCCGTGAAGCTGGCGGCCGGCTACACGGACGACGTGGAGTTCAGCGCGCAGGACGCCACGCGCACGGAGCTCGAGTTCCTGCTCGCGTGCTTCGACGTCGCGGTGAAGGCGGGCGCGACGACGATCAACGTGCCGGACACGGTCGGCTACGCGACGCCGACGGAGTTCGGCGAGCTGGTCCGCATCGTGCGCGAGCGGACGCCGGACCACGTCACGATCTCGACGCACTGTCACAACGATCTGGGCCTCGCCGTCGCGAACTCGCTGGCCGGCATCGAGCACGGCGCCCGGCAGGTGGAGGTCGCGGTGAACGGGATCGGCGAGCGGGCGGGGAACTGTTCGCTCGAGGAGATCGCGATGGTGGTCCGGACGCGGACGGAGGCGCTCGGCGTGCGGCACGGGCTCCAGCTGAAGGAGATCGTGCGGACGTCGCGCCTCGTCTCCGCGCTGACCGGCTACTCGGTCCAGCCGAACAAGGCGGTGGTGGGCGCGAGCGCGTTCGCGCACGAGAGCGGGATCCACCAGCACGGCGTGCTGGCCAACCGCGCGACCTACGAGATCATGGATCCGGTCGAGATCGGCCTCGAGGGCAACCAGATCGTGTTGGGCAAGCACTCGGGGCGCCACGCGTTCACCGATGCGCTCGAGAAGGTGGGCATCTCGATCGAGGACGACCATCGCGATCGCGCGTTCGCGCGCTTCAAGGAGCTCGCCGACCGGAAGATCCAGATCACGGACCAGGACCTGGCGGCGATCGTCTCCGAGGAGGTCGGCGGCGGGAAGGAGGATCTTCTCGTCCTCGAGTCCCTGGCCTCGGGCGGCGGCACCCATCTCGCGCCGACGGCGACCGTGAGGCTCCGGCGCGGCGAGGAGGTCTTGGAGGAGTCGGCGATGGGCGACGGCATGATCGACGCCGCGTGCGGCGCGATCCAGCGGGCGGCGGGCGTCGAGGCGCGGCTGATCACGTTCAACGTGTCCTCCGTGACCGGCGGGTCGGACGCGCTCGGCGACGTGGTGGTGCAGCTCCACATCGACGGCCGGCGGGTGACCGGCCGGGGCGTCGCCACCGACGTCGTGGAGGCGAGCGCCCGCGCGTACCTCGCTGCGATCAACCGCGCGGCATCGGTCGCCGAAGCGTCGGTGACGGCCGCCATGAACCAGACGGCCGAGAACGACACCTCCGACGAGGTGACCCCGTGACGGCGGTCGCGACGGCGGTTCGCCCCGAACGCCTCGGCACGGGGGCTCGGCTGTACCGGATCGGCGTGATCCGCGGGGACGGCACCGGTCCCGAGGTCGTCGCCGAGGCGCTCGAGGTGCTCGAGGCCGTCCGCGACGGCTTCGACGTCGAGCTCGTGGACTTCGACCTCGGCGCCGACCGCTACCTCCGGACGGGCGAGACGCTGCCGGACGGGGACCTCGAGACGATGCGGGGGCTCGACGCGATCCTCCTCGGCGCGGTGGGCGATCCGCGCGTGCCGCCCGGGATCTTGGAGCGCGACCTCCTCCTGCGGATCCGCTTCGAGCTCGATCAGTACGTGGGCCTGCGCCCGGTGATCCGGTTCCCCGGCGTCCAGACGCTCGTGCCCTCGCACGCCGAGGCCGACGTCGACATGGTCGTGATCCGGGAGAACTCGGAGGGGCTGTACAGCGGGGTCGGTGGCTTCCTCCGCAAGGGCACGCGGCACGAGGTGGCCGCGCAGTCCTCGGTGAACACCCGGCACGGCGTGGAGCGGATCGTGCGCTACGCCTTCGACCTCGCGATGCGGCCCGGCCGCCGCCGTCACGTGACGCTCGTGCACAAGACCAACGTGCTGACGTTCGCGGGCGACCTCTACCAGCGGGTCGTGAACGAGATCTCGCGCGAGTACCCGTACGTCACGACCGACTACGTGCACGTCGACGCCGCGTGCATCTACTTCCTGGAGCAGCCCTCGCGCTTCGACGTGATCGTGACGGACAACATGTTCGGCGACATCATCACGGACCTCGGAGCGATGATCCAGGGCGGGATGGGGATCGCCGCCGGCGGGAACATCAACCCGAGCGGCGTCTCGATGTTCGAGCCGATCGGCGGCACCGCGCCGTCGGAGACGGGCAAGGGCACGATCAACCCGCTCGCGGCGATCGGCGCCACCGGGATGCTGTTGGCACAGCTCGGCGAGGAGCGGGCGGCGGCGCGCATCGACGCCGGGATCCGGTTCGCCTGCACGAAGCTCGCGTCGATGCGCGCCGGGGAGATGGGCTATTCCACCCGCGAGGTCGGCGCCCTCGTCAGGGAGGCCGCCGCCATATGAGCGACACCGCGGCCCCCGGCCGCCTCCGCGTCGAGCTCTACGACACGACGCTGCGCGACGGCGCCCAGGCGCCCGGCCTGTCCTACTCGGTCGAGGACCGGATGCGGATCCTGCACAAGCTCGATCAGCTCGGTCTGCCGTTCATCGAGGGCGGCTGGCCCGGGGCCAACCCGCGCGACACCGAGTTCTTCCGTCTCGCCACGAAGGAGACGCTCGCGAATGCCGAGCTCGTCGCGTTCGGGATGACCCGTCGGGCCGGGGAGCAGGCCGAGGACAGCGCGATCCTGCGCGACCTCCTCGACGCCGGGACCGAGACGGTCACCTTCGTGGGCAAGAGCTGGGACGTCCACGTGGAGAAGGCGCTGCGGACCGACCTCGACGAGGGCGTGGCGATGGTCCGCGACACCGTGAAGCACCTCCGCTCCCAGGGCCGCCGGGTGTTCTTCGACGCCGAGCACTTCTTCGACGGCTACCGCGGCAACGCCGCGTTCGCGATCAGCGTGCTCGAGGCCGCCGCCGAGGAGGGCGCGGAGCGGCTGGTGCTCTGCGACACGAACGGCGGCACCCTCCCCTCGGAGGTGGCGCGCGTCGTCGGTGAGGTTCGGGCCCACCTGGATGGTGTGCCGCTCGGGATCCATACGCACGACGACGCCGGGTGCGCCGTGGCGTCCGCGCTGGCCGCCGTGGAAGCGGGCGTCCTCCAGGTCCAGGGCGTGGTGAACGGCTACGGCGAGCGGACGGGCAACGCCGACATCGTGCCGATCGCCGCGAACCTCGTGCTCAAGATGGATGCCGACTGCCTGCCCGACGGCGCCGTGGAGCGGCTGACCGAGGTCGCGCACTACGTCGCCGAGGTCGCGAACGTCGCGCCCGACTCCCGTCAGCCCTACGCCGGTCGATTCGCGTTCACGCACAAGGCCGGGCTGCACGCGAGCGGCGTGGCGCGGTTCAGCGAGGCCTACGAGCACGTGTCGCCGGACGCCGTGGGCAACCGGCGCGGGGTGGTCGCCTCTGACCTCGGCGGCGCCGCGACGCTGAAGATGAAGGCCGCCGAGTTCGACCTCGCGACCGACGACGCGGCGATCCCGCAGATGCTCGACGAGCTGAAGCAGCGCGAGGCACGCGGCTACACGTTCGAGGTCGCGGATGCCTCCCTCGAGCTCCTGATGCGGCGAGCCGCCGGATGGGCGCAGCCCTTCTTCGAGATCGACAGCTATCGCGTGCACGTCGAGGAGCGGGTCGGCGACGGCGAGCCACCGCTCGCCGAGGCGACCGTGAAGGTCCTCACGAAGGGCTCGCGCCACATCGAGTCGGCCGAGGGGCACGGACCGGTGGGCGCCCTCGACGACGCACTCCGCAAGGCGCTCACGAACGACTACCCGGAGTTGCGGCACATCGAGCTCGAGGACTACCGCGTCCGTGTGCTGGCCGAGACGCACGGGACGGGAGCCGTGGTCCGCGTGCTGATCGACTCCTCGAACGGCGAGCGAGCCTGGACCACGGTCGGCGTGAGCGAGAACATCATCGAGGCGTCGTGGGAGGCCCTCACCGACGCGTACCTGTTCGGCCTGCTCCATCCGCGGGAGGCCGTCGAACCCTAGGCCCCGTGTGTCGTCCTCCGGCGGCGGAAGCGCTCGCCATCCGGCTCGATGCCCCAGCTCCACGAGACCTCGGGGACGACGCGGAGGTACTTCCCGGGGCCGAACTGGCCTTCCGTCTCGACGAGCTCGGCCCTGCCGTAGATGCGGACCCCGCGCGGTCGCCACGGCTTCGTCGAGAGCAGATCGTCCACGACGAACGCCACCTTGTCGTTCCCAGCCTCGATGTTGCGCCACTTGCGCGTTCCCGTGACGTTCATCCCACCGATCAGGATCGACCCGTCGTCCTCGAGCCGGAAGCCGACCGCCGCGTTGTCGGGCTGGCCGTCGAGGGCCACGGTCGCCAGGCGTCCGAGGAGCTGCGACCGGAAGTACTCGGTTTCGTGCGGCGTGAAGGCCATACCGTGGCAACCGGGCACCGATGCGACGCATTCCGTCGACTGGGATGATGGGCCGCATGGAGCTGCGGACGATCGGCGAGATCCCCGTGCCGCTGGCGGGCATCGGCTGCAACAACTTCGGGCGGCGGATCGACGAGGCGCGCACGAACGAGGTCGTGAACGCGGCGTTCGAGGCGGACGCCACCCTGTTCGACACCGCGGACCTCTACGGGGACGGTCGATCGGAGGAGTTCCTCGGCAGGGCGCTCGGCTCGCGTCGCGACCGCGCGGTGATCGTCTCGAAGTTCGGGATGCGCGCCGCCCCGGACGGGATGACGGGGGGCGATCCCCGATGGGCGGTGCGGGCGTGCGAGGACAGCCTCGGCCGGCTCGGGACCGACCGCATCGACGTCTACCTCCTCCACACGCCGGACGAGGCGACCCCGATCGGGGACACGCTCTCCGCGATGTCACGCCTGGTCGACGAGGGCAAGGTTCGGGAGATCGGGTGCTCGAACTTCTCTGCGAAGCAGCTCGACGAGGCGCAGGACGCCGCGCGCGACCTGGAGCTGCACCCCTTCGTCACCGTGCAGAACGAGTACAACCTCCTCGAACGGGAGCCGCGCGACGAGGTCCTGCCCGCGTGCCGCCGCCTCGGCGTGAGCTTCATGCCGTACTACCCGCTCGCGTCGGGGATGCTGACCGGCAAGTACCGTCGGGGTGAGCCGCCGCCGCCGGGCACGCGGATGGCGGGTCGCGACGGCTGGGACGAGTTCCTGACCGACGAACGCTTCGACGTCGTCGACCGACTGACGTCGTTCGCGAAGGAGCGCGGCCACTTGCTCCTGGAGCTCGCGATCGCGTGGCTCGCGACCCAGCCCGAGATCGCCACGGTGATCGCCGGTGCGACCGGCGCCGAGCAGGTCCGGGCGAACGCCGAGGCGGTCGACTCCTGGCGGCTCAGCGACGACGAGTTCGCCGAGATCGACGAGCTGCTCGGCGATGAGGCTTCACCTCGCTGAGCGAGCCGAGATGAGCAGACTGGTCGTGAACGCGAACCCCACGCTCGACGGCGTGATGCAGGCACCGAGCGATCACGACGAGGACCGCCGTGGCGGGTTCGAGCACGGCGGATGGGCGCCGCCCTACTTCGATCAGGTCATGGCCGACGCAGCGGCAGAGGGGATCGCCAAGGGAGGGTCCCTGCTGTTCGGACGCCGGACCTATGAGCAGTTCGCCTCGTATTGGTCCACGCAGCCCGAGGACAACCCGTTCGCCGCCGTGCTGAACGAGCGGCAGAAATACGTGGCGTCGACGACGCTCGAGGAGCCGCTCCGCTGGAGGAACTCGACGCTCCTCGAGGGCGACGCGGCGATGGCCGTGGCCAAGCTCTAAGGAGCAACCGGGCAAGGACCTGGTGGTGCTCGGCAGCGGAGGGCTGGTTCAGGGGCTGATGCGACATGACCTCGTCGACGAGTACGTGCTCCTGATCCACCCGCTGGTGCTGGGATCGGGACGTCGTCTCTTCATCGACGGCGGCGCATCCGCCGTCCTTCGGCTCGTCGACACCACGACGACCACGACCGGCGTGGTGATCGCGTCGTATCAGCCCGCCGAGCCGACGGAGGGATGATGCGAGCAGCGGCCGAAGCGACCCAAGGAGAAGACGGAGAGGCTTCCGCGGCGCTCCCGGAGGGTATAAGGCCCGGGAGGTGATCGATGATGGAGAAGTGCGCGCACGACGCGTGTCGGTGTCAGGTGGAGCAGACGGGTGCCTTCTGCTCGGACCACTGTCGGAGCATGTCGGCGGCGGGGCCGGGAGCGGGGCCGCAGCCGTGCATGTGCGGCCACCCGGACTGTCAGGAGGCATAGCGATGCGGGTGACGTTCGTCGACGGGCCGCTCGACGGCCGCGAGGAGGAGATCCCGGACGAGCAGCTGCAGGAGGGGAACCCCGTGTACTGGCCGTCCCGGCCGGACGTGGATGACGACACGGATCCCGAGCAGCCCGGGCTCGACGGGGTCGTCGAGTACCTGTACGAGGGGAACGGTCGGGCGACCTACGTCGGCGGCCAGCTGAGCGGCGCGTAACCTCGACGGGTGCCCGTCGAGGTCTACGTGGAGGTCGGGAAGGCCCGCGCGTTCGCCGGCGCGCTCGACTGGCCCGCCTGGTGCCGGGCCGGTCGCGACGAGGAGGCCGCCCTCGCGGCGCTCTTCGACGCCGGTCCGCGCTACGCCGGCGTCCTGGAGGGGTCGGGCGTCCGGTTCACGGCGCCGGCGCGACCCTCGACGCTCGAGATCGTGGAGCGACTGAAGGGCGATGCCACCACGGACTTCGGCGCTCCCTCGATCGCGCCGAGGGCCGACGCGAGGTCGGTCGACCGTCGGTGGCTCTCGCGACAGGAGAAGATCCTCTGGGCGTGCTGGCGAGCGTTCGACCGCGCGGTCGAAGACGCGAACGGCGATCTCGCGAAGGGACCGCGCGGCGGCGGCTGAGAGCTCGACGCGATCGTGGAGCATGTGGTCGGCGCCGAATCCGGCCACGCGAAGATGATCGCCGGGAAACCGCCGGCGTTCGACGCACCCGAGGCCGCCGCCGCGCGGCATGAGGAGCGCGCCGCCGTCCTCGACGCGCTCGATCGCGCGATCAGCGAGGGGATCCCGGCGACAGGTCCCCGCGGCGGGAAGCGGTGGACCGCCCCGTACTTCGTGCGCCGGGCCGCGTGGCACGTCCTCGACCACGCGTGGGAGATCGAGGACCGGTCCTCACCCGCCGGCTGATCCGCGCTTCCGGGTCCGCCCGCGCGGGCGTCGCAGCCACGCTCTCGATCCGAGCGCGAGGTGATCCAGCTCGAGGGCTGCGAGCGCCTCGTGTCGTCCGGCCGCCAGATCGCCGATCGGATCGTCGCTCGTGGCGAGCAGCTCTCGGAACCCGCGGTGCGCGACGGCTCGGTTCGCGAGATAGCCGAGCGCGATGCCGTCCTCGTTCCGCAGGGACCGCCGGAGGACGTGCCGTTCCCGCTCGCGGGTGATCCGCGGCGGCACCCACACCGCCAGCACGGGGAGCGTCGGTCCGAGCGCCAGGCCGGCCCCGATCAGCACGGCGAGGGTGTCCACGTCCTCCTCGACCGACCGTCCGTTCTCGACGGCCTCGCTCCCGATCTCGTGGATCTCCTGCGCGACGGCGGCGAACCCCTCGCCGGCGAGCGGGACGTTCGAGAGCCGATCGACGGCGTCGCCGGCCCGCACGATCGACCGGCCCGTGTCCTCGAGGCCCTCGCCGACGGCACTGAGCCGCTCCACGAACGTGCCCACGGTGATCCCCAGCACCACCCAGGCCACGGTCCACAGGACCACGAGGAGGTCGATCGCGACGATCGACCGTTGAGGGAGCCGTGACTCGATCGATCCGAGCATGCGTCCGAGACCTTGCCCAGGCGCCCTGGGAGGCAAACGCGGCGGAGCCGTGCCGCGGGTGAACGTGCTGCGTGCAGGTATCCTGGTTCCATCAGGGGACCGCGGCCGGTCCGCGACACCCCCGACAGACCGTCCAGCGATCGGCCCCGTTCGCGCCCCTCGTGCGCTCGCGGCAGGCGACCGCACCGTGACGGTCCGCTCCACACGAGACAGAGGGAGACGGAACCATGCCGGAGACCTTCGGGAAGCGACAGCGCAAGGACGTGAAGGCGAAGAAGGCGGCAGCCGCGGAGGAACGGCGGCTCGCGCGCACCCAACGGCGCCGCGATCGGGAGGCCGGTCTGATCGAGCCCGGCCCGCCCGTCGCCACGCCCGAGGAGATCGAGGAGCAGCTGGGGATCGTCCCGCCCGCGCTCGCCGACTGACGGCGGGCGCGCGGCCCCGGCCCCGACGACGCGGAATAGCCGCGCCACCGAACCGCGTTCGGAGGAAGACATGCCCGCGATCACCGTCGACGACGTCACCGAGCTGCAGCGGCTCCCCCGCGTGGAGGGCTCGGCGACGATCCGCCCGGTCCGCGCCGTCGTGACGGCGCCCGGCGGTTTCGAGGGCGAGGGCTTCCCCGTCCGACGCGCGTTCGCCGGCGTGGACCTCGCCGACCTCGACCCGTTCGTGCACATGGACCAGATGGGCGAGGTGGAGTACGCGCCCGGCGAGCCGAAGGGAACGCCGTGGCATCCCCATCGCGGCTTCGAGACCGTCACGTACATGCTCGACGGGATCTTCGAACATCAGGACTCGAACGGCGGTGGCGGCGTCATCACGAACGGCGACACGCAGTGGATGACCGCCGGTGCCGGGATCCTCCACATCGAGAGGCCGCCGGAGCATCTGGTCGCCAGCGGAGGCCTGTTCCACGGGATCCAGCTCTGGGTCAACCTCCCCAAGGCCGAGAAGTGGGCCCCCTCGCGCTACCAGGATCTCCGCGGCAGCGAGGTGACGCTCCTGGCGTCCGGGGACGCGGGCGCCCTCGTCCGGGTCATCGCCGGCGAGCTCGCCGGGCGGACGGGGCCGGGCCAGACCTACACGCCCATGACGATGGTGCACGCCACCGTGTCGCCGGGCTCGCGGCTCGACCTCCCCTGGCGACCGGAGTTCAACGCGCTCGTGTACGTGCTGTCGGGCGCCGGATCAGTGGGCGAGGATCGCCGTCCGATCGCGACGGGCCAGCTGGCCGTTCTCGGCGGCGGCGACGCGGTGCGGTTCGAGGCCGCGGCGTCGCAGGAGTCTCGCGCGCCCGCCCTCGAGGTGCTGGCGCTCGGCGGGCGTCCGATCCGGGAGCCCGTCGCCTGGTACGGGCCCTTCGTGATGAACACGCGCGACGAGCTCGTGCAGGCGTTCGAGGACTATCAGGCCGGCCGGCTCGGCAGCGTCCCGGCGGTGCATCACACGCCGGACCACGTCGTGGAGTCGTCTCCCGAAGGCGACGCCGGGCAGGACTAGATGTCTGGCTCGAGGCTCCGGTCGCTGCGGGACCGGGCCTGAAGGAAGCAGGCGACTTCAACCGTCATCGCGAACCTCCAGGCCGGGGGTGCCGCCGGGGATGCTGATGTCGAGGACGCGGCGTACCTGGGGTGTGGGGTTCAGGATCACCAGACGGGCGTTCCCGTTCGCAGGACCCTCCAGCAGCGCGCGGAGGCCGCTGCTGTCCATGAACGAGACCCCCGAGAAGTCGAGCACGAGCGGGTCGTTGTCGGTCGAGGCTCGGAGGAGCTGGGTGAGGTCGTCCGCGGTGGCCATGTCGAGCTCGCCTTCCAGGCGGAATCCTTCGTTCGTCGGTGTGATCTCGAGTTGCATCTGAGCTCCGATCGACAAAGTCCGTCGTCACTGTCAGACGGCTGACGCCTTCGTCGCTGCACACTACCCGCCTGATGACGAGCCTCACAATCCAGGTTGGGCGCGCCCGCCCGGGGTCCGAACTCGGTCAGGCTAGGCTCCGGCCGTGAAGAGCCGGACCCGCCGCTCGCGGACCCTTTCGGAACGCGAGCTGAACCGGGCGCTCCTGGCCCGGCAGCACCTCCTCGAGCGAGCGGGGACGGCGCTGCCGAGGGTGATCGAGCGGGTCGGGGGGCTCCAGACGCAGTACGCCCCCGCGGGGTACGTGGCCCTGCGCACCCGGCTGGAGGGATTCCGCCGGCAGGACCTGACGCGCGCGCTCGAGCGCCGGCGCGTCGTCCAGGCCTGGATGATGCGGTCCACGATCCACATGGCGTCCGCCCACGACTTCTGGCTGTTCCTCGCGGGCGTGCGCGAGGCGCGGCGGCGAGCGTGGGTCCAGGGCTTCCGGACGACGCCGCGGGAGGGCGCGGCGGCGGGCGCGAAGGTCGAGCGGCTCCTGGGCGACGGGCCGCGACGTCGCGCGGAGATCGTGAAGGAGCTCGGCTTCGACAGCGCCACGTGGTACGGCGCCTGCCTCTGGGTGGACCTCGTCCGCGTGCCGCCGTCCGGCACGTGGGACCGGCCGAGGGCGGATCTCTACGGGCTCGCCCGGGACTGGCTGGGCGCCGCCCCCGAGATGACGCGGGACGAGGGCCTCGAGCACCGCCTCCGCCGGTACCTGGGTGCGTTCGGACCGGCGTCGGCCGGGGATGCGGCGAGCTGGATCGGGGTCCGCCCCACGGCGCTCGCGCCCGTCCTCGAACGGATGTCGCTCCGCAGGTTCCTCGACGAGAACGGCACGGAGCTCGTCGATCTCCCGCGCGCGCCCCTGCCGCCCGCCGACACGCCGGCGCCGCCCCGCCTGCTCGGTGTGTGGGACGCGATGCTGCTCGCCCATGCCCGGCGCACACAGGTCCTCCCCGAGCGTGTCCGGTCGCGCGTGTTCAACACGAAGACCCCGCACTCGATCAACACGTTCCTGGTGGACGGTCAGGTGGCGGGCGGCTGGCGCCACGAGGACGGAAGGATCGTTCTCGATCCGTTCGATCGCCTGTCGAAGGAGACCCGTCGGGCGCTCGACGATGAGGCCGAACACTTGGCCGAGCTCTTCGCGTAGCGTGGCTCCACGACTTGCCGTCCGAGGGCGGACGGTGCAAGCCTCCCGATACGGTCCGAGCGAGAGGGGTAGACGATGACGCTGACGGTCGAGAGCATGAGCGTGGCCGACGGCGAGCCGATCCCTGAGACGTATGCGGTCGCGATCCCCACCGCCGATGGCAAGGCCGAGATGGCCGGCCGGGACCTCAGCCCGCATCTTCGATGGTCGGGCGAGCCCGAGGGGACTCGATCGTTCGCGATCTCGGTCGTCGATCCCGACGTACCGGCGGACAGGAGCCGGATGGGCGTCGAGGGTCTGGTCCTCGGGGACGACGAGCCGCGGATCGATTTCGTGCACTGGTTGGTCGCGGACATCCCGCCCGGTGTCCACGAGCTGCCCGAAGGCGCGGGCGGCGACGGTTTCGTCGCCCACGGGAAGCCCGCGGACCCGCCGACGCCTGGCGGCGTCACCGGCCAGAACGGCTACCGGGACCTGTTCGAAGGCAACCCGGACCTCGAGGGAACCTACGGCGGTTGGGACGGGCCGTTCCCCCCGTGGAACGACGAGCAGGTCCACCGGTACTTCACGACCGTCTATGCCCTCGACGTCGACACGCTCGGCCTGGCGCCGGGCTTCATCCTCGAGGAGCTTCGCGCCGCGATGCACGGGCACATCCTCGACGAGGGGCAGATCGTGCCCGTCTATGCGCTGAACCCGAACCTGCGGTAGCGGTTGCCTACGGCGCCCGGAACGCCGTCCAGGCCTGCTGCATCCGCGCCGCCTGTCCGGGGGTGAACTCGAACATGCAGCTGTCCTGCGTGTAGTCCATGAAGTTCGTGATCGGGTCGAGGCCGCCGCCCACGCACGTGTCGCGCCCGGTCGGACAGTTGAACGCCGGCGACGCCTCGGGCGCCGTGTCGGCGACGAGGTCGCCGCCCTCACAGCCGCCGTCGAACGTGTGGAACAGGTCGAACCAGTGCCCGACCTCGTGCGTCCCGGTGTCCCCTTCGCTGTAGATCGCGAAGCTGCCGCCCGGGAGCGTCTGGTGGTGCAGCACCACGCCGTCCAGGACCCCGACGTCCTCCGCGTCCTGCGCCAGGTAGGCGTAGCCGAGCAGGTTCTGCCCGAGCTTGGCCGTGTAGATGTTGAGCGTCTCGGGACCGCCGACCTTGAGGGCCTGCTTGATCTCCCGGTCCTTGGCGTTGCTCGTCAGGTTGAACCACTTCTGGCTCGTCGTCCGGGTCACGCCGGCGAGGTTGAAGCGGAACCCCGTCGCCGCGCCGCCCGTCGTCCCGGCGAAGGAGGTGTTCAGGACGTCCATCTGATCCTGGATCCGGGACTGGGGCAGGTTGCCGCCGGCCACCGTCAGATCCTTGCGGATCACGTGGATCCAGACGTTCACCGTGACGGCGCCGCCGCCCGGGCGCGCCGCTGCCACGGCGGCGAGCGTCGGATGCGCCGTGATCCAGCGCGAGAGCCGGTCGACCTTCGGCGCCGACACGTCGTCGCGGGCGCGGCCTTCGGGTCCGACGAGGTCGTGCCGCTCGATGCAGACGGCGGCGTCGAGCCTGGCCGCCTGGGCCGTCGGCACGAACCCGACGACGAGGATGCTCGCGGCCGCGGCCGTCAGCAGGAAGCGCTTGATGCTCATCTCGGGGTCCCTCCCTCAAGGGTCGTGAGCGGCCGAAGTGTATCCACGGTGGCCCGGCCCGGCCATCCGCCGGAAGGCTGGGATCGCCGGGGATCGGGTCCACGGCCGGGTCGTTGGGGCCGGCGGGTCATAGAGTGACCGGCATGGGGAAGCTCGCGAGCGGGGACCCGGCTCCCGGCTTCGCGCTCCTCGACCAGCGCGGCGAGACCGTTCGGCTCGAGGACTACCGTGGCCGGAAGGTGCTCGTGTACTTCTACCCGGAGGCGGACACGCCGGGGTGCACCGTGCAGTCGTGCGACGTGCGCGACCATCGCCAGGACCTCGCCGGGATCGGCCTCGACGTCGTGGGGATCTCCCCGGACGATCCACGCACGCAGCACGCGTTCGACACGAAGTACGGCCTGGGGTTCCCGCTGCTCGCCGACGAGGATCACGAAGTCGCGACGGCGTGGGGCACGTGGGTCGAGAAGCATCGCGGCGGCCACACGTACATGGGCATCCAGCGCTCCTCGTTCCTCGTCGACGAGGAGGGCCGCATCGAGCGAGCGTGGTCGCCCGTCACCCCCGAGGACACGGTCCCGAACGCGCTCGCGGCGGTCGCGACCGTCTAGGCGTCGCGGCGCTCGAGCACGATCACGGGGATCGTCCGGATCCCTTCCGTCTTCCCGAGGTAGTCCGCGAAGCCCTCGCGGCGAGCCACCTGTCGCGCGTAGAGGTCGTCCCACTCAGGCCCGCCACGGAGGACCTTCGTGGCACGCACCGGGATCGTCTCGGTGACGACCTCGATCGTCGCGTCGGGATCCGCCTCGAGGTTGCGGACCCAGTCGGGGTCGGCCGGGGCGCCACCCTTCGAGCCCACGACGACCCACCGATCGTCGTCGGGGAGGTAGACGAGCGGATTCACGTGTTCCCCACCGGTCCTGCGTCCCGTCGTGTGGAGCAGGAGCATCGTCGCGCCCGCGAAGTAGCCGCCGACCCGTCCCTCGTTGGCGCGGAACTCCTCGATGATGTTCGCGTTCCAGTCGGTCATCGCATCAAGCCTCTCGCATCGGTGCGCGGACTAGCAATCGACGACCGCGGACAGGGCCTCGCAGAGCTCGCCGTGTCGCTCGGGAGCGAGGGCGCCCATCCGCCGGACGAGCATCGACTTCGGGAGCGCGAGGACGGCATCCATCGTGGCCGCGGACGCGACGGGAAGACCTTCGGAGATCCCGAGGGACACCTCGGTGGGGATGTGCCGGATCGTCCGCGAGACGGGCGCCACCAGGACGGTCCGCAGGACCGGGATCGCCTCCTTCCTCGTGAGGATCAAGAAGGGTCGGCCCTTCGAGGAGCCCGGGATCTCGGCCCACCAGACCTCGCCGCGCTCGATCGTCACCAGGACTCCTCGTCGATCGACCGGGAGGCCGCCTCGCCGGCCGCCGCGACGTCCGCGTCGTCCTGGGGGACCCGCCGGTAGCCCTCGACGATCCTCCGACCGACGTCCCCGCGCCGCTCGGCGTCGATCAATGCCTCGAGGGCCGTGCGGACGGCGTCGGCCTTGGTCTCGAAGCGGCCGCCGGTGACGAGCTCCTCGAGCTGGGCTGCGAGAGCATCTGGTATGCGTATCGCTATCTGTTGTGACATGCAGGTAGCATACCGCCTCCGACGCGTTAAGCCTCAGTCATCCACGAGGAGCTCGCGCGGCAGCCGGCCGCGCTCGGTCACGAGCGCCGTCCATCGCTTCGGTCCAGCTCCGTCGAGCATCCGGGGCACCGTTGACACCGTGTAGGCGGCGGGGGCGACGGAGCCGAGGTCACCGGCGGCGACGGGAAAGGACACCGTGGCATCGGGCCGGGCGCGAGGGGAGTAGGGCGCGACGATCGTCGCCCCCGTCCCGTTCCGCGAGGGATCGAGCATCACGCGGCCCTCTCGGCCCGCCTTCCGGAAGGCGTCGGTGACCAGGTTCGGCCGGCGCTCGATCACCATCGAGGTGAGCCGCTGCGCCGCACGCTTGAGCACGACCTGGTCCACGCGACGTTCGATCGGCGCCACGACGTGCAGCCCCTTCCCGCCCGTGGTCTTGATCCCCGTGGGGAGCCCGAGGTCCTCGAGCACCTCCAGGACCAGGCCGGCCACCTCGACGGCGGCATCGAACTCCCCCTCGGGCGGATCGATGTCGACCACGAGCAGGTCGGGACGATCCGGCCGGTCCCGGCGGACGGGGGCTGGATGGAACTCGAGGACGGCCTGGTTGCCGAGCCACCGGAGCGTGTCGGCGTCCTGGCACACCACGTAGTCGATGTCTCGCTTGGCGCTCGGCGCCGGGATCCTGGTGGTGCGGACCCAGCCGGGCGCGTACGTGGGGGCCGCCTTCTGGAAGTAGCGCTCGCCCGTCACGCCGTCCGGCGCCCGCACCATCGTGAGCGGTCGATCGGCGAGCCACGGGAGCATCCGGCCCGCGATCGCCTCGAGGTAATCGGTGTACGCCTGCTTCGTGAGGCCGCTCGCCGGCCACAGCACCTTCTCCGGTCGCGAGATCGCGACGTCCCGGCGGCCCGCGCTCCGGGTCATCCGCGGGTCCCTGCCGACGATCCTCCGGCGGGCTGGTCGGTCCCGCGGAGAGATCGGCGTACGATCCGGTGCGTGGAGATCGCGGTCTGGATCATCGCGGGCATCTTCGCACTCAACGCGCTGATGCTGGCGGTGCTGGTCGTTCCTCCGGCCGGATATCGGGCACGGCGCGAGATCCGGCAGCTGGAGACGCTCTGGTCCCGTTCGCCATCGGGGTCCTGAGGCTCCGATGCGGCCGATGGCGACCGGGGGCGATGCGCGCATCGTCGAGCTCCTCCGTTCGTCCCCACTGATCGACGGCCACAACGACCTGCTCTGGGAGCTGCGGAAGGCTCGCGAACGAGGGGAGGAGCTCGACGCCGGAGGACCGCTCCCGCGCCTCCACACCGACCTCGCGCGGCTCGAGGGGGGCGGCCTGCGCGGCCAGTTCTGGTCGGTCTACGTGCCGTCGGACCTCGTGGACCCGCACGCCGCGGTGACGATGACGCTCGAGCAGATCGACGCCCTGTTCGCGCTCGTCCGGGACCATCCCCACCGGCTGGAGCTCGCGCGGACGGCCACCGACGTGGAGCGGATCTCGAAAGCAGGCCGCGTCGCGTCGATGATCGGGGTCGAGGGCGGGCAGTCGATCGGCGTGTCGCTCGGCGCGCTGCGCATCCTCGCGCGGCTCGGCGCCGGGTACCTCACCCTCACGCACAACGAGGACACGCCGTGGGCCGACTCGGCGACCGGGACGCGCGCCCACGGCGGCCTCACGACGTTCGGCGAGGAGGTGGTCCGCGAGCTGAACCGACTCGGCATGCTCGTCGACCTGTCCCACACGTCCGAGGACACGATGCGCCAGGCGATCGAGGTCTCGCGGGCGCCGGTGCTCTTCTCGCACTCGAACGCGCGGGCGCTCTGCGACGTGCCGCGGAACGTGCCCGACGACGTGATCGAGCTGGTCGGGCGGACCGGCGGTGTGATCTGCGTGACGTTCGTGCCGTGGTTCCTGACGGTGGACGGCGCCGAGGCGAACGCGGCCGAGTGGGAGGAGACCGAGCGCCTCCGCGCCGCGCACCCCGACGACCCCGACACCGTCCGCGGCGCGATGGAGCGCTACGACGAGGACCACCCGGTCCCTGCCTCCTCGGTGGCCGACGTCGCCGACCACGTCGACCACCTCCGTGGTCTGGCCGGGGTCGACGCGATCGGGATCGGGAGTGACTTCGACGGGTCGCCGGGGATGCCGGCCGGCCTCGAGGACGTCTCCCGATATCCGGCGCTGTTCGCCGAGCTCGCGGCGCGCGGCTATCGCGACGAAGAGCTCGCGAAGATCGCCGGCCGCAACGTGCTCCGCGTGATGCGGCAGGCCGAGCGGGTCGCCGCCGGGGACAAAGGGGACCTCCGGTAAGCTGTCCGACCCGGCGCCCTCCTCCCGCTGTTCGATCGAGAGGTTCCCCGCCGCCGCGGGCGGGCGGTGCGACGAGGCCGAGCGGCACTTCGGCGCCTCGCTGGCGGCCGCCGAGGAGCTCGGGCTGCGGATCGAGACGGCGGACGTCGGCCGGCTCTTCACCGGCATGCTCCTGGAGCGTGGCGGCGCGGGGGGACCCCAGCGGGCACGTGCCTACCTCGAACGCGCTGCGGCGGAGTACGCCTGGATGGGCATGCGCGGGTTCGAGTCCCTCGCCTGATCGTCGGGCGGCGGCTGAGCACGTCCTCGGGTGCCGGGGTGGACCCTGGTGGTCCTGGGGCGTAAGGTACTTGACCCATGGACGTGCTGGTCTGGACCCTCGCGGGCATCTTCGCCCTGAACCTGATGGGCGTGGGCTGGCTCGGGGTCCTCGAGCTGGTGGACCGCTACCGGCTGAACAAAGAGATCAAGGAGCTGGACGCGCTCTGGCGTTCGATGACGGGGACGGGCCCGCCCGTCGCAACCACCCCGCATCGCGCCGACAGGAGTCTGCCGTCGGTGATGGGCGCGCGCGTGGGAATCGAGCCTCGCGCCGGCGCGAGTCTCCGGTCGGCGTCCCACGGATCGCTCGGGAAGACGTCGGTCGCCGTCGCCCTCGCGGCCACGGTCGCGCTGGTGGTGTTCGTCGCGCCGATGGCCGGCCGTGATCGGAGCTTCACGTCGGCGAGCCAAGTCACCTCCGGATCCCCCGAGTCGAAGGCCAACTCCCATTCCCCGGAAAAGGCCAACTCGGCGACCGAGGAGGCCGGCGACGTGGGAACGCCCTCCGGATCGAGCCCGACGCTCGGAGGAGCCGGCTCGACGTCCTTGGCCGCAGCGGTGCCAGAGACGGTCGAGGCCGCGCCGCACTCGGCGACCGAGATCCACATCGAGTGGCAGGAGGTCTCGGCCGCGACCGGCTACGAGATCGCCCGTGCCGAGACCGCGGGCAGCTGGGGGTTCCTCGCGGAGACCGATGCCGACGAGACCGCCTTCACCGACGAAGGTCTCGAGCCGGCCACGACCTACTTCTACCGCGTATCAGCGACGATGGTGTCGGGAACCGCTCCGGCGTCCGACGTTGTCCAGGCCACGACCCCGGTCGAGGCGCCGCAGGCGCCCTCCGTGATGGCGACCGCGGACGTGACGACGGTCACCGTGACGTGGGTCGGCGGCCCCGGTGCGACCGGCTACCGGGTCGAGCGTTCCCTGGACGGGTCGACGGGATGGGCCGTGATCGCGACGCCCACGGCGAACGTGACCACGTACACGGATGCGGCCCTGTCACCGTCGACCACGTATCACTACCGGGTCATCGCGACGAACGCAGGCGGTGAATCGCCACCGTCCAACGTGGCCTCGGTCGCGACCGGTTCCGAGTCCGCCGGCGGGGACGTCGTGATCAAGCCGTCGGAGGGAGATCTCGGCACCGAGAGCCCGTCCCCGTCCGGCGGCTCGCTCGCGATCGAGGTCCCTGTGCCCGGCGGAGCGCTCGCGATCGAGGCCCCGTCCGGCGGAGCGCTCGCGATCGAGGCTCCGGTGCTCGGCGAGGAGTCCTCCACCGCGCTAGCCGTTCCTTGAGCGAGGCCGACGCAACCCGTGACCGGGCCGCTCCGCGTCACGCGGTCCGTCGCGATCCCCCGGAAGGACCTCCGCTGGCGTTTCACCCGCTCCTCCGGGCCGGGCGGCCAGTCGGTCAACACGGCCGACTCGCGCGTGCAGCTCAGCCTGGACCTCTCGACCACCACGGCTCTCGGACCGGTGCAGCGTGCTCGCGTGCTGGAGCGACTCGCGGACCGGCTCACGGACGGCGTCCTCACGATCACCGCGCAGGAGGAGCGGTCCCAGCTCCGCAACCGGCAGGCCGCGGAGGAGCGTCTTCTGCAGATCCTCGTGAAGGCGCTCGCGCCACCCCCGCGCCGGCGCCGACCCACCCGGCCGACCAGGGGCGCGGTCGAACGCCGGATCGCCGCGAAGAAGCGACGTGCCCGGATCAAGAAGCTCCGCCGCGTCGCGGAGGAGTAGCGGGCGAGAAGCCGAGCTCGGGCGGCGCGGGTTCGTCCGAACCACGTGCGTCCGAACCATGCGCGCCGTCGACGATCGTCGATCCGGCCGCCCACGCCACGATGCTCGCCCCGATCGTGATCGCGAGGATGAGCAGCGCGAAGCCGTAGCTCGATCCGACGCTCTCGGGCGCGGTCTCGGGCGAGACCAGCAGCCCCATGAGGAAGGGCGCGCCCACCGCCGCCACCGCGACGCACGTGAACCACACGACCCCGGCGCCGACCATCCGGAGCGCGCCGGACCGCGCCGCGTCCGCCGGCTGCCCCAACGCGCGCACGGCTCCGACCGCGAAGGCCACGGCGAGGAACCCACCGAGGTAGAGCGGGACGAAGAGGAGGGGCGACGCGGAAAGATCCTCGATCGCCACCACCGCGCCGGGGATCATCGAGGCCGCGACGACCGCCGCCGTCACGAGGATCCATCGGGGCAAGCCCCCCATCCCCGCCCACGCCCACGCCACCATCACCTGGAGCATCAGGGCGCCGACCCAGCCGATCCGCAGCCACACGTCGCCCCACGACCGGAAGAACGCGTAGACGAACAGGCACTCCAAGGCGCCGACACCCACCGCCGCCGTCCACACGGCCACCGACCGAGACCGCGCCGGACCCAGCGCGCTTGGGGCGAAGGACGAGGCCAACCCCACCACCGCCGCGACGAGCGCGACGACCGCGAACCCGTTCGGCGGCTCGTCGCGGACCAGGTCCGCCTCGCCCGGGCCGTCGTTCGAAGTGATGTCGATCTTCGTCGCGGCCTGCACGCCGCTCACCGTCGCCTTCCCGTGGCACGTCACCGTGAGGAACGGCAGCGCGAAGCAGGCGAGGGCGGACACCGAGAGGACGCGCCGGAGCCCACGCTGCTGCGATCCCTCACGCCGTGCCCCGCGTGACGGCGACGAGCTCATCGCCCTGCGCGCGCCCGAACGCCGATCGCCCGGAGGACGAGCGCCAACGCCGACGTGACGGTCACGGCCGCCAGGGCGAGGACGGGTCGGCCGAACACCGCGCCCACCGCGATCAGCAGCAACCGCCCGTCGCGGCCGCCGAGCGCGTAGCCCGGCCCCCGCTCCGGCGGCGC
Organism: Actinomycetota bacterium; assembly: GCA_050696355.1. Lineage (GTDB taxonomy): Bacteria > Actinomycetota > UBA4738 > UBA4738 > HRBIN12 > JAJNBA01. The sequence goes on from JBOGVD010000141.1 coordinate 38,637, forward strand.
CGGGAGGCCGAGCGCGGCGATCCGGTCCTTCGACGACATCGAGAGCAGCGACCCGGCGGTGGCCGCGACCACGAGCCACACGACGGGTCCGTCGCCGGAGCTCCGGACCGCCCACACGCCCAGCCCCGCCACGATCGCGGCGTCCGCGAGCCGGTCGACGATCCCGTCGAGGAAGGCGCCGAACGGTCTCGCCCGTTGCTGCAGGCGCGCGACCTCGCCGTCGACGCCGTCGATCACCGACGTGAGGTGGACGAGCACCCCGCCGAGGACGCCCCACCCGAGGGCGAGCGCCCCCGCGGCGATCACCCCGAGCAGCAGGGCCACGAACGAGACCAGGTCGGGAGAGGGCCGGAGCGACGCGAGCGCCATGGAGATCCTCGTCGAGACCGGCCGGTTGAGGAGTCGGGAGACCGGACCGTCCGCCGGTTTGCGCAGGGAGCGGCGGAGCAGCTCGCGCGCCGTCCGCACATCAACCGGGGTGTCGACGTCGTGCCACCACGTCCCGGGCGTGAGGGGCATCGCCTTGAGCGGCTCGGCCGACGCGAGCGCCGTCACGGCGCCGGACAGCGACGCGTCGCCCCGCTCGGTCGATCGCCGCTGATAGGCGAAGATCCGGGACGGTAGGACGAAGGCCCCGCAATCGATCGCCGGGGCGGCGAGCTCCTTGCCGAACGCGCGCGCCGCGCCGTCCTCGATCCGAACCCGCGTGCCCTCACCCCACGCGGCGGGCGCGGGCCCGTGGTCCACCAGCACGGCGGGCCCGCCGGCGGAGAGCAGGCTCCCGAGCGCGCCCTCGCCGAAGACGTGGTCCGCCGTCACGAGGGCGAACAGCTCCTCGTCCGAGACGAACGGTTCGGCCGCGGCGAGCGAGGCGCCGTTGCCGGCCTCCCAGCCCTCGGCGTAGACGGAGCGGACCCGTCCGGGAACGAGCCCGTTCACGATGTCGGCGACCGGCCCCGCGTGGTGGCCGACCACGACCACCACGTCCTCGATCCCGCACGAGAGGAGCCCTCGCACGGCGCGCTCGACGAGCGTCATCCCGCCGAGACGGATCAGGGCCTTCGAGCCGTTGCGGGTGAGGGTGCTCAGGCGCTCGGATCGGCCGGCGGCGAGGATCACGCCGATGCGTGGGCGAAGAGCCGCCACGATGACCGGCGCCGCGTCCGACACGTCGTCCGATGCCCGCTCCGCCACGGCGCCCCCTTCCTGATTGGGGGACCGACGCTATCCGACCCGGCGGGGAACGACCAAACGGCTGCCCCGGATCGCCATGAGGGAGTGGCACTCGGGATCGGATGTGTCAGAAGGCCGCTCACTTGCCATCGTTCGTGCGACATGCCACACTCGCCTCATGGCAGCGACCCGTATCCCGGTCCGTCTCGGGCCCCAGGGCCGCCTCGTGGTGCCGGTCGAGCTCCGTCGCGAGCTCGGTCTGGAGGAGGGGGCTGAGATGGCGATCCGATCGGACGGGCGGCGCTTGATCCTGGAGCCGCGCAGTGAGGTGCTCCGCCGGCTCCGTCGCCGGTTCGCCGAGGTCCCCGACGGCATCAGCCTGGCGGAGGAGCTGGCCGCCGACCGGGCGGAGGAGGCGCGTCGGGAGTGACAGGCACGCCGGTCCTCGACGCGTCGGCGGTCCTCGCGCTCCTCCAGGAGGAGGCGGGCGCCGACGAGGTCGAAGGTCTCCTCGACGGCGCGCTGATGTCGTGCGTGAACCTGTCCGAGGTGCTCCAGAAGGCCGAGCAGCACGGCGTGCGGACCGAGGGGCTCGAGTACGACCTGGAGGCCCTCGGCGTCGAGTTCCGCGACTTCGGTCTCGCGATGGCTCGGGCGACCGCGCGGACGTGGTCGCGGGGGACGGACCTCTCGCTCGGCGATCGAGCCTGCATCGCCCTCGCCGCGGACGTCGAGGGCACCGCGGTGGCCACGGACGCTCGCTGGGCGGACGCCGGGATCGACGTCGAGCTCCGACTGCTCCGGTAGCCGTCGGGCCGAACGGCGCGTCAGAGGCGGCGGCGGAGGGGGGCCGGTTGGTCGGTGATCTCGAAGACGCCGACGGGCCGCAGGAACCCCTCGAGCGTGATCTCGTCGAGCGCGGCCGCGTGGACCCGCTCCTTCACCTCGGGCACGGCGAGGGTCCGCTCGGACACGAGGATCTGATCCGGCCCGGCGACCTGCGCCAGCCGCGAGGCCAGGTTCACGTGGTTGCCGATGACCGTGTACTCGGTCCGGGTGTCCGATCCGATGTTCCCCACGGTGACGTAGCCCGTGCTGATCCCGATCCCGACGTTCAGCTCCTCGTCACGTTGCAGCGGCCACTTCGACCGGAGGTCCCGGAGCTGCTGGCGCATCTCGAGCGCGGACACGACGGCCCGTTCCGCGTGGTCGTCGAACGGGATCGGGTCTCCGAAGAACGACAGGATGCCGTCACCCACGTACTTGTCCATCGTTCCGCCGTGGCGGAAGACCACGTCGGTCATCAGCGAGAAGTGCTTGTTGACGCCGTCGATCAGCTCCTCGGGCTCCAGCCGCTCGGAGAGCGACGCGAACCCGCGGATCGTCGCGACGAGGATGCTGAGGTTCCGTCGTGTCGAGCTGAGCGTCACCGAGCCGCCGCCGCTCAGCACCGCGTCCGCGACCTGCGGCGCGAGGTACCGGCGGAGCTGCTCCGCCTGCCGGAGCTTCGCGAGCTGCTCCTCGACCGTGTGCTCGAGGTTCTCGTTCAGGTCCTCGAGGTCCTTGTACATCTTCGCGAGCTGACCGCGGGTGCGGTTGAGGTTGACGGTCAGGCGACCGAACTCGTCCCGGTTCGGAACCTGCACCTCCTCCTCGAAATCACCGTCGGCGATCCGCGCGAGGGCGTGGTCCATCTTGCGGACCGGGCGGATCAGCGACCAGGAGAAGACCGCCCCAAGTGCGAGCGCGATCAGCAGGCTGATCCCGGCGAAGACGCCCACGGCGATCATCAGGAACCGATGCAGGGACGAGAGCTCCGACGAGGCGTCGTTCACCCGCCCGACGAAGGAATCGATCAGCAGGTTGAGCTCGTCCTCGAGCTCGTGGGAGATCTCGTGCTCCGCGGAGATGTGCAGGTCGAGCGCACGGTCGAGGTCGCCCTGCTCGTAGAGCGCGAGCACCTCGACCCCCGCTTCGGCGAAGCGCTCGTCGATCTGACGGATGCGCTCGATGCTCGCCTGCACGCCCGGGCCGCCGATCGCCTCGATCGCATCCATGTCGTTCGCGAACTCGACCTTGGCGGCCGCGATCTTGTCGTTCCACGAATCCACGCGCGTGATCAGCGCCATCGCCCGGAAGTGACTCTGCGCGGTCACGCCGTAGATGCCCTGCCGCGACAGGTCGCTCAGATGCTGGAGCTCGATCAGCTGGTCGGCCTGCTGGTTCATCCTCCCGATCACGAGGATGCTCATGACGCCCATCGCCACCAGCAGCACGGAGATGACCAGGAAGGCGGCCAGGAGCTTCGTGTGGACCGTCGCCCGGATCCTGGCGATGAAGTCCACGGCGGGCCGGATCAGCGGTGGGAGCCGGTCGGGATCCGCTTCCGGAAGGGTCAGCACGTCGGGCGGTGCACCGTTCCCACGCATGCCGTCCCGGCCCTTCCCATCGAGATGGTCTTCCGCCATATCGCCTCCCCGGCGTCGCCCGGCGATTCTGGGCTGGGTGTCCCGGGACGTCAACGCGGGCCGTCACGCCAGTCGATCGCGACGACGTCGACCGGCTCCCCGATCCCCTTCAGCGTCGCCGATCGCCGGTCGGAGGTCCGCACGCCGGCCAGCTCACTCACCGTGCCGGCGCTGGCGAGGATCTCGCCGGGCCCCGCCGACGATGCGATCCTCGCGGCCGCGTGCACGCCGAGCCCCGAATAGTCCCCGCCGGTCTGGGTCGCCTCGGTCGCGTGGAGCCCGATCCGCACCTGGGGCGCGAACCCATGTGAGCGCCGGTGCTCGAAGAGTCCTCGCTGGATCTCGATCGCGCACGCGACGGCCGACGCCGCATCCGGGAAGGCGAGGAAGAAGCCGTCGCCCGCATGGTCGATCTCCTCGCCGCCGAACTCGGCGAAGCTCGCGCGGAGCGCCTGGTCGTGCCAGCGACGGAGGTCGGTCCACGCCTCGTCACCGATCACCTCGATCAGCGAGGTCGAGCCGACGATGTCGGTGAACAGGAACGTGCGCACGGCGCGACCGGCGTCCGAAGAGTGGGCGCTCAGCTCGCTCGCCCGGCGCGCCTGCATGCGCGCCCCGATCCGCTCGAAGGTGCTGCGCGCGGATCCGAGCTCCGCCGCGGCCGCGCCGCGATCTCCCTCCGCGAGGTGCGCCTCGGCGAGCGC
>JBOGVD010000142.1:0-6970 GCA_050696355.1 Actinomycetota bacterium
CGCCGTGGCCGCGGCCGCCGCCCGCCGCGACACGACCCGTTCGCGATCCGAGAGCTTCTGCTCGAGTTGGCGGAAGCGCGCCTCCCGCTTCTTCAGCACCGCCAGCAGCGGCGCGGCGAGGAACACCGACGAGTACACGCCGATCGCCGTGCCGATGAACATCGCGAACGCGAAGTCCGTGAGGGTGTCGCCGCCGAAGAGGAGCAGGGACAGGATCGGCAGCAGCACCACGAGGGAGGTGTTCACGGAACGCATCAGCACCTGGTTGAGCGACAGGTCGATCGTGCCGTCCGAGCCGAGCCTCGCCACCAACGACTGGGTCTCGAGGTTCTCCTTGATCTTGTCGTAGATCACGACCGTGTCGTAGAGCGAGAACCCGAGGATCGTCAGGACCGCGATCACGGTCTCCGGCGTGATCTCGCGGCCGGTCAGGGCGTAGACCCCGACCGTGATGATGACGTCGTGGATCAGGGCGATGATCGCGCCGATCGCCATCTTCAGCTCGAACCGGAGCGTGATGTACCCCGTGATCGCGGCGAGCACGACCACCAGGCCGATCGCCGCCTTCCGGGAGATCTCGCCGCCCCACGTCGGTCCGACGTCCTCGACGTTCACGTCGACGGAGTCCACGCCGGCCTGGTCCGCCAGGTCTCGGCGGAGCGCCTCCGCGCTGCCCTCCCCTTCCGCCGACAGCGAGGGCGTCCGGATCGACATCGCCTCGTCGTTCACGATCTGGACCTCGGCGTCGTCGATCCCGTGCTCCTCGAGCGTGGCCTGGACCTCCTCGACGGTGACCGGATCGGCGAAGACGTAGGTGATCCGCGCGCCCCCCTCGAAGTCGATCGAGAAGTTCAGGGTGCCGAACAGGAGTCCGGCCAGCGAGAGGAGGACGATCGCGCCGGAGATCCCGAACCAGATGTTGCGACGCTCGACCCACCGGACGTGGGGGATCGTGTGGCCCCGATAGGTCTCGATCGCCTCGTGGAGGTTCACAGGCCCGCTCCCTCGCGCGCGGCCTCACCGGCGACACCGCTCGTGAGCCCGAAGCCGCGCAGGTTCACGAGCTTCTCGTTCTTCGCGATCAGGAACACCGTCGGGCGCTTGAAGAACCACACGACGAACAGGTCGAGGAGCGTCGCCACACCCAGCGTGAGCGCGAAGCCGCGGACCGAGCTCACGGCGGTCAGATAGAGCACCCCCGCCGCCAAGCCGGTGACGATGTCGGCGGCCACGATCGTCTTGTACGCGCGCGCGAACGCAGGCTGCACGGCCGCGCGCGGCGACTTGCCGGAGCGGACCTCGTCCTTCAGCCGCTCGAAGAACACGATGTAGGAGTCGGCGGTCACGCCCAGCGAGATCACGAGCCCCGCCACGCCAGCGAGCGAGAGCGCGTAGCCGAACTGGTCGCCGGCGATCGAGATCAGGGCGACGGCCAGCGCGGCCCAGATCGTCATCCCGAACCAGGCGACCACCCCGAGGAGCCGGTAATAGAAGAGCAGGTACAGGAAGAGGAGGATCAACCCGCCGATCCCCGCGAAGATGCCCTGGTGGAGGGATTCCTCGCCGAGCGTCGGGCTCACCGTCCGCACCGATTGCCGGGTGAGCTCGACGGGCAGCGCGCCCGCGTTGAGCTGCGTCGCGAGGTCCTTCGCCGCTTGCTCGGTGAAGCTCCCCGTGATCTCTCCGGTGCCTCCGGTGATCGCCGACTGGACCGACGGCGAGGAGATCACCACGCGGTCCACCACGATCGCGATCTGGTCGGTCGGCGGCGGCGCGCCGACGGCCTCGGTGGTCGCGGTCGCGAACCGCTCGGCGCCGTCGCTGTCCAGGTCGAAGGTGACGCTCCACGTGGACCCGCCGAGCTGTCCGGAGCCCCCGAGGACGGCGCCGGCGTCGTCGAAGTCCGCGCCGCTGATCACGACCGGCCCGAGCACGTATTTCGCCACCTGGCCGTTCCCGATCGGACCGGGGTAGACCACCTCCTCGTCCTCGAGCGCCTCGTGGCTGCAGCGGGGGAGGTCGCGCTCCTCCTCGGTCTCGCAGGTCACGGATCGTGGATCCGACGTCGGGACGACCTCGAGGACCTTCCGCTCCTCCAGGCGAGCGGTCTCGCCGATCACCCCCAGCAAGCGCTCCTGGCCGGACTGCCGTTGGAGCTCGACGGCCTGATCCCGCCGGACCGAGCACCCGAGCTCCTCCCCGGCGGAGCTGAGGACGCAGAACCGCTGCTCCTCATGCACGACCTCGATGGCGGCCAGCTCGTCGTCGGCGGCTTCTCGCGACTCGAGCTGGCAGGGCAGGGGCTCCGCTTCGGACAGATCGAGATCGGCGAACGTCGCCGCCGAGGGGGACGGTGACGCCGAGGGGGACGCGGACGGCGTGGCCGTGGCCGAGGCGTCGGGCGATGCCGATGGGGTCGGCGACGGCTCGGGCGCCGCCGGGAGGATGCAGAACGTGCGCTGCGTGACCGTCACCTCGAAGGCGTCCTTCGCGGACTGTGCCTCCGCGCGCGTGTCGAAGCAGCCGATCTCGTCGCCGGCGGGACTCGTCAGGCAGTAGGCGCTGGCGGCGGGCGACGGCCCCGCCGACGGCGAGGCCGAGCCGCTCGGGGACGGGCTCGCCGATGCGCTCGGCGACGCGTCGACCCTCGGGCCCACCTGGACGCCGGCGAGGAACGTGTCCGCCTGCGCCCGGCTGGAGAAGCACTCGACCTCATCACCCTCGCCTCCGACCACGCAGACCTCGGACGGCTGGGGCTGGACCTCGAGGCTCTCCAGGACGTCCTGGACGTCGCCCCCGTTCTCCGAGCAGCCGTGGATCAGCTCGTCGCCCTCCAGGCAGGACAGATCCGCCGCGCGGCGTCGAACCGTCGCGTCCGCGCTCCCCGGGATCTGCACCTCGATCGTGGAGCCGGACAACGCGATGTCCGGCTCGCCGACGCCGAACGCGTCGACCCGGTTGCGGATGTTCTCGAGCGCCTGCTCCATCACGTCCTGTGGCGTGCCCTCGGGCGCGGTCAGGATCACCGAGGCGCCGCCCTGCAGGTCGAGGCCGAGGGTCGGTCGCAACCCGCCGCCGAGGAAGCCGATGGCCGACGCGCCCACGAGGATCACCACGAAGACGATGGACGCCCAGAGGGCGCGATTGCGCCTCACGCCAGCTCGGCTCCGTTGATCACGAGGCGGAAGCGCGCTTCCAGCAGGTCCGCGGCATGGCGACAGAGCTGCATGCGTCCCAGGAAGATCTCGAAGTACTCCATGATCCCACTGATCTCGGTGTCGATCGTCAGCTCGAGGCTGACGGTGCGGGCGCCGGAGTCGACCGACAGGAACGAGCGCTCGACGGCATGGTTCACGCGATCGTGCACGTCGAGCTCGATCCGTCCGGTCTTGCGCACGCGGCTCCGGTGGACGTCGGACTTGTCGGCGAGGATCACCGCGGCCGAGATCGGCGACACCGCCACGCCCTCGGTCTCCTCGTGGTTCGCGATCGCCGCGAGGATCGGCATCAGGTCCCCACCGTCGATCGAGTCGCGGAGCGATTGGTACACGAGGATCGCACCCGTCTGGCCGTGCGCGTCACGGGCGAGCGAGTTCCCGACGTCGTGCAGGTAGCCGGCGACCGACGCGAGGGTCGCCTCCCGCTCCGTGAAATCGAGACGGAGGAGGACCTGGTACGCGATCTTCGCGACGAGGTTCGCGTGGCGGAACCCGTGTTCCGTGTAGCCCATCGCCTCCATCACGCGGTCGGCGGAGGAGATGTAGAGCGAGAGCTCCTCGTTCTCCTGCACGTCCTCGAGCGAGATGGTGGACCGCTGGTCCGGTCCCGGCGGGGTCGGAGCCGGGCGCGTCGGCACCGGCTCGACCGGCATCCGGGGCGCCGGCTCGTCGGGTCTGCGGACCGCCGCGGCCGGGTCCTGCGGATCGCGAGGCTGGACCGGGTCGCTCAGGCGTTCCCCACCTCGTCTTCCTCGTCGATCTCCTCCTCGTCCATCAGGCGGGTCGCGACCGCGGCGCGGGCAAGGCGGATCTGCGTGCCCGGAGCGACTTCGAGGGTCAGGATGCCGAAGTCGTCGTCGATGTCCGTGATCGTGCCGTAGATGCCGGCGGTCGTGACGATCTCGTCGCCGACCTCGATCGCGGATTGCATCTGCATCTGCATCTTCCGCCGCTGGCTCTGCGGGCGGATCAGGAGGAAGTAGAACACCGCGAGCATGAGCACCGGGAAGAGGATGAACGTGATCGGGTTGGCTTCCTGGGCCTGGGCAAGGATTCCGAGCATCGAAAAGACCTCCGTTGAGGGGAGTCGGGAGTCTACCGGACCTCCCTACAGCGGAAGCGTGCCCGGGACGGAGGTCCCCAGGTGGCGGTACGCGTGCTCGGTCGCCACCCGCCCGCGGGGCGTACGACGGAGGAACCCCAGCTGCAGGAGATAGGGCTCCACGACGTCCTCGACGGTATCGGTCTCCTCCCCCACCGCCGCCGCCAGGGTGGACAGCCCGACGGGCCCGCCGCCGAACTTCTCGATCAGCGACCGGAGGATCGAATGGTCCAGCCGGTCCAGGCCCTGGTCGTCGACCTCGAACACCTCGAGACCGGCGGTCGCGACGTCGAGCGTGACGGATCCGTCATGTCGCACCTCGGCGAAGTCGCGGACCCGGCGGAGCAGGCGGTTGGCGATCCGTGGCGTGCCGCGTGATCGCCGGGCGATCTCCGCGGCCGCGTCGCCGTCGATCGGGACGTCGAGGATCCCGGCCGAGCGCGTCACGATCTTGGCGAGCTCGTCCGCGGAGTAGTAGTCCAGGCGCGGCGAGAAGCCGAACCGCTCCCGCAAGGGCAACGTCAGCCGACCCGGCCGGGTGGTGGCGCCCACCAGCGTGAACCGTGGCAGCTCCAGGCGGATCGAGCGCGCCGTCGGTCCCTTGCCGAGGACGACGTCGAGGTTGAAGTCCTCCAGGGCCGGATACAGCACCTCTTCGACCGGTCGCGGCATCCGGTGGATCTCGTCGACGAACAAGACGTCCCCGTGCTCGAGGTTCGTGAGGATCGCGGCGAGGTCGCTGGGCCGGTCGAGCGCCGGTCCCGAGGTGGGTTGGAACCCGGCGCCCATCTCGTACGCGACGATCCGCGCGAGCGTCGTCTTGCCCAATCCGGGCGGGCCGCTGAACAGCAGATGATCGACCCCTTCTCCCCGCTTCCTCGCCCCGTCGATCAGCAGGTGGAGCTGCTCCTTCACCCGTTCCTGTCCGACGAACTCGCCGAGCGTCCGCGGCCGGAGCGCGATGTCGAACTCGCGGTCCTCCTCGGTCAGCGCGTCGGGATCCACCGGGCGCTCGGCGTCCGGCACCTCGACCCTGTCGTCGTCCGGCATCATCGACCGACCTTCTGCAGGGCCTCACGCAGGATGTCGTCGGCCGCCCGGCCGTCGGCGTCGATGCCGCGCATCGCCTCGCCGGCCTCCGTCGCCGTGAGCCCGAGCGACAGGAGCGCGTCGCGCACGTCCGCCATCGGGCCCTCGGACGGCAGCTCGGCGTCGCCGCCGAGCTTCTCGGCGAGATCGAGGACGACCCGCTGCGCGACCTTCTTCCCGACGCCCGGCACCACGGTGAGCGCCGCGGCATCCCCGGTCACGATCGCCCGCCTGAGCGCCGCCGGGCGAAGCACCGACAGGAACGCGAGCGCGACCTTGGGGCCCACGCCCGTGACCCCGGTCAGCAGGTCGAACAGGTCGCGCTGGTCCACGGCGGAGAAGCCGTAGAGCGTCGTCGAGTCCTCGCGGACGACCATCCGCGTGTGCAGGCGCGTGGTCTTGCCCACGGGCGGAAGCGTCGCGACGACCGACGTGGGGACGAGGACGTCGTAACCGACCCCGGCGACGCCGATCACGAGCCTGTTCGCGCCCTTCTCCACGACCTCGCCGTCGAGGAAGGAGATCACCGCGACCCCGATCGGGCGAGGGCGCGCATCCGGGCCCCCACCAGGTGGGCGAGCGCCACGGCGACGGCATCGGCGGCATCGGCCTGCGGCGGCACGTCCTGCAGGCCGTGCACCTTCACGAGGGCGCGGCGCACCTGGGACTTGTCGGCGTTGCCCATCCCGGTCACCGCGATCTTCACCTCGTTCGGACCGTACTCCGTCACGGACAGGCCGGCTTCCGCGGCGACGACCATGATGGCGCCCGTCGCTCGCGCGACCGTGAGGGCGCTCACATGGTTCTTGTTCCACGCCACGCGCTCGACGGCTACCGATGAGGGCTCATGGACGGCGATCGTCTCCCGCACCGCGACGCACAGCTGCCGGAGGCGTTCGGATTCCGCTCCTCCCGCGGCCGTCTCGATCGAACCGGCCCAGATCAGGTCCGCCTTCCGGCCTACCCCGTCGACGACGGCGAGGCCGAGCCTGGCAAGGCCCGGGTCCACGCCGAGCACGCGTCTCTCGAACATCCGTTCGCCCGAGTCTAGGGTGAGCCGGGACCGCGGGCAACGACCTCGCCTCCCACGGTCCCTACAAGGAGGCCATGACCTCTTCGGGGATGTCGAAGTTCGCGTAGACGCTCTGGACGTCCTCGAGATCCTCGAGCGCCTCGATCAGCTGCAGGACCTTCTTCGCCTCGCCGCCGTCGACCGGGATCGTCGACTGCGGCAACATCGTGAGCTCGGCCGAGAAGAGCTCGATGCCCGCGCCGCGCAGCGCATCGCGCACCGCGGCCAGGTCCGTGGGGTCGGTCACGATCTCCCATGAGCTCTCGGAGTCGTTGAGGTCTTCGGCGCCCGCCTCGAGCGCGAGCTCGAGCAGACGCTCGTCGTCCGGCGCCGCCGCCTTCTCCACGACGATCACGCCCTTGCGCGTGAACATCCACGCCGTCGAGCCCGTCTCGCCGAGGTTGCCGCTGTTGCGCGTGAACGCGTGCCGGACATCCTGGGCCGTGCGGTTGCGATTGTCGGTCAGCGCCTCGACGAACAGGGCGATCC
>JBOGVD010000143.1:0-20749 GCA_050696355.1 Actinomycetota bacterium
CGCCTCACCGTTCCCGCCGCCGGCCGCCGGGGTGGCCGCCGCCGCTTCCTCCTCGGGATGCGCGGCCTTGTGCGCCCGGACGGCGGCCGACCGGGCGCGTCCCTCGGCGACCCGCCGGTCCGTGCCCGCGTCGAGCTGCTCCTTCAGGACACGGTCGAAGACCTCCTGGTCGAGGGGGGTGTCGTCGCGCGCCATCGATCCCTCCTAGAGCGGTCCCGAGATCCCGCCGTCCTTGCGGATCCGCCAGAAGTGGACCGAGAGGAACAGCACCAGCACGAACGGAAGCGCCAGCACGTGGAGCACGTACCAGCGGAGCAGCGTCTCCGGGCCGACGACGACGCCCCCGAGCAGCAGGAAGTTCGCCTGTTTCGCGATGAAGGGCGAATAGCCGGCGAGCGAGGTGCCCACGGTCACGGCCCAGATCGCGAGCTGGTCCCAGGGCAGCAGGTAGCCGGTGAACGACAGGCCGAGCGTGAGGAACAGCAGGATGACGCCGACCACCCAGTTGAACTCGCGCGGAGGCTTGTACGCGCCGGTGTAGAAGACCCGCGCCATGTGCAGCGTCACGCTGAAGACCATCAGGTGCGCGCCCCATCGATGCAGGTTCCGCACGAAGTCTCCGAAGAACACGGAGGTCCGGATGCCCTGCATGTCGGCATAGGCCTGCGCCCCGCCGACGTCGGCCATCGGCCGGTAGAAGAACATCAGGAAGATCCCGGTGACCGTGAGGAGGATGAACAGGAAGAAGGAGAGCCCGCCCAGGCAGAACGTGTAGGTCAGCTTCAGTCCGTGGCGTTTCACCTTCACGGGGTGCAGGTGGTAGAGCACGTTGTTCATCGTCGCGAGGGCCCGGTCACGCGACGTGTCCTTGTAGCCCTTCCGGAAGATCGAGCCCGGCCGGAAGATCGACTTCCAGACCTCCGACTCCCGGAGACGGTCGCCGAGCTCGCTCGGCGACGGGGGCTTCAACTTCAACGCGTTCCCCCCCTCGCGACCGGCGCGATCACTCCGCGGCCGCCTGAGACGTCGGAACCTCCGCCATCGTTCGCCTGCCGCCGGAACCCTCCGGCAGCCGCGCATAGTACAGCGTGTCCGTCGGGCACCGGTCCACGCAGACCGAGCACCGGGTGCAGGCGTGGTCGTCCACGACGAAGATCGCGCTGGAGCCCTGCACCTCGGCGTCGGAGGCCGCCGTCTCGGCACCCTCCACGATCTCGGGCGCGAGCATGAAGATGCAGTTCCACGGACAGACGTCTTCGCACGCCCGGCACAGGATGCAGTTGTCGGGGTCGAGCATCAGGTGCTTCGGCGATCTCACGCCCTCGGCGAGCCAGGAAGGGTCCACCGCCTCCAGCGTGTAGTCCTCGTGGATGTCGACCTCGGTCTTGGTGAACGGCATCTGTCTTCCCTCGGCCTCCTACCGGTACCCACCGGTGTGACGGACGTCGCCGGACTCGCCGCGCAGCTTGCGTCGCCAGTTCTGGAGCAGCGCCCCGGCGACGAGGACCGTGATGATCGGGCCGGTCGTGAGTCCCATCGCGACGGCGTCGCGGAGCATGAGCAGTCCCTCGTTGGACAGCCAGAGGAAGGCCTCGCGCGAGAAGAAGCCGCCGCCCGAGTTGAACGGGTCCCGCAGGAACGCTTCGAGGTCCGTGGGGCCTTGCCAACCGAGCTTCTGCTCGGCGTAGTACATCCACCACGACGGCATCACCGACGTGGTGATCAACAGGAAGAACAGGATGGCCATCGAGAACAGCACCGCGCTCGCCCAAGACCACTCGAAGCCCCGAAGGAACGCTTCGGTATGACGCTTGGCTGACTGGATCGGCGATCTGGCTGCGGTCTCGACCTGGCTCATGCTCGCTTGCTCCGTGGGCGGGCGGATCCTACAACCGGGCCTCGGGGGCTCCGCGTGGCGCTCGGGCCCCTGCCTCCCCACTCGTGAAGGTTTTCACGAGCGCCCCCAACACTAGGTGGCGGTCGTGGCGGAGACAACTCGGTTGGCACCTTCGTCCCCACGGGTGCGTCCTCCGGCGACGCGTCTCGCGGCCGGTGGGACACTGGGCCCGATGCTGGCGGCGCTTGTCGATGGGCTCTCCTCGTGGTGGGCGCCCGCCCTCGCGTTCGCGGCCGGCGTGGTGTCCTTCGCCAGCCCGTGCGTCCTGCCGCTCGTGCCGGGGTACGTCTCGTTCGTCACCGGGAGCCGGGCCACCGAGGGCGAGGGCCGGCGCCCGCTGCTGCCGATGCTCCTGTTCATCCTCGGCTTCACGATCGTGTTCACGCTGCTGGGGGCGTTCGCCGGCAGCCTCGTGCGGTTCTTCCGCGACCCGTGGTTCCAGCGAGTCGCCGGGCTCGTGGTGCTGCTCCTCGGGGTCCTGATGCTGAGCTACGCGTTCCGCCGCGGCGCCCCGGGCCTCTACGCGGAGCGCCGGCCCTTCCTGGAGCGGGTGCGGCCCGGCACGGCCGGGGCGCTTCCGCTCGGGATGGCCTTCGCCGCCGGTTGGACGCCGTGCATCGGCCCGGTTCTGGGAGGGATCCTCGCGATCGCGGCCGGCGGCGGGACCGTGAAGGGGGCGGCCCTCCTGGTCGTGTACTCACTCGGCCTCGGTGTGCCGTTCCTCCTCGTCGGGATCGGCGCGGATCGGCTCGTCCGGAACCTGGGCTGGGTCCGGCGGCACTACCGGACGATCGCGGGGGTCTCCGGAGGGCTCCTCGTGGTGGTGGGCGTCCTGCTGATGACCGGCCTGTTCCAGCGCTTCATCGCGCCGCTCGCCCGCTACGCGCCCGAGCTCTGATGCGCGCGTTCCGTGGACGCGTCCGCGAGCCGCTCCTAGCATCGGAGCGGCGATGACGACCCCATCCGGTCCCACGGTCCGCCGGTCGGTGGCCCTGGTCTGGCGCACGTTGCGCTCGATGCGGACGGCGCTGATCCTGCTCCTGATCCTCGCCGCCGGCGCGGTGATCGGCTCGCTGCTCCCGCAGATCCCGAACTCGCCCGAGCGGGTGGGGCGCTACCTCGACGACCACGGCTTCTGGGGGCCGCTGTTCTTCCGCGCCGGGTTCTTCGACGTCTACGGCGCCTGGTGGTTCGTCCTGATCACCACCTTGCTCTTCGTCTCCCTCGCCGCCTGCCTGTTCCCGCGGACGCGCGCGCTGCTCCGCGCGATCCGTCAGCGGCCGATCCAGGCTCGTGAGCTCGACGGGTTCCGCCACCACGCCGAGGTCCTGGTGCGCGTCGGCCCCGACGAGGTGGCCACGGGGGCCGCTCGCTACCTGCGCCGGAAGCGGTTCCGGGTCGCCCGCGACGGCGCCGGCATCGCCGCCGAGAAGGGAGTGCTGCGGGAGGTGGGCAGCCTCCTGTTCCACTGGGCCTTCTTCCTGCTCCTCGTCGGTGTGATCGTCGGCAAGGGGACGGGATTCACCGGACGGGCGGTCATCACCGAGGGGGAGACCTGGATCGACGCCCAGGCGAACTACGACGGCCAGGTCCGCACCGGGCGGTACTTCGGCGGGGGATTCACCGGCGTGGGTCTCGAGCTGGTGGACTTCGACGATCGGTACCGCCGCAACGGGCAGCCGGTCGACTTCGTCTCGCGGATCCGCGTGCACGAGCCGGAAGGCCGGGCGGCGAGGGTCCGGGAGATCCGGGTGAACCATCCGGCGGAGGTCGCGGGGATCCGCGTCTTCCAGGAGGGGTTCGGCTGGGCCCCCGTGGTGACGGCCTCCCTGGACGGCGCCCCGATGTGGTCCTCGCCGATCGACATGACGCGCGACCGAGCCCCGGAAGGCGTCCCGGCGACGGCGATGCCGTGGCGAGGGGCGATCAAGCTGATCGCGCCCGAGCCCGACGTGCTCATCACCCTGGAGCTCTGGTCGGACTACCGGGCGTACGCCAACTTCCAGCTCACCGGCCGGCCCACGCCGATGCTCGTGCAGTTCGATCCGTACATCCGGTACTCGGTCTTCGTGGGCCGGATCGCCGATCCGTCGCTCGCGTCCCTCGACACCACCGGGATGCGACGCGTCGGTCGCGGCGACCTCCGGGCGGCCGGTTCGTCGATCGCCGGCGTCCCCGGGGTCGGCGAGCTCACCCTGTCCTTCCCCGAGCTCCGCCAGTACACGGTCCTGCTGATCAGCCGGGACGCGGGCATCCCGGTGGTCCTCGCCGCCGCTATCCTCGTCCTCGTGGGACTCATCCCCGCGCTCTACGTCTCCCGGCGGAAGGTCTGGATCCGGGCGGAGGGCGCTCCCGGCGGCGCTCTCGTGAAGATCGGTGGCTTCGCCCTGCAGCGCAAGGACTCCTTCGACGACGAGTTCGAGCGGATCGTCCGTGCCGTCGGCGGGCCCGGCGGGGGGACGGCGCCGGATCCGAAGGAGAAGGTGGGCACGCCATGAGCTGGACCGAGATCTCCAACACCGCGTTCGACGTGACCCTGTGGCTCTACCTGGGAGCCATGGTGCTGTCCTTCGCCTACCTCGCGGCCCGGCGGAACCCGCTCTGGGCCCTGGCGCGTGCCGTCGCGATCGCGGGCGCCGCGGCCAACCTGCTGTCGATCGTCGCCCGCGGGATCGCGGCCGACCGCGTGCCGTGGGGCAACATGTTCGAGTACTCGACCGTCCTCGCGTTCCTCGTCGTCGTGGGCACGCTCGTGTTCGTCGAGGGCCTTTCACGGATCAAGACGCTCACCGGCTTCTCGCTGATGTTCTCCGTCTTCACGCTCGCGGTGGCGGCGATGTTCTTCCCGGTGGAGCCGAGCCCCCTGCAGCCCGCGCTGAACTCCTACTGGATCAAGATCCACGTGGTCGCGGCGATCACGGGCTCGTCGTTGTTCGCGATCGGCGGGATCGCGACGATCCTGTTCCTCGTGAAGGATCGGTCGGAGCGGCGCGCCCTGGCGGGGCTCCGCGAGCGCACACCCGCTCCGATCATGGGCGGCGCGGTGGAGGTCGACGCGCCGCACGACCTCCTCCCGGATCCGGAGGGGGCCGGCTCGGCCGCGCCCGAACCGCGGCGCAGCGGCGTCCTGCCCTCCGCCGCCGCGCTGGACCGGGTCGCCTACCGTGTGATCGCGTTCGCGTTCCCGCTCTGGACGTTCGCCGTGATCGCCGGTGGCATCTGGGCGCAGGAGGCCTGGGGCCGGTATTGGGGGTGGGACCCGAAGGAGACGTGGTCGTTCGTGACGTGGACGATCTTCGCGGGCTACCTCCACGCGCGGTCGACGGCCGGATGGAAGGGCCGCCGGGCGGCGGTGATCGCGGTCGTGGGATTCGTCTCGCTGCTGATCACGTACTACGCGGTGAACCTGTGGATCGTCGGATTGCATTCGTACGCGCGCGGATGAGGCGTCCGGGCGCGCGAGACCCCGGTGATACAGTGCGCGCGGGCTCACAGAGCCCGCCCTCGCCAGGTCCGTCCTCGCCACATCCGTCTGTGAAAGAGCTCCGGGAGACCGAAGGAACCGTGCGGAAGAGGTTGCTCTTGGCGACGGCCGCTGTCGGCCTGGCGATCCTGCTGGGCGCGTGCGCACCCGACGCGACGCAGGACAGCCTCCAGCCCAAAGGCCCCTACGCCGAGAAGGTGATGGACCTCTTCGTCCCCGTCTTCTGGGTCGCGGTGTTCGTGTTCGTCGTGGTCGAGGGCGGGATCGTATGGATGACGATCCGGTACCGGCACCGTAAGGGGCGGGAGCGGATGCCGGCGCAGATCCACGGCAACACGCGCCTCGAGATCGGCTGGACGATCGCGCCCGCGCTGATCCTCGCCGGCGTGATGGTGCCGACGGTCGCGACGATCTGGGACCTCGCGAAGAAGCCGCCGGACGACGCGATCAACGTGACGGTTCGAGGCCTCCAGTGGTGGTGGGACTTCGAGTACACCGACGAGGAGATGCGGACGAGCTACGGCGACCGCGCACAGATCCGGACCCCCGACGTCCTGGTGATCCCGGAGGACCGGGTGGTGTACCTCTCGCTCAAGGGCGCCGGTGGGGACATCGGCGGTGAGGATCCCGAGGCCAAGGACTACATGGTGATCCACTCCTTCTGGGTCCCGGAGGTGACCGCCGGGAAGCAGGACGTCACGCCGGGGCGCACGAACCACATCTTCATGCAGGCAGACGAGCCCGGGATGTACGAAGGCCAGTGCGCCGAGTTCTGCGGTCTCCAGCACGGACGGATGCTCGTGCGGGTGCGGGCGCTCACGGCCGAGGACTGGGAGGCCTGGGTCGCCAACCAGAAGCTCCCGGCGGCGACGCCGACCGATCCGCTCGCGCAGCGAGGGATGGACCTGTTCCTTGGCCAGCTCTCGGGCGGCCGCGGGTCGTGCGTGGCGTGCCACGCCGTCGGCGGCACGGACCCCTCGAGCCCGGTGGCGCCGGATCTCACGCACTTCGCCGATCCGACCCACGAGTGCTTCGCGGGCTGCAACTGGGACACGACGGATCGGGACGCCCTCGAGGCGTGGCTCCGCGACCCCAACGCCGTGAAGCTCGGTTCCAAGATGCCCAACTACCATCTGACGGAAGAGGAGATCGACGCCCTGGTGGCGTACCTGTACAGCCTGACGTGAGTGCTCGAACAGACGGAGTGAGTGTCCGATGGCGACCGTGACCACGACGAGGAGGCGGCAGGGGTTCCTCCGCCGACCGACGGCGACGACCGGCTTCTGGAGCTGGTTCACGACCATCGACCACAAGAAGATCGGGATCCTCTACGGAGGGTCGGCGCTTGTGTTCTTCCTGATCGGCGGGCTCGAGGCGCTGCTGATCCGCGCCCAGCTCGCGCAGCCCGACGGCACGCTCCTGAACGCCGACCAATACAACCAGATCTTCACGATGCACGGGATCACGATGATCTTCCTGTTCGTGATGCCGATGGCGGCCGCGCTGTTCAACTACTTCATCCCGCTGATGATCGGCGCGCGGGACGTCGCGTTCCCGCGGCTGAACGCGTACAGCTACTGGGTGTTCCTGCTCGGGGGGCTCTTCCTCTACTCGAGCTTCCTCCTGGGAGGAGCGCCGAACGGCGGATGGTTCGGATACGCGCCGAACTCGACGACGGACCCGTCGATCGGGATGAGCTTCTACGCCATCGGGCTGATCATCACCGGGATCGCCTCCACGGCCGGAGCCGTGAACCTCGCCGTCACCGTCATCAACCTGCGGGCGCCGGGGATGTCCCTGTTCCGGGTGCCGGCGTTCGTGTGGATGGGGCTGGTGGTGCAGCTGCTGCTCGCCTTCTCCCTGCCGATCATCACGGTCGCCCTCTTCGAGCTCCTGTTCGACCGGGAGTTCTTGACGCACTTCTTCGATCCGATGGCGGGCGGGGACCCGATCCTGTGGCAGCACCTCTTCTGGCTCTTCGGGCATCCCGAGGTCTACGTGCTGATCCTTCCCGCCTTCGGCATCTTCTCGGAGGTGCTGCCGGTCTTCTCGCGGAAGCCCCTGTTCGGCTACCAGTTCGTCGTGTTCTCCGGGATCGCGATCGGCTTCATCGGGTTCGGCGTGTGGGCCCACCACATGTTCGCGGCGGGCCTGGGGCCGGTGGCCAACACGGCCTTCGGTGTCTCGACGGCGATCATCGCGGTACCCACGGGGGTCAAGATCTTCAACTGGATGGGCACGCTCTACGGCGGGGACATCCGCCTCACCTCGGCGATGCTCTTCACGCTGGGTGGGATCGGGATGTTCGTGATCGGCGGGCTCTCCGGGGTGACGCATGCGATCGTGCCGGCCGACTACCAGCAGACCGACACCTACTACATCGTCGCCCACTTCCACTACGTGATCTTCGGCGGCGGCGTGTTCGCCTTCTTCAGCGCGCTCTTCTACTGGTGGCCGAAGGTGTTCGGTCGCCTCCTCAACGAGCGGCTCGGCGTGATCGAGTTCGTCCTGATGATGATCGGGTTCAACCTGACGTTCGGGCCGATGCACGTCCTGGGTTTGCAGGGGATGATCCGGAGGACCTACACGTACCCGGAATCGCTCGGTCTCACGTTCTGGAACCAGGCAGCAACCGTCGGGGCGTTCCTGATCGCCCTCTCGGTCCTGGTGTTCATCGTGAACGTCGTGATCAGCCACGCGAAGGCGAAGCCCGCCGACGTCGCCGATCCCTGGGACGGCCGGACCCTCGAGTGGATGACCTCCTCGCCGCCGCCGGTCCACAACTTCGACGCGGTGCCAACGGTGCACGCGCTCGACGAGTTCTGGCACCGGAAGTACGTCGAGGACGAGCGGACCGGCCGGCTCGTGCCGGCCCAGGCCGGCGCCGCGAACGGGCACGACGCCGAGGATCCGGGCGGCGGTCACGCCATCCACCTCCCGAGCCCCTCCTACTGGCCGTTCGTCGCGGCGCTCGGGATGCCCGTGATCGGTTACGGCGTCCTCTACTCCTGGTGGCTGCTCGGAGCCGGCGCGCTGATCGTCCTCGTCGGCCTGTACGGCTGGGCGCTGGAGCCGTCGGTCGCCTCGGAGGACGCGTAGCGATGGCCGATGTCACGCTCGATCACGAGGGCGCCCACGGCGCCGACCACTCCGAGACGACCACCGGGCTCCCGCACACGAAGCTCGCGATGTGGTTGTTCCTCGCCTCCGAGTGCCTGCTGTTCGGCGCGCTGATCAGCACGTACGTCCTCTACCGGGGGCGGGGCGACGGACCGTTCCCCGCCGACGTCTTCGACATCCCGTACACGTCGGTGTCCTCGTTCGTCCTGCTGGCGAGCTCGCTCACGATGGTGCTCGCCCTGTCGGCCGCGCAGCAGCGGGACACGGGGCGGATGCGGTTGTGGCTGCTCACGACGGCGTTGCTGGGGATGACGTTCGTCGGCGGGCAGGTCTACGAGTTCACGGTCTTCGCCGGTGAGGGTCTCAAGCTCTCGACGAACCTGTTCAGCTCGACGTTCTTCGTGCTGACCGGGTTCCACGGCGTGCACGTGACGGTCGGCGTCCTGATGCTGCTGTCGCTGGTCGGGATGTCCGCCGCCCGCCGGCTGCCGGACGACCCCGCGTTCCCGATCGAGATGGTCGGGCTCTACTGGCACTTCGTCGACATCGTCTGGATCGTGATCTTCACGGTGGTGTACCTGATCCCGACGCCGAACCCGGGGGCGTAGCGGTGGCGGTCGAGGAGCGGAACGAGGCGACGGGTACCCAGGCGGCTCACGCCGCCGCCCACGGATCGCACCCGAGCCCCAAGGCGTACATCCGGATCGGGGTGATCCTCGCCGTGCTGACGGCGCTCGAGGTCGCCGCGTCCTACACGGGTGTCTCGGGCTCGATCCTGATCCCCACCCTGTTCGTCCTGGCCCTGATCAAGTTCGTGCTCGTCGTGCTCTGGTTCATGCACCTGAAGTTCGACGACCGACGGTATGCCCGCTTCTTCGTGATGGGTCTGTCGGGCGCGGCCATCCTCTACCTCGTCGTCCTGATCTCGCTCCGGGTCTTCATCTGATGCCGCTGCCGGCCTTCCACGTACACCTCGACGTGCTGGCGATCCTCGGCGGGCTCGCGGCCGCGTACCTGCTGGCCGCGCGGCGTCACGAACGGGACTCGGGGGAGCGCGTGGAGCCCCGGCGGCGGGCGCGGTTCCTCGGCGGCGTCGGGGTGCTGCTGCTCGGCGCCGGCTGGCCGATCCACGATCTCGCCGAGAGCTACCTGTACAGCATGCACATGGTCCAGCACATGCTCTTCACGTTCGTCGCGGCGCCCCTGCTGCTGACGGGGATGCCCGCGTGGATGTGGCGAGCCCTCCTGCGCCTGGCGCCCCTGCGAGCGGTCTGGTCGGTGCTCACGCGGCCGCTCGTGGCGCTGGTGGTCGCCAACGGCGTGCTCCTGTTCACGCACTGGCCCGAGGTCGTGACCCTCTCGGTCGGCTCGGAGCTCGCGCACTTCTCGATCCACGCGGTGCTGCTCGGATCGGCGATCCTGATGTGGTGGCCGGTGGTCTCGCCGCTGCCCGAGCTCCCGCCGCTGTCGCGCCCGGGCCAGCTGATGTACCTGTTCTTCCAGTCGCTCGCGCCGACGATCCCCGCGTCGTTCCTCACGTTCGGGACCGAGCCCCTCTATCCGGTCTACGCCGCGTTCCCGCGGATCTGGGGGCTCGATCCGCTCACGGACCAGCTGATCGCCGGGCTCGTGATGAAGCTCGTCGGCGGCGCGATCCTGTGGGTCGTGATCGCGACGATCTTCTTCAAGTGGGGGCACGAGGAAACCACCGAGGGCTGGGACGCCCTGAAGTTCCGGAACGTCGAACGGGAGATCCGCGCGGGGATGGGCGGCCGATGAGCGGTCGTGGTGAGCGGCAGAGCCTGCTGCTCCCGATCCTGATCCCGGTCGGGGCGCTGGCGGTGATCGTGCTCGTCCTGTTCGCGTTCTCCCGGGTGCTGCTCGCCGTGAAGCCGAACGCGGCGACGGCGATCGCGCTCGTCGCCGCGGTGGGGATCATGGCCGTGGCGGCGTTCGTCGCCGGACGGCGGCAGGTGACCGGCGCGGCGCTGGGCGGGTTCGTGGGCGCCGCCACCGGCATCTCGATGCTCGCCGCCGGCGTCGCGATCGCCGTGATCGGTCCGCCCGAGGAAGAGGTCGAACCGGTTCACGCGGCGCTCGCCGCTCCCGAGGGAGCCGCGAGCTCGGGCTTCTCCACCGATGCCCTGGAGGTCGAGGCGGATCGGCCGATCGAGCTGGCGTTCGAGAATCAGGACCCCGCCGTCGGGCACAACGTGCAGATCTTCGACGGGCCGGACGACGCCGCGCCCGTGCTCTTCGACGGCGCGGTGATCACGGGACCCGACACGACGACCTACGACGTCGAGCCGTTGGCGCCGGGCGACTACTTCTTCAACTGCCGGATCCACCCCGGCACGATGACCGGGACGATCACGTCCGCGGAAGGGGCCGGCGGCATCACGATCGTGGCGGAAGGAACGGCGTTCGACACCGACGAGATCCAGCTCCCGGCGGATGCGCCGACGACGCTGACGCTCGACAACCGGGACGCGGCGCCGCACAACGTGTCGATCTACGAGGACGACTCGGCATCCGGTGACCCCCTGTTCACCTTCGAGCCGCTGGCCGGGCCCGCGAGCGAGATGTTCGACGTCTCGCCGATCGCGGAGGGCGAGTACTACTTCCGCTGCGACGTCCACCCGACGATGGAGGGGACGGTCGTGGTCGCGCCACCTCCCCCCGGCGAGGGTGGCGAGCCGGGAGGGGAGCCCGGCGGTGGCGGCGAGGGTGATGCCGCCGACGGAGGCGGCTGAGACCGCTGATAGCGTGGCCCGCGTGCCACGCTGGATCGTCCCGCCGGTGCTCGTCGCGCTCCTCGTGGTGTCCTCGGCCTGTACCGACGACGCCTCGGTGTTCGGTGTAGCGGAGCAGGACCGGCCCCTGCCCAGCCTCGCCGGCGAGACCCTCGACGGCGACGACCTGGACGCGGCGTCCTACGCCGACGGCAACGTCCTCGTGATCAACGCCTGGGCGACGTGGTGCGGGCCGTGCCGCCGAGAGCAACCCATGCTCGTTCGCCTGGCGGCTCGCTACGAGGACGACGGCGTGCGGTTCCTCGGGGTCAACTACCAGGACGACCGGGACGCCGCCCGCGCCTGGGTCCGGGAGTTCGCCGTGCCGTACCCGAGCCTGTTCGACCCCTCGGGCCGGTCCGCGGCCGACCTCGGGTTCCCCGCGCTGCCGGACACCTACGTGGTGGATCGGGGCGGCACTATCCGCTGGGTGGTGTACGGAGAGACCGACGAGCCGGAGCTCGCGGACCTGATCGATGACGTCCTCGGCTGAGGCGGGTCAGCCGCGGACGAGGACGTCGGCCCCGACCGCTCCGAAGAGGCCGGCCAGGTAGACGATCGAGAAGTTGAAGAGCCGGCGCGTCCGGGTGTCGTCGGCGCTCCGCCAGACCGCGAGCGCCCGGTAGACGAACGAGCCGCCGAGCACGACCGCAGCGCCCGTGTACACGGGCCCCATGTGCCCGACCGGCACGAGCAGCAGCGTCGTCGCGAACAGCACGAGCGAGTAGAGGAGGATCTGCCGCCGTGTCTCGTCCTCGCCGCGGACCACCGGGAGCATCGGGACTCCGGCCGCGGCGTAGTCGCCGGAGAACCGCATCGCGAGCGCCCAGAAGTGCGGCGGCGTCCAGGTGAACACGATCGCGAACAGCACGATCGCCGGCCAGGCGAGGGTGCCGGTCACCGCGGCCCACCCCACGAGGGCGGGCACGGCGCCGGCGGCGCCGCCGATGACGATGTTCTGTGCCGTCGTCCGCTTGAGCCACATCGTGTAGACGAAGACGTAGAACGCGATCGCCGACAGCGCGAGGACGGCGGCGAGGACGTTGACCGCCACGGCCAGGAAGTAGAACGCGATCGCGCCGAGGACGAAGCCGAAGCGGAGCGCGTGGTGGGGCGTGACCGCGTGCGCGGGCAGGGGACGTTGCCGCGTCCGCCGCATGATCGCGTCGATGTCGCGGTCCAGGTACATGTTGATCGAGTTGGCGGACCCGGCCGCGAGCGCCCCGCCCGCCAGCGTGGCGAGGATCAGCCAGGGCGACGGGAGCCCTTCGGCGGCGAGGAGCATCGCGGGCACCGTCGTGATCAGCAGGAGGAGGACGATGCGAGGTTTCGTGAGCCGGTAGTAGGCGGTGACGGTGTCGCGGAGCGAGGGTCGATCGTCCTCGGCCGCCCGCCCGTCGGTCTCGGTCGCCGCCCGGGCCGACGAGGCGCGGCGGCGAGCCACCGTGGCCAGCGCGATGACCGTGGCCCAGATCAGGACGGACAGCGCCACGTGCGCCACCACGGCCCACGGCCGCAGCCGCGTCCAGACGTTAGCGGCGCCCACCACGATCTGGACGGCGAACAGCACGAGGGCGACCGTCGAGAGGCGGACGAGGTCGCGGTGCCGGCCCGCGTCGGCGCGAGCCCGGATCGCCGTCCACAGCACGAGGAGCATCGCGATCGCCGCGAGCGCGCGATGGAAAAACATCGCCGTGGCGGCGCCGCCCAACGTGGGGACGAGCCGGCCGTCCATCAGCGGCCAGTCGGTGAACACGAGCTGCGCGTCGCTCGCGCGCACGTAGGTCCCGACGAGGAGCAGCAGCCCGACGACCGTCGCGGTGACGATCGCGAGCCGCGAGAACGATCGCCCGGTGAGGCCGGCTGCGGCGCCGTTATCCATGGCGCCGGCCCCGGTGGCGCTGGCCACGTACGTCACGTCGGCGATCAGGAGCAGCGCGGCCACGAAGTGGGCCGTCACCCACCATGGGTCGAGCTCGGTCGCCACCACCACGGCGCCGAGCCCCGCCTGGGCGAGGACGAGCGGGAACGCGAGCACCGCCGGCCACCGCACCAGCGGCTCGGAGCGATCGCGGATCGCGACGAGGCCGGTGAGCGCCGTGAGCACCGCCACCAGGAGGGCCAGCCCACGGTGGGAGAACTCGATCAGCGAATGGATCGTCCCCGTCGGGAACAAGCGTCCGGGCTCGCAGGCGGGCCAGGTGGAACAGCCGAGGCCGGAGCCCGTCCCGCGGACCAGCCCGCCGACCGCGAACAGCACGATCGTCGCGATCGCCGTGACGAGCGCGATCGATCGGAAGCGGGGACGGGTGAGGGACATGGCGACGCCGGCATGATAGCCGTGGCTCGCGCGGCGCCCGCCCTTGCGATACTGCCGCTCGTGACCGGCGACCTCCGTGACCGCGTCGACGCCGTCCTGCTCGGGTTCCTCGACGAGCGGCGCGACCACGTGGGATCGGTCGACCCGGCGGCCCGTCCGCTCGTCGAGGAGGTCGGACGGCTCCTGGCGGCCGGGGGGAAGCGACTCCGCCCCGCGTTCTGCTACTGGGGCTTCCGCGCGGCCGGCGGCCTCGACGGCGGCACGCCCGGGGAGCCGATCGTGCGCGCCGCGGCGTCGCTCGAGCTGCTGCACACGATGGCGCTCGTCCACGACGACCTGATCGACGGCTCCAAGGAGCGGCGGGGCGTGCCGTCGACCGCCCCGTGGTTCTCGGAGCGGGCCGGAGACCTCGGCGCGCGAGGGGAGCCGGAAGCGTTCGGCTTCGCGATGGCCGTCCTCGTCGGGGACCTCGCGGCGGTGCTGGCCGACCGCCTGCTGCTCGAGTCCGGGTTCCCTCCGGACGCGCTCGTTCCCGCGCTCGCCGTGTACCACCCGATGCGGGAGGAGATGGCGATCGGTCAGTACCTCGGCCTCGCGCAGGGATCCGACCGCGGCATCGGGGCACCGGAACGGACCGCCGCGCTGAAGGGTGGTGCCTACACGATCGAGGGACCGCTCCAGCTCGGGGCAGCCCTCGCCGGAGGATCGCAGGAGGTTCGGGCAGCCCTGTCGCGGTTCGGCCGGCCGCTGAGCGAGGCCTTCCAGCTCCGGGACGACCTCGAGGACGGCGACGCTGCTCCCGGCGTCGACGCCGAGAGGGTCAACGGCCGCGTCGCCGCCGCGGAGGCGTCCCTCGATCCGGAGCGCATGGAGCCGGACGCGATCTCGGCCCTCCGCCGGCTCGCGGGACGGATGGCGATGTGACCGAGGACCTCGAGATGCTCCGCCGGCTCTTCCGGGACCACCCGACGTGCCGGGTGGCGACGGTGCGGCCGCACGGGGGGCCGCATGTCGCGACCCGCTGGTTCGTGTGGCAGCAGGACGCGCTCTACGTCGCCACGCGCGTGGGCGACACGACGTGGGAGGCCCTCGAGCACGACCCCCGGGTCTCCCTCCTGATCGATCGCGGCCGGGAGTGGACCGACCTCTCGGGGGTGCGGATCGAGGGTGTGGCGGAGCTGTTGCCGGCCGAGCATCCGGACCTCCGCGGGCCGATGTCGGCCTGGCACGAGAAATATCGAACCCTGTTCGCGGCGGACGGCTTCGAGCGGTTCACGGCCACGATCCCGAAGCTGGGGTTCCTCCGCGTCGCCCCCGCCGTCGTCGACGCCTGGGATCACGGGTGATCGGGTTGGCTCCGGCGATGTTCGCGTGAGTCGCCGCGCGTGGTCGCTCGCGGGGTCGGTCGTCGTGATCGCCGCGATCGTGATCCTGGCCGCCCTGGCGGGAGGCACCGAGCCGGATATCGCGAGCGCCCCCTCCGGGGACGGCAGCGCTCCGGCTCAGTCGCCCACGGGCGGTGTGCCGGACGCAGGTGGCTGCGAGGAGCCGGCGGGGCCGCTGGAGCAGGTCGGCGTCGATTCCTACGTCTCCGAGGGAGGCCTCGCGTATCCGCCCGACCCGGGGCGCTTCGACAGCCGCGCGGATCATGTCCTGGCACATACCGAGGACGACCTCTCACGCCCTCTCCACGGGATCTTCGGTGTGGGGTCCGACCATTGCAGCGTCTTCGACCTGCTGGACGAGGTCCGGACGAAGATCGACGATGGTGAGATGAGGCGGTGCGGGGACGGGTGCTACGACGTCGACCTGGACCGCGACATCGGCATGGTCGGTGGAACGCAGGGCGCGGCCGACGACAATCCGCACACGACCTGGGTTCGGATCGTCCTGGAGGACGGAGACGATGTGATCACTGCGTACCCGATCCTTCCATGATCTCCCGCGGCCCCGGCTTCGACTTCGGTGCGGATCCGCGGTGTGGCCAAGGGTTGCTGCACGCCGTCGTGACCGAGGCCGGAGACCTCGTGCTGGCGTGTGACGAGGATGGCGCGGTGTACCCGCACCCGGATCTGATCCGGTCGGCGCCCCCCGTCTTCCCTGGGAGCGACGACGACTTCCGCATCGGGGAAGGACTCCACCTGCGACCCGGAACGTGGCGCTTCGCCACGATCGCAGAGGTCGAAGAGGCCGGTTGGGAGGGCTCCCTCCGCGTGGAGCTGCTCGTCGACGTGTCCGGACCCCCCTGGCTCGTCGATGGAGAGCACGTGAGGGTCGGGGCGTCGACCACGCGTGGCGAGGTCCGAACGGATGCACTCGTCGCCCACCTGATCATGCGGCGTGAGCTCGGAGGACGATCGATCGATCGGATGGTCCTGGCGCCGTCCGACCCGGGAGGAACGTTCGGTGGGCTCGTCCGTCCCGTCGACGTCCTCGGCCGAGCGATCCCCATCGAGGGGCCCGGAACCATCGACTTCACCGGCACGGTTCGGTGGTGGGGACCGCCGAGTCCCGGACCGGTGTAGGCTGCTTGTGAAAGGTTTCACGAGCGCCCGACGGGGCTCCTGAGGGGAGGCGCGCGTGCCCGAGCGGATCGAGACCGACGTGCTGATCGTCGGCGCCGGCCCAGGTGGATCGGCGGCGGCCTACCACCTCGCCCGTCACGGCATCGACGTCCTCGCCGTCGACAAGGCGACGTTCCCCCGAGAGAAGGTCTGCGGCGACGGCCTCACGCCGCGGAGCGTCGGCGCGGTCGAGCGGATGGGCATCGACACGTCCGACCCGGGCTTCGAGCGGGTGGTCGGGCTCCGGGTCCATTCGAAGGACGTGACGATGGACCTCCCGTGGCCCGAGCTCGAGACCTGGCCGAACTACGGCCTCGTGATGCCGCGCCTCGGCTTCGATCACCTCCTGCTCGAGCGCGCGAAGAAGGCCGGCGCGCGCGTGCTCGAAGGCACCGACGCCCGCCGCCCGCTGATGCGAGACGGTTGGGTCGTGGGCGCCGAGACGGTCCCGGCCGCCGAGACCGGCGCCGAGCCGGCCGAGATCCACGCCCGGTTCACGATCGCGGCCGACGGGGCGGCGAGCCGATTCGCGGCTCCGGCCGGTGTCCGGCGCGACGAGTCCCGGCCGCTCGGCATCGCCGCCCGCCGCTACTACCGAGCCCCGAACCTCGGCGGCCCCTGGTTCGAGTCCTGGCTCGACCTCTGGGAGGGCGACATGCTCCTACCCGGCTACGGGTGGCTCTTCCCGATGGCGGACGGACGCGTGAACCTCGGCGCCGGCCTCCTCAGCACGTTCCGGAACTTCAAGGACGTCTCGGCCACCCGCTTGTTCGACGCGTTCGCGACGATGCTCCCCGATGACCGCGGGATCTCGGAGGACACGGCGGAAGGCCGGATGCTCTCCGGGCCGCTCCCGATGAGCATGAACCGCGCGCCGCAGGCGGTGCCGGGGATGGTGGTGGTAGGCGACGCCGCCGGCGCGGTGAATCCGATGAACGGCGAAGGGATCGCCTACGCGATCGAGACGGGGGAGATGGCCGCCGAGCTCCTCCACGAGGCGCTGGTGAAGGACCGCCCCGGCCTCGCGATGGTCTATCCGCAGGCGCTCCGCGAGCGGTACGGCCGCTACTTCCACCTCGGCCGGGGCTTCGCGAGGCTGGTGGGCAAGCCCGAGATCATGGGCCCCGCGACGAAGTACCTGCTGCCCAACCCCAAGGTCATGGGCTTCGCGATGCGGATGATGGCGAACCTCACCGACGGGAAGGACGGGGACGCCCAGGACAAGCTGTTCTACCTGCTCGAGAGGCTGGCACGCGCGTCGTGACCGTAGGATTGCCGTCCGTGGGTCCGAGCGGCTCCCTCGCCCCCGTCCTCGCGGCGGGACTGAGCGACTACCTGCCCATCCTGCTGATGGCGATCCTCGCGGTGGTGTTCGCGGTGGCCTCGCTCGGAGCCTCGGCGCTGCTCCGCCCCCATCGGCCCAACCGCCCGAAGCTCTCGGCCTACGAGAGCGGGAACGACCCGGTTCGGCTGCCGGGCGGGGAGCGATTCAGCGTGAAGTTCTACGTGGTCGCGATGCTGTTCATCATCTTCGACATCGAGACGATCTTCCTCTTCCCGTGGGCGGTCACCTTCCGGCAGCTCGGGCTGTTCGGTCTGATCGAGATGGCGATCTTCATCGGCCTCGTGTTCGTGGCGTACGTCTACATCTGGAAGAAGGGCGGCCTCGACTGGTCGGCCGCGTCTCCGGACCTACGGGGGGAGATCGACGACACGGGTCCGATCGCGATCGACGATCCGGACGAGGGGTACGTCCGTGCCCGTTGAGCGCCTCGAGGGGCACCTCCGGGGCAAGACGCCCGAGGAGGTCGAGGAGGAGGTCCGCAAGGGCGTGCTCCTGACCACCCTCGACCGCGCCGTCAGCTGGGCGAGGAAGCAGTCGATGTGGCCGGCCACGTTCGGGCTCGCGTGCTGCGCGATCGAGATGATGGCGGCCGGCGCCGGGCGCTACGACCTGTCCCGGTGGGGGATGGAGCTGTTCCGGGCCTCACCGCGCCAGGCCGACCTGATGATCGTGGCCGGGCGGGTCTCGCAGAAGATGGCGCCGGTGCTCCGCCGCGTCTACGACCAGATGCCCGAGCCGAAGTGGGTCGTCTCGATGGGGGTGTGCGCCTCGGCGGGCGGCATGTTCACGAACTACGCGATCGTCCAGGGCGTCGACACGATCGTGCCGGTGGACATCTACGTGCCCGGCTGTCCGCCGAAGCCGGAGATGCTGATGTTCGGCATCCTGAAGCTGCAGGAGCAGGTGCGGACCACGGGGACGATCCGATGAGACCCGTGGAGCTCGCCGCCCGGGTCCGCGAGGGGTTCGACGACGTGCTGTTCGCCCGCGACGAGGTGATCGCGCTGGTCCGCCGGGACGAGCTCGTCGACACGCTCGTGCGGCTCCGGGGCCAGCCGGACCTCGCGTTCGGGTTCCTGTCGAGCATCACCGCGACGGACCATCCCGGCCGCGAGCCGCGCTTCTGGATGGCGTACGAGCTCCGCTCGGTCGAACACGCGCACCGGCTCCGCGTGAAGGTCGGGCTGTCGGACGACGACCCCCACGTGCCGTCCGTCACACCGCTCTTCCCGACCGCGAATTGGCACGAGCGCGAGGTGTGGGACCTGTTCGGCATCGTGTTCGACGACCACCCGGACCTCGACCGGATCCTGCTCCCCGACGACTGGGAGGGGCACCCGCTCCGCAAGGACGAGGAGCTCGGCGGGGTGGGCACGCAGTACCACGGCGCGTTCATCCCGCCGGTGGACGAACGGACGATGCCGTGACGGCGAGCGGTCCCGGCGTGGGACAGGAGATGGGCGCGGCGCGCGACGAGCTCGGGGGCGACCGCGCGCGGGTCCGCGATCGGGTCACCGGCGAGGTTCGCCAGGAGACGATGATCATCAACATGGGGCCGCAGCACCCCTCGACGCACGGGGTGCTGCGCCTGCTCCTGGAGCTGGACGGCGAGACGGTGATCCGCTGCAAGCCGATCGTCGGGTACCTCCACACCGGCATCGAGAAGAACACGGAGTACCGGACGTGGGTGCAGGGCGTCGCCTACGTCACCCGCGCCGACTACCTCTCGCCGTTCTTCAACGAGCTCGCGTACTGCCTGTCGGTCGAGCGGCTCCTGGGCATCGAGGCGCCACCGCGCGCGCAGGTCCTCCGGGTGCTGCTCTGCGAGCTGAACCGGATCGCCTCCCACCTGGTCTGGGTCGCGACGGGCGGGATGGAGCTGGGCGCGGTCTCCGTGATGCTCTACGGGTTCCGCGAGCGGGAGCTGATCCTCGACATCTTCGAGGCCGTCACGGGCCTCCGCATGAACCACACGTACATCCGGCCGGGAGGCGTGATCATGGACCTGCCGCCCGACGGCACGCGCCGCATCGCGGAGGTCCTCGACACGATGCCCGCGCGGATCGACGACTACGAGCGGATCCTGAACGACAACCCGATCTGGCTGGAACGCAACGTCGGGGTGGGCATGCTCTCGGCCGAGGACGCGCTCGCGTTCGGCGTGACGGGCCCGATCCTGCGAGCGGCCGGTGTCGCCGTGGACCTCCGGAAGGACGAGCCGTACAGCGGCTACGAGACCTACGACTTCGACGTGCCGGTCCGGACCGAGGCGGATTCGTACGCTCGATACGTGATCCGGATCGCGGAGATGCGGGAATCCCTGCGGATCGTGGAGCAAGCCCTGGAGCGGCTCCGCGAACCGGGGCCGGTCATGGTCGAGGATCCCAAGGTGGGCTGGCCGGTGAAGCTCTCGGTCGGGCCCGACGGGATCGGCAACGACGAGGCCTACCTCCACCACATCATGGAGGAGTCGATGGAGGCGCTGATCCACCACTTCAAGATGGTGACCGAGGGCGTCCGCGTTCCGGAGGGCGAGGTCTACACGGCGGTCGAGTCGCCGCGGGGGGAGCTCGGCTACTACGTGGTCTCCGCGAACGAGCACCGTCCGTACCGCGTCAAGATCCGCGACCCCTCCTTCGTGAACCTCCAGGCGGTCCCCACGATGGTCGAGGGCGGACTGATCGCCGACGCGATCGCGGTGATCGCCTCCCTCGATCCGGTGATGGGCGGGGTCGATCGCTGATGGCGATCTTCGACGGAGCCCGGCTGGACGAGGCGAAGGAGATCATGGACCGCTACCCGGAGGGGCGGGCGCGCTCGGCGATCATGCCGCTGCTCTACCTCGCCCAGTCCGTCGAGGGCTACATCTCCCGCGAGGCGCTGCAGGAGGTGGCCGTCCTCCTCGGGCTGACCACCGCGGAGGTGGAGGCCGTCGCCACCTTCTACACGATGTTCCGCCTCCGGCCGACCGGCACCCACGTCGTGAGCGTGTGCACCAACCTCGCGTGCATGCTCCGGGGTGGCCGCGAGATCTACGACGCGGCCCACGCGGCGGCCGGGATGCGCCACGGCCAGGAGCGGTCGGAGGACGGGCTGTTCACGCTCCACGAGGAAGAGTGCCTGGGCGTGTGTGAGTTCGCCCCGGTCGCCCAGGTGAACTTCGCGAACCACGACCGGCTCACGCCCGAGCGGATGCGCGAGCTGATCGCGGGGCTGCGTGACGGCTC
>JBOGVD010000144.1:0-13679 GCA_050696355.1 Actinomycetota bacterium
CCGTTCAGGATCCAGTCGTCGCCGTCCTTCTTCGCGGACGTGCGCATCGAGCCCGGGTCGCTCCCCGAATCCGGCTCCGACAGGCCGAAGCACGCGATCGCCTCGCCGCTCGCCATCTTCGGGAGCCACTCGGCCTTCTGCTCGTCGCTCCCC
The DNA here is from genome assembly GCA_050696355.1 of Actinomycetota bacterium. GTDB lineage: Bacteria > Actinomycetota > UBA4738 > UBA4738 > HRBIN12 > JAJNBA01. Next base: position 154 of record JBOGVD010000144.1, read on the forward strand.
CACCGGTAGATGCCGTAGCCGGCCAGCGCGCTCTGCACCGAAACGAACGACCGCAGCCCGCTGTCGCCGGCCTCCAGCTCCAGCTCGACCAGCCCGTACGCGACCGAGTTCAGCCCGAGGGTCCACTCGGTGTCGAGCTGCATCAGGAAGAAGCCGAGCTCGCCCAGCTCCTTCGCCAGCTCGCGCGCCGGGAACTCGCCCTTCTCGAACCAGTCCTCCACCTCAGGGAGGATCCGGCGCTGCACCCACTCGCGCGCGACGCTGCGGATCTGCTTCTCCTCGTCGGAGAGGAGGTGATCGATGTCGATCAGGTCCGTGGGCTGCAGGTCGGACGGGCTCACGTCACGACGGTAGCACCGGGCACCGCCGTTCGCCCGAACGCCTCCGCGCTAGACGCCGCCGACCGTCTGGAGGCCGTAGCGCTCGATCTCCGCCTCGATGTCGAGCGCCCGCATCCGCGCGCGCCCGTTCTCGACCTCGGCGGTCTGGAGCTCGCTCGGGACGATCCAGCACACCTCGAACTCGAGTCCGTCGGGATCGCGGCCGTAGAGCGCCTTCGTCGTGCTGTGGTCGGTCGCGCCGGTGAGCGCTCCCGCCGCCTGCAGCTTCCCCGCGACCTCCCGCAGGTCCTCCAGCGTCTGGACCTCCCAGGCGATGTGGTACAGACCCACGGTGGCGCTGCCCGCCTGCGACGGCCCGGCGGCGTCCCCGATGCTGAACAGCCCGAGGTCGTGGTCGTTCGTCGAGTCGGGCGCCTGGAGGAACTTCGCCCCCGGCATCTCCATCACGACGCGGAAGCCGAACACGTCTCGGTAGAACTCGTAGGTCTTCTCGGCGTCCCGCACGTACAGGACCGCGTGGTTCATCCGCTTGATCGCCATCGTGGCACCTCCCGCTCCGCGACTGCTCGTCCGGCAGCCTCCCGACCCGTGCAACCAGGGGCTATTCCCCGCACTCAGCCGAGGAGTGGGCGACCCATCTGCTTGCGGTACCGCTCGTTGAAGTCGTAGAGGAACCGATCCTGCCGCGGGTACACGCCGGTCGTAAAGGCGCGCGACCCCACGCCGGTCTGGGCCCGCTCGACCACCGCCCAGTCCTGCTTCGAGATCAGGTCCCAGAGCTCGACCACGGGCTCCGGCTTGAACAGCTCCGGATCCGCGATCGTCTCCGGACGGAACAGGTACTCCGAGACGATCTGCGTGTGCCCCGGCCCCTTCGGGTAGCCGATGTAGTACATCGCGCAGTCGGGGTGCAGGTTCAGCATCAGGTTCGGGAACTGGTAGGCGCCGTAGTACATCGAGTAGTCCTCGGGCTCGAGGCCCGGGAGCTTCGGCAGCTCCGACTCGCCCGTCTTCGTGAAGCTCGTGGCGCCGTCCGTCATCCAGTTGCCGTCGTCGCGCGTGACCTCGTCCCAGACCTCGCCGAACCGGAACAGCGGCACCACCTTGACGAGCTCGGGGTGCACCGTCGGGCAATGCAGGCACTCGTTGTAGTTCTCCACGACGATCTTCCAGTTCGCGGCCACCTCGTAGACGATGCGCACGCCGATCCGCAGCTCCTCCATCTTGAACCGCTCGAACATCGTGACGCTCTCCGCGCCCTCACTGATGGTCTCCAGCAAGGGGCGCGGCTCCTTCGCCAGGTTGGCGAAGACGAACCCGGCGGCCGTGTCGACCGCGAAGGCGTGCAGTGGATAGTCCGACCGGTCGAACAGCTCCCCCTCCTTCACGTTCGGCGTGCCGATCAGGCAGCCCTTCAGGTCGTAGGTCCAGCCGTGGTACGGGCACGCGAAGGCCTTGCGGGCGTGTCCGGCGGAGGGATCGTCGTCGAGGAACTTCGTGCCCCGGTGCGAACAGACGTTGTAGAAGCCGTGGAGCTCGCCGTCGGCGTCGCGCGTGAGGAAGACGGATTCACCGGCCAGGTCGCGGACGACGAAGTCCCCGGGGTTCGGGAGCTCCTCCTCGCGACCGAGGCAGACCCAGTCACCCCACCAGATCCGCTCGCGCTCCGCGTCATAGACCTCCTGGGAGGTGTAGTCGGCCCCCGAGAGGGTCGGGCGCGGACGCCACTCCGCCTCGTCGTACCTGATGGGCTGTCGCTCGTCCAACATCGCGTGTCCTCCGGTCGTGGTCCCTCAGGATATGCGGACGGACCGCTCGTCGGGACGGGAGGCCTCTACCCTGCCCCGATGCTGCCGATCGTCACCGCCGGGGCCGAGCGGGTTCCCGCCCTCGCGGCCCTGCTCGGGCGTGCCTTCGCGGACGACCCGATGTTCCTGTGGCCGCTCGGATCGGAGCGCACCGCGGAGAAGGCGGAGCTGTTCTTCCGGATGTTCGACGAGCGACTCGCGGCCCGCGGCTGGCTGTGGGAAGCGGGCGATGCCGTCGGCGTGGCCGGGTGGATCCCTCCCGGCAGCGACGAGGAGATGATGGACATCGACCGCGAGCTCCGCCCCGCCGTGATCGCCGGAACCGAGGACGGCGGCGCGAGGTACGAGGCGATGTGGGAGTGGATCGCCGGCCACTTCCCGGACGAGCCCTTCTGGTACCTGGACCACCTCGGGGTGGACGCCGAGCATCGGGGGGGCGGGGTGGGCACCGCGCTCATCCGGCACGGGCTCGCGTTCGCCGACCGCGACGGCGTGCCGGCCTTCCTCGAGACGGCCCGTCCTGGGAACGTCGCGTACTACGAGCGCCGGGGGTTCCGGCTGATCGATGAAGGCGACGCGCCGGGCGGGGGCGCGCTCATCTGGTTCCTGCGCTACGACCCCCCGGCGCCGGGATCCAGCCCGTCGGCGTAGCGGCTGACCTCCTCGGTGTGCTCCTGGTAGTGGTCATAGGTCTCCTCGGTGAACCACGACGCCGCCTCGTCGGTGACGTCCGGGAGCGCGATCAGGGCGTTCCGGGCATCTTCCCGGTCAGCGAGCGCCGCCTTCATCGCGTCCTCGTAGCTCAGCGACTTCGACTCCTCGGCCCAGCGATCGTTCTTGCCCTGCCAGACCTCGTCGGCATCCTCCTCGCCTGCGGCCCCCGAGCGACCGATCGCCCGCAGCTTCTCCGCGGCGACCCACGCCCACTTCCCGTTGTGGAAGACGAGGTCGTTCACGGACCAGCCCGGCACGACGCCTCCGTCGCCGCGGAGATGCTCCGGCACTCGCCCGACCTCGGCGACGAACTCGGCCCACGCCTCCTCCTCGCGCCGCAGCAGCTCGTCCCGGTCGGTGATCATCAGCGCGTCCTCGGGAAGCCGAGGTCGACGGCCGACGTCGACGGGTCGGGCCATCGAGCCGTGACGACCTTGCCGCGCGTGTAGAACTGGATCCCCTCCGGGCCGTACATGTGGCTGTCGCCGAACAGGGACGACTTCCACCCGCCGAAGGAGTAGTAGGCGACCGGGACCGGGATCGGCACGTTCACCCCGACCATCCCGACGTTCACGTCGAACTGGAACCGGCGCGCGGCGCCGCCGTCGCGGGTGAAGATCGCGACGCCGTTGCCGTAGGGGTTGTCGTTCACGACGCGCAGGGCTTCGTCGTAGGTGTCCACCCGCATGACCGAGAGCACCGGTCCGAAGATCTCGTCGCGGTAGGCATCCATCTCCTCCGTCACGTTGTCGAGCAGCGAGACGCCGAGGAAGAAGCCGTCGCCCTCGAACAGGGCGTCCTCCCGGCCGTCGCGCACGACGGTCGCGCCCTGCTCGGCGCCGGAGTCCAGGTAGCCCGCCACCTTGTCGCGATGCTCTCGCGTGACGAGCGGGCCCATCTCGGCGTCCGGATCCGTGCCGGGGCCGACCTTCACCTCGGGAAGGCGGGCGGCGATCCTCGAGACGAGGCCGTCGGCGATCCCGCCGACGGCCACGATCGCCGAGATCGCCATGCAACGCTCGCCGGCGCTGCCGTACCCTGCGGAGACCGCGGCGTCGGCCGCCATGTCGAGGTCGGCGTCGGGCAGGACGATCATGTGGTTCTTCGCGCCCCCCAGGGCCTGGACGCGCTTCCCGGCGTTCGTGCCGCGCTCGTAGATGTACTTCGCGATCGGCGTCGAGCCCACGAACGACACCGCCTGGATGTCCGGATGATCCAGGATCGCGTCCACGGCCATCTTGTCGCCGTGCGCGACGTTGAACACCCCCTCGGGCACCCCGGCGTCCCGGAGCAGCTCGGCGAGCACGAGGGAGGCCCCGGGGTCCTTCTCGGAGGGCTTGAGCACGAACGTATTCCCGCACGCGATCGCGTTCGTGAGCATCCAGAGCGGGACCATCGCCGGGAAGTTGAACGGGGTGATGCCCGCCACGACGCCGAGCGGCTGGCGGATCGAGTACACGTCGACGCCGGTCGAGGCCTGCTCGGTGAACCCGCCCTTCAGCAGGTTCGGGATCCCGCAGGCGAACTCCACGTTCTCGAGGCCGCGCTGGACCTCGCCCATCGCGTCGGAGAGCACCTTGCCGTGCTGCGCCGTGATCGCCTGCGCGACCTCGGCCTTGCGGTCGTCCAGCAGCTCCCGGATCTGGAACAGCACCTCGGACCGCTTCGACAGCGACGTGGCGCGCCACGCCGGGAAGGCGTCGGCCGCCGCCGCCACGGCCTGGCCGATCTCGCCCTCGGTGGCGAGGTCCACCTCGTGGGTCTGCTCGCCGGTGGCCGGGTCGAACACGGGGCCGGACCTGCCCGACTCGCCCGGCACCAGCTTCCCGCCGATCCAGTGGCTGATCCGTTGCACGGTCATCGGCCTCCTCCTCGGATCCCGTCGGCCACGCGCGTGGCCACGTCCTGCATCGTAGCGAGACGGTCGCCCGCGTGGCCCCATCACTCGGTTGACGTGGTGCGTCCTCCGGCCGGAAGCTGGAGGTCTGCCGACGACCGAGGCCGACGATCGAGGAGGAACGATGACGGGACGTTCCGGGCGGCTCCCGGCCATGCTGGTCTCGGGCCTGACCTCTGGGTTCCTGCTGGTCAGCGCACTCGTGGCCGGCCCAACGGTGGCACAGGCGGCGTGTCATCCGATCCAGACGACGCCGGTCTTCCGCGGCGTGGTGCCGACCGCCCGCGAGGTCCTCGGGTTCGACCTCGGAGAGCAGGAGGTCTCGGTCGCCGGATCCGATGCCTATCTCGCGGCGGTCGACGACGCGAGCGACCGCGTGACGCGTGGCACCGCCGGGTCCTCCGTCGAGGGACGTCCCCTCCGCTACGCGGTCGTCGGCGCGCCCGAGCACGTCACGAGCGACGGCCTGGCCGCGGTGCGGGAGGCGATCGACCGGCTGCGCGACCCGGCGACCGGCGGCGCCGAGGCGGCGACCCTCGCCGCCTCGACCCCCGCGATCCTCCTGGTGCAGGCGAACGTCCACGGCGGCGAGGAGAGCGGGACGGAGTCTTCGCTCCGCCTCCTCTACGAGCTGGCCGATCGGGACGACTGCGTGTCCGAGATCATCCTCGACAACACGATCGTCGTGATCCTCCCGGTGCAGAACCCCGACGGTCGCGAGGCCGACACGCGGCGCAACGCGTACGACATCGACATGAACCGCGACTGGTTCGCCCGAACCCAGCCGGAGACGGACGCGAAGCTCGAGCTGATCCGCCGATTCCCGCCGGTCCTCGATCTCGACGTCCACGAGATGGGATCGTTCACCTACTTCTTCCCGCCGAACTCGGATCCCGTCTACCACGAGATCGCCGACGTCTCGAACGAGTGGATCAACGGCCTCTACGGCCCGGCGATGGCGGCCGAGTTCGACCGGCAGCGGATCCGCTACTTCAACTACGAGCCGTACGACTTCTTCGGCACGTTCTACGGTGACACCGTCCCGACCGTCGCCTACCACGCGGCCGGGATGACGTTCGAGAAGCAGAGCAGCGACCCGCTCCCGGTCCGCATGTACGAGCAGTACGTGACCTCGATCGTCTCGGTCTTCGAGGCGGCGACGAACAAGGACGAGATCCTCCGGGACTGGAACGCGTCCTGGGTCGAGGCCTACGGAGAAGGGCTCGCCGGCGCGCTCGAGCCGAACGCGGTCTTCCAGAAGGGCCACCGCGTCCTCGAGGAGGCGCCGACCGGGGCGTTCGTCCGCCACTACTTCCTCCGCGACGACCCCGCGAAGGCCTACGAGGTGCAGCGCCTCGTTCGCAGGCTCCAGTTGATGGAGGTGGAGGTCTATCGCCTCACGGAGCCGATGGCCGTGCCGGACTTCCGCGCGTACGGGCGAGGGACGGAGGCGACCACGCTCCCGGCCGGTACCTACTGGATCCCCCTGGCGCAGGCCCACAAGCACTGGGTGCAGTCGATGCTGAACGAGGACACGTACATCTCCCACGACGTCACCTACGACGTCACCGGATGGAGCAATCCGCTGCTCATGAACGTGCCCGGCGGCTTCACGAAGTCGGAACTCGAGCCCGTCGGCGTACCCGTCGAGCCCCTGGCCGAGCCGTCGTGGCCGTTCGGATCGGAGGGCGCGCCCTCGGTCGCCCTGTTCGAGGGACCCGGCGCCACGGCGCTCGAGTCCCGCGGCGCGGTCCGCTGGTTGTTCACCGAGGTCTGGGGCCTGCCCTTCGACGTCGTCGCGGGCGGGGACATCGCCGCGGGCTCCCTGTCCGACGTCGACGTCCTCGTGATGCCCGACGGCTACCCGAACTACGCCCTCCAGGCCCTGGGGGCCAAGGGCAAGAAGGCGCTCGTCGCCTGGGTCAACGGTGGCGGGCGGCTGATCGCCTGGGAAGGGAGCGCCGAGATCGCGACGCGGATCGGCGCCTCCACGGCTGTGCTCCAGCTGGCGCATACGAACATGCCGGGAAGCCTCGTGCGGATCGCGCTCGACGAGACCGGCTCCCTCGCCGACGGCGTCGGCCCGTTCGCGTGGGCGATGTTCGAGGACGACCCGCTGATGACCCCCGGGGCCGGCCAGGAGGCGGCGGCCTATCCGGCCGCGACGAGCGAGGACTTCTTCGTGTCCGGCCTCGACAGCGGCGCGGAGCGCCTCGGCGGATCCTCCGCCGTCGTGGACGAGGCCGTCGGCCAGGGCCGGGCGACCGTGCTCTCCTTCGACCCGGTCTTCCGTGGATGGGCGGACGGCACCCAGCGCATCCTGTGGAACGCGATCGTCGGTCCCGACCCCTTCTCGGGGGCGGCCGCCACGGTCGGCTCGCCGGCGCGCGCGGAGCGGGAGCGGACGGCTCGCGTGGGGGCCGAGCGCCTGCCGCAGCTCGCGGCGCCGTTCCGGCTGACGGTGGGGGCGGCCGACGCTCCCGCCACCGGTCAGCTGCTCACGGAGCTGGGCGCCAGATGGTTCCAGGTCCGCGCGCTCGGCGGGGTGATGTTCCTGATCGGGAACCCGCGCGAGCTCTCTGCCGAGGAGCACCCGTACGTGGCCAGGCTCGCCGGCATGTTGGCGGCCCGGGATATCACGGTGCGATCCTTGAGCCTCCGGTGAGGCTGAGCACCGGCCGGCGCGTGGTGCGTGATGTGTAGCGCGGTTCCGGCGCGGGAAAGCTGTGCTGGATGCCCACGTCGAAGCCGACCGCGCCGGTCACGAACGATGCCACCCAGCCGATGCCGAGGGTGATCGTCGGTGAGCGCTACCGGTTGGGAGACCGGCTCGGTCACGGTGGCATGGGAGAGGTCTTCGCCGCCCTCGATCTCCGCCTCGACCGAGAGGTCGCCCTCAAGCTCCTCCGCGCGGACCTGGCCGAGCAGGACGGGATGCGCGATCGCGTCGTGGCGGAGGCGCGCCTGGCCGCGCGCCTGACCCATCCGCACGTCGTCGGCGTGCTGGACACCGGAGAGCACGAAGGACGCCCGTTCATCGTGATGGAGCGGCTGTCCGGTCACACGCTCCGAGACGAGCTGAGCGATGGCCCGATGGCTGCCGAGCGGGTTCGCGACGTCGGCCTCCAGGTGCTCCGGGCGCTCGCCGCCGCGCACGAGCTCGGGATCGTCCACCGCGACGTGAAGCCGGCCAACGTCCTGGACGCCGGCGTGGGCACGTGGAAGGTGGCCGACTTCGGGATCGCGAAATGGATCCACGCGGACGAGACGCTGACGGGGACCGGCGAGCTGCTGGGCAGTCCCTCCTACCTGGCGCCCGAGCGCATCGAGGGTCAGCAAGCGGGTCCCGCGAGCGACCTGTACGCGGTGGGCGTGCTGCTCTACGAGGCGGTGAGCGGTCGCAAGCCGTTCGAGGGGGACGACCCCTTCGCCCTCGCGACCGCGATCCGCGAGGGCAGGTACGAGCCGCCGGCGGCGATCGACCCCGACGTCGACCCCGGGATCGCGGCCGTGATCGAGCGCGCGATGCGACGGGATCCGGCCGAGCGGTTCGAGAGCGCCGAGACGATGGCGGCCGCGCTGCTCGACGAAGGCCTGAGGGACGCCGAGGACACCGCGGTGATCCCACGATCGGCCGGCGAGCGCGCACCGACGGCGGAGCCGAGCGGCAGCGAGACCGTGCCGATCCCCCGCATGGACCAGACCGCCCGGCTCCCGTACCGGCGGCCGGCGCATCGCGCCGCCCGAGCGCCGAGCCGTCGGGCCGCGCTCATCGCGGCGGGAGCGGTGCTCGCGCTGGTGGTGGTCGTGGTCCTCGCGCTGACCGTCTTCACGGCGCCCGAGGGTCCGGGGACCGGGAGCGGGAACAGCTCGCTCCCCGCCCCGCTCGAGGACGCCCTCAGCCGGCTCGAGGAGTCGGTCCGCCCATGAGGCGAGCGATCGTCGCGCTCGGCATCGTCGCGATCGTGTCGAGCGCGTGCGGCGAGGAGCGGTTCCCCGCCCGCCTCGCCTCCACCCTCCAGGATCGCGTCGGCAACATCCGCGGTTTGGCGGAGGACGGCCGGCCCGGCCGGGCTCGAGATGCGCTCCGCGGGCTCATCCAGCTCGTGAACACACAGCGGGCGGACGGTCGCCTCGACGACGCGCTCGCGGTGGAGATCCTGGATGCCGCCGACGACGTCGAGGCTCAGCTCGCGCTCCTCCCCCGGCCCTCGCCCTCACCCTCACCCTCGCTCAGCCCGAGCCCGAGCCTCGTCGACGAGGACGAGGAGGGCGATGGGCACGGCGAGTCCGGCGGCGGGAACTCCGGCAACGGCCAGGGCAAGGGGAACGGCGATGGGAAGGACAAGGACGACGAGGGCGACTGAGCGGGTCCGGCCGCCTCAGAGCCCCCAGACCCTGGTCGAGCCGCCGTTCGGATGCAGGACCTGCCCCACGAACGCCTCGGCGTTCGTCGAGCAGAGGAACGCGACGGTGGCCGCGATCTCCTCGGGGAGCCCCACCCGGCCGAGCGGGATCTCCTCGCCGTATCGACGGACGATCTCTTCGTGCGACACGCCGGCATCGAGCGCATCCACGTCGAGCTGGGGCGTGTCCGTGACACCCGGGGCGATGGCGTTCACCGAGACCCCGCGGGCGCCGACCGCGCGGGCCACGCTCTTGACCATGCTGATCAAGCCGCCCTTCGATGCCGCATATGCCGTCGCGTTCGACCAGCCGATCGCGCCCCACTCGGACGCGATCACGACGACCCTTCCGAACCCGCGGTCCGCCATGCCGGGAGCGCAGCGCTCGATCAGTACCCCCGTCCCGAACAGGTTCACGTCGAGGATGCGGCGCCAGTGCCCCGGCGACTCCTCCAGGAAGGGCGCCATCGTCATGAACGCGTGGTTGGCCACCAGCAGCTCCACGGGGCCGAGCTCACGCTCGACCGTCGCGACCCCGGCGTCGACGGCATCCGGCTCTGCGACGTCGAAGGGGACCGCGATCCCGCCGACGGCCTCCGAGGTGGCGGCCGCGGTTCCGGGGTTCAGGTCGTTGGCGGCGACCCGGGCTCCTTCCGTGGCGAGCCGCTCGGCGATCGCTCGCCCCATGCCCTGCCCGGCACCGGTCACCAGCGCCACACGGCCGTCGATCCCCTCGTGTCGCATCCTCAGACCACCGCCCCCGCGTTGGGGGAGACCACGGCGCCCACGAAATTGTGGCGCTCCAGCATCAGGAACGCCACCGTGTCCGCGACCTCCTCTGGCTTGACGATCCGCTGGAGCACCAGCGAGTTCATGTACTCGGGGGAGCGCATGTCCTGCTTCAGCAGCGGGGTGTCGGCGGGGCCGGGAGCGATGCAGTTGACCCGGATGCCGTGGCCCACGGCCTCCATCGCGAGGCTCTTGGTGAACGCGTGGATCGCGCCCTTCGCCGCGGCGTAGTGGGCCGCCTCCGGGTCCCCCATCAGGCCCAGCTCGCTGCCGATCGTGACGATCGAGCCCGACCCACGCTCGAGCATCCGGCGATAGACGCTGCGGCAGGCGTTCGCGGTGCCGTCGACGTGGATCGCCAGCATCCGACGCCACCGCTCGGGCCCGATGCTGCCGAAGCGGACGAGCTCGTAGACACCGGCCGCGGTCATCAGGTGATCGACGGGCCCCAGCTGGTCCTCCGTGCGGGCGACGGCGTCCGCGATCGCGTCGGAGTCGGTCACGTCCAGCTCGAACGAGCTGTCGGCGTCCGCCGCCGCCTGGAGGTCGAAGCTCGCGACCGCGAGCCCCTCGTTCCTGAGCCTCCTCGCGGTCGCGGCCCCCAGGCCGGAGGCCGCACCGGTGATGATCGCGACGCCACTCACGTCAGCTCACGGTGGGCGCTGCGCTCGATCGAGCGGGATGAAGACGGCGAGGGCGACGAGGAGCACGGAGAGCGCGTACACGAACGCGAGCCCGATCAGCTTGCCCGGGGTCCCGGAGTCCTCCCAGCCGAGGAACGCGAAGAACGCCAAGACGGCGAACACACCGATCGACGCGTTGATGATCTCGAAGAAGATGCCCACGAGCCATGCCAGTCCACACCACGTCGCTCGAGGCCGTAGACAGGGTTCGTCGCCTCTCCCTCGTACGCCAGGTGCTCCTCGTGGTTCGTGTCCGATGTGTTCCTACGATCCGGGGACCGGTTCGGCCGGCCCCTCTCCGACAGTGGGCAGCGACAGGGGCCAGGCCGGCACCTCCGACGTGACGGTGTGCGCGGCGATCTCTCCGATCGTGGCGATCCAGACGTCCGGCAGGGCGCTCGCCCGCTCGAGCAGGCGGCGCAGCGCGATCGCCCGCGCCGGCCGGCCCGAGAGGAACGGGTGCATCGTGAGCACGCAGCAGCCGCCGACCTGCACGTAGGCCTCGATCTCCTCCCACCAGGTCTCGAGGACCCGGGCGGGCGGCTCGATCACGCCGGACCCCGTCGGCGGGTCCGGCAGGAACGCGTACTTCTCCCAGTCGTCGAGGGCCCACGAGACCGGGACCTCGACCAACTCGGTCGAACCGACGGCCAAGCGGTACGGCACGTCGCGGTCGAAGAGGCTCGAGTCGCACGTGAAGCCGTGCTCGGCGAGGAGGTCGAACGTGGCCTCCGACGTCTCCCACCAGGGAGCCCGGAAGACCGTCGGGCGCACCCCCGCCGTCCGTTCCAGGGCGTCGAGCCCCCGCTCCAGCTCCGCACGCTCCGTGACCGCATCGATCAGTCCCGGCGGGCGGTGGAGGTAGCCGTGATGGCAGACCTCGTGACCTCCACCGGCGATCGCCCGCACCGCGCCCGGATGTCGCTCCGCCGAGAATCCGGGGATGAAGAAGCTGGCCCGGATCCCCAGCCCGGCGAGGATCTCGAGGAGCCGCGGGACCGCCGTCACCGGCCCGTATTGCTGGTGCGTCATGATCGACGGCCGCCGCGCGTAGGTCTCGTCGACCGCGAGCACCGCGGCCTCGGCGTCCATGTCGAACGTGACCGCGAGCGCCGCTCTCTTCCCCTCGGGCCAGGGGAACATCAACCGCCCGCCGGGGTGCTCGCGACCGGCTGGCCACCCGCCAACAGGCACACCAGCTCGTAGACGACCGTCGCCGCCGCGAGCGACGTGAGCTCTGCGTGGTCGTAGGGCGGGGAGACCTCGACGACGTCCGCCGACACCAGTTGCATGCCGGCGAGACCCCGGAGGATCATCAGCAGTTCGCGCGACGTCAGCCCACCGATCTCCGGCGTGCCCGTCCCCGGTGCGTGCGCCGGATCGAGCGAGTCGATGTCGATCGAGACGTAGAGCGGGTTGTCCCCGACCCGCTCGCGGATCCGCTGGACGATCCCCTCGACCCCCTCGCGGTGGACGTCTTCGGTGCGGATCGTCCGGAAGCCGAAGCCGGCATCGTCCGCCATGTCCTGCGAGCTGTAGAGCGGCCCGCGGATGCCGACGTGCATCGAGGCGTCGTCACGGAACAGCGCCTCCTCGGCCGCTCGTCGGAGCAGCGTGCCGTGCGTATACGGAGCCCCGAAGTACGTGTTCCACGTGTCGAGATGCGCATCGAAGTGCACGAGCGCGACGGCACCGTGTTTGCGGTGCATCGAACGCAGCAGCGGAAGGACGACCGTGTGGTCGCCACCGATGCTGACGATCGACCCGGCCCGCTCGAGCACCTCGTCCGCTCCGCGCTCGATCTGGCCGATCGACTCCATGATGTCGAACGGATTGCAGGCGAGGTCGCCGGCGTCGGCACCCTGCAGGAGCGCGAACGGCTCGATCTCGTGGATCGGATGGAACTGCGGCCGCAGCATGCGCGAGGCCTGCCGGATCGCGCTCGGCCCGAACCGGGCGCCGGGTCGGAAGCTCACGCCGGAATCGAAGGGGATCCCGAGGATCGCCACATCGCAGCGATCGAGGTCGCGGAGCTCAGGGAGCCGGACGAACGTCGAGGGCCCCGCGTACCTGGGCACGACCGTGCCGCTCGTGGGCTGGATCGTGGGCTCGCCGTTCGAGATGTCGCGCCCTCCCAGGATGACCGCCCGCGGATGCTAGCGCCCGCTACCCGGAACGTCGAGTTCGAGCAGACCTCGAAGGGGACCCTAGGGGATCCCGTCGGATGACAGGTGCTCGTGGATCGCGAGCCATCTGCCTTCGGGCTGACGCTGGAAGACGATCGACTCGCGTTCACGCAGGGTGCGTCCTCGCCGTCCCACATCTGCGAGGTCGTAACGCGATGGGTGAGCACCGCCGTGTCGCCGAACACGTGGATCTGGGCGTCGCGCGATGCCGACGACAGGACGCGGAAGCCGTGTTCCTCCTTCCACACCCGCACGGCGGTCCGGTACTCCTCGCGCGAGCCGATCGGATCCAGCCCATAGAAGAAGAACGTCGCGTCGGGGTGGAAACACTCGAAGTATCCGCCCTCGTCCCCGGTGGAGAACGCCGCCATGAGCCGGTCGGCCGCTGTCTGAACGTCGTCCCTCGCATCCTTCATCCCTGGAGCTCCTCCCCGAGCAGGTGGCGTGCCCCCCGCTTCGCCAGCTGGTCGGCCACGATGTTCCGCTGGATCTCCGACGTGCCCTCCCAGATCCGGTCCACCCGGAGCTCCCGGAAGAAGCGCTCCGCCACGTTCTCCCGCATGTACCCGCGCCCGCCGAAGATCTGCACGGCCCGATCAGCGACCCGCCCGGCCGCCTCGGAGGCGTAGAGCTTGGCCATCGAGCACTGGGCGTGCTGGACCTTCACGTCGACCCCGGCGTCGATCCCTCGCGCGAGCTCGT
>JBOGVD010000145.1:0-16548 GCA_050696355.1 Actinomycetota bacterium
CCCCTTCGGGGAGCCCGCCCTCCGCGTTCCGCCGTCTAGGTGACGGGTACCGTGCTCCGAACCTCGATCTGGTTGCTCACGTCCGTGACGCCGCGCGTGTCCCACGCATCGTCGCCCGCCGCCCGCTTGGCGACGGTGGTGGCTGCCGCGCCCGTCAGGATCACGACGCCCTTCTTCACATCCACCTCGATGTCGTACTGCTCCGCGTAGGGACCGGTGCGGATCTGATCGAGGATTACCTGCTTGATGTCGCTATCCGACCGCTCGTCGGTGTGGTCGTCTGCGTACCACTCGTAGTAGTAGCGGTTCGCCGGGTAGGCCCAGGGACTCATCATGCGCCTCACCACCTCCGTACCTTCCTCCTACCCGGAGTCGACCGGGGTCAATCACGCGGCCTGGTGGTGAACAGCGGTCTCGTGCTCACGGGGGATCGCCGGCGAGCGCTCGCGCGTCGATGAGCTGGCGGTCGAGGGCGTCGCGGACGCGAACCACGAAGGCGTCGATGTCCCTCTGATCGGCGAGGTCGCCCTCGGGTTCGATCGCCTGTCCGAAGGCGAAACCGAGACGAGGGCGGAACGGAAGCCCCCAGTGGCGCCCGGCCTTGGACCATCGACGGTGCGTCCCCCAGATCCCGACCGGGATCACGGGCACGCCACTCGGCATGGCGATGCGCGCGACCCCGCTCCGGATCCGCTGAAGCGTTCCCGGCGACGGGTTCACCCTCCCCTCCGGAGCGATCCCGGCCAGGGCACCGCGACCGATCGTGGCGATCGCCTCGTCCAACGCGCCGCCGTCGCTCTGCCCGCGCCGGACCGGGATCTGTCGGTATCGCCGGAGGAACCAGCCGCTCACCGGGAGACCGAAGATCTCGGACGCGACGAGGAACCGCACCGCTCGTCGCCGTCGCCAGGCGACCTCCGCCGCGAGGCAGGGTCCGTCCAGCACGCTGATGTGGACGAACGCGAGGATCGCCGGGCTCTCGAGCGGCACGTGATGGATGCCGGTGACGCGAACCCGGAAGAGGGCGCGGACGAGGAGCTCCGCGATCGGGACGCCGAGGCGCCACCATCCGTCGAGGTCGCCGCGGGTCGCGCGCGCGGTCCCGGCCGTCCCGGTCACGGATCGAACACCACGACGGAGCGGATCACCTCGCCGGCGAGCATCGCGCGGAACGCTTCGTCCACGTCGTCGAGCCGCAGCTCCCGGCTCACCATGCCGTCCAGGTCCAGACGGCCCTCGAGCGCCCAGCGCGCCATCTCCGGGAAGTCCTGCGACGGGATGGGATCGCCGCCGTCGGTGATGAGGAGCGACGTCTTCCGCGGGTACGCGGCGTGGTCGCCCCCGTTCCAGGAAAGGGTGACCTCGGCCGGGATCGGTGGGACGCCGACCGCGACGGCGACCCCCGCGTAGTCGAGCATCGCGACGGCCTGCGACACGACGGCCGGAACGCCGGTCGCCTCGAACGCGAAGTCGACGCCGGAGCCCTGGGTGAGTTCACGAACCGCCGCGACGGCATCGACCCGCGAGGCATCGACCGTGTCGGTCGCCCCGAACCGTGTCGCCCACTCGAGCTTGGCCGAGGCAACATCCACCGCGATCAGCCGCTCCGCCCCCGCGATCCTCGCGCCCTGCAGGGCCGCGAGGCCGATCCCTCCGAGGCCGATCACGGCGACGCGGGCGTCGGGCCACACCTTCGCGGTCTGGGTCGCCGCCCCCACGCCGGTGGACACGCCGCACCCGAGGAGACAGCCGCTCCGGAGCGGCAGCGCGGGGGGCATCGGGATCGCCTGTGCCGCATGGACCACGGTGTGCGAGGCGAGCGTGCCGAGCGAGAGCGTGCCCGCGAGGGGCGTGCCGTCCCGCGCCCGGCGGATGCGCGGAGGCTGCGTCCACGCATGCGAGCAACGGCGCGGGACACCGCGCCGGCAGGGTGCGCACGAGCCGCACGGCACCGCCCAGGAGAGCACGACCGGGTCGCCCTCCGCTGGCGTGTCCACTCCGGCGCCCACCTCCTCGACCACGCCGGCTCCCTCGTGGCCCAGCAACATCGGGAACGGCGCCCCCCAGTTGCCGTTCTCGATCGCCCAGAGGTCCGAGTGGCACACACCGCTGGCCGCGATCCGCACGAGCACCTCGCCCGGCCCGGCAGGGTCGATCTCCAGCTGCTCGATGCGGACGTCGGCCCCGGCCGTGTCGACCACGGCGCCGATCGCCTCTCGCGACACGTGTTCTCCCTTCGGCGGCGAGCGGCTCATGCTAGCGTCGGCGTCGCCGATGGACGTCCAGACTCTCCGCGACCGCACGCAGGCTCGCTACCCCGAGTTCCTCGATGCCCTCGAGGCGATGGTCAACATCGATTGCGGCTCCTACTCCCCGGTGGGCGTGAACCGGATCGCGGATCTGTGCGAGCGCCGCTTCCTCGATCTCGGCTGGGAGGTCGAGCGGCGACCGCACGAAGGAGCGCCCGCGCTCGGCGATCTGGTGATCGGCACGCTGCGTGGCGCGGGAGGGCCGAACGTGTTGCTCGTCGGGCACATGGACACGGTCTTCGACGACGGGACGGCCGCCGCTCGCCCGTTCCGCGTCGAAGGAGACATCGCGCGAGGTCCCGGCGTCTCCGACATGAAAGCGGGACTGCTCGCGGGCTTCTTCGCGACGCATGTGCTGCAGGACGTCGGCTTCGACGCGTTCGGGACGCTCACGTACGTGTGCAACCCCGACGAAGAGATCGGCTCGCCGTTCTCGGGCCCGATCATCCGGGAGCTCGCGCCGGCGCACGACGCCGCGTTCGTGCTCGAGGGTGCCCGGGCGAACGGCGACATCGTGTCGTCGCGCAAGGGGATCACGGACTTCACGATCACGATCGAGGGCAGGGCGGCGCACGCCGGCGTGGAGCCCGAGAAGGGAAGCAACGCGATCCTGCAGGCGGCACACACGATCCTCGCACTGCAGGGTCTCAACGGCCGGTGGCCGGGCGTGACCTCGAACGTCGGCGTGGTTCGGGGCGGCACGCGCTCCAACGTCGTGGCGGAGACCTGCGAGCTCCATGTCGACCTCCGGTCGCCCGAGCTCGGCGCCCTGGAGGAGGCGGAGGCGGAGGTGCGGCGCATCGGCTGCGACACCGTGGTGCCGGACGTGCGCATCACGATCGACGCACACGGCTGGCACCGCCCGATGGAGAAGGGCGAGGGCGCACGCCGCCTCGTGGACATCGCCGTCGGCGCCGCTGCGGAGCTCGGCTTCGAGTTGCGCGACGCCGCGACCGGCGGGGCTTCCGACGCCAACACCACGAGCGCGGCCGGCACGCCCACGATCGACGGTCTCGGTCCGGTGGGCGGCGACGATCACGGGCCGGCCGAGTGGGTGGACCTCACCAGCGTCGTTCCCCGCACCGCCCTGCTCGCGGCGATCATCTCGAGGCTGTGATCCGATGAGCCTGTGGCCCTCCCAGGAGCTCCACCCCGACGCGTACCGAGCGCTGGTGGAGGGAGCGCCGGCGATCCTCTACATCGACCGGCCGGATGAGTTGTCGACCAGCCTCTACACGAGCCCCCAGGTCGTCGACCTCCTCGGCTACACGGTGGAGGAATGGACGCAGGACCCAGAGCTCTGGGTCCGGGCTCTCCACCGGGATGATCGCGATCGGGTCGTGGACGAGCACCGCGAGAGCAACCGGCGCGGCGAGCGCTTCCTGTCCGAATACCGGATCCTGTCGAAGGCGCGGCGCGAGGTGTGGATCCGCGACGAGGCCGTGCCGGTGCAGGCTGAGGACGGCGCGATCGTGTATTGGCGGGGCGTGATGACGGACATCACGGCACGGAAGCAGGCCGAGGAGCAGCTCCGGGCGAGCCTCGAGGACGTCGGGCGCATGGTGGCGCAGCGGCGAGACCTTGCGCAACGACTCGAGTCGGCGCAGGAGGAGGAGCGACGGAGGATCGCCGCCGACATCCATGACGACCCGATCCAGGTGATGAGCGCGGTGGACATGCGCCTGCAGCTGCTGCTCGCTCGCCCCGAACGGGTCGACGCGCACGAGCTGGCTGAGCTGGCCGAGGAGCTGGGGTCCGCGATCGATCGCCTGCGCAACCTCCTCTTCGAGCTGCGGCCCGTGGTGCTGGATCTCCAGGGACTCACGCCGGCGGTGGCGATGTACCTGGAGTACGCCGCGAAGGAGACCAGCTGGACCTGGGAGGTGATCGACGAGCTCGACGAGGAGCCGACGCCGGAGGCCCGCGTCGCCTTCTATCGGATCGCCCAGGAAGCGGTGAGCAACGTCCGGAAGCATGCGAACGCCACGCATGTCGACGTCCGACTGACGTCGGAGGATGGCGGGATCCTGCTCCGGATCGCGGACGACGGCGACGGCTTCGACCCGACGGAACAGCCATCGCCTGGCCATCTCGGACTCGCGACGGTCACGGAACGGGCGAGGCTCGCCGGCGGCTGGTGCCGGGCCCGGAGTCGCCGAGGCGAGGGTGCGGTGCTGGAATGCTGGATGCCGCTCGCTCCTCCCGCCGAGCCGTCCTGAACGACGATGAGCCGGTGGCGCGCCGGGCCCGTCTGGCTCGGGATGTCGGCCACCGACGGCTTCCTCTTCCAACTCGACAGCACCGTGTTCAGCGTCTTCCTGATCGTCCGGGTGGGGCTCGACCCGCTGCAGCTGGTCCTGATGGGCACGATCCTCGAGGTCTCCTACCTCCTGTTCGAGCTGCCGACCGGGATCGTGGCCGACGCCTTCAGCCGGAAGTGGTCGATCGTCGTCGGTTCCGTCGGAACCGGGATCGCGTTCCTGCTGCTCGGGTCCGCTGATTCCTTCGGGGTCGTCGCCGCTTCGCAGGTCCTGTACGGCGTGTCCGCCACGTTCGTGAGCGGCGCCGACGTCGCTTGGCTCACCGACGAGGTGGGCGAGGATGCCGCCCGGCCCTTGTACCTGCGGAGCGAGCAGTTCTACAACGGCGGCGCGCTCCTCGGCATCGTGGGGAGCGTGGCGCTCGCGTCCGTCGCGCTCCGCCTGCCGATCCTGCTCTGCGGCGTTGGCTACGTGGCCCTCGGCATCGTGCTCGCCTTCGTCATGACCGAGACCGAGCGGCCCAGGAGGGATGCGAGCACGACGGTCCGGCACTCGATGCGGACCACGCTCCGTGACGCGGTCGGGCAGATCCGTGCCCATCACGTCCTGCTCGTGATCCTCGCGACCGCCGCGTTGCACGGGGCCTCGACCGAGGGCTGGGACCGGCTCGCCGACCTCCACTTCCTTCGAGGGATCGGCCTGCCCGCGCTCGGTGACCTCGATCCGATCGTCTGGTTCGGGATCCTCGACGGAGTGGCGTTGGTGCTCGGGATCGCGGCGCTCTCCTACGTCAAGCGGCGCGGTCATCTCGAAGGGCACGGCCGAGTCGCCACGCTCCTCGCGCTCGTCGACATCGTCCTGATCGCGAGCGTCGTCGGGTTCGCGGCGGTGGGCAGCTTCTGGTGGGCGGTGTGCCTGTTCTGGGTCGTCGGGGGGCTCCGGAGCCTCCGGGGACCGATCTTCACGGCGTGGATCAATCAGGGCCTGGACCCCGCGACGCGAGCGACGATCAACTCGATCGGGAACCAGGCGGACGCGATCGGCCAAGCGATGGCCGGCCCCGTCGTCGGGGGCGTGGGCCGCGCCGTCTCGGTCCCCTGGGCGATCTCGCTGGCAGGCCTCTTGCGGCTGCCGATCCTCCTCCTCTACGTCCGAGCCATCCGGCGCGGCACGGTGGGAACGCGGCCTCCGGAGGAGATCGACCAGGAGCTCGATCTGACGGAGGAGTGACGCTCAGGCCGGCGGCGGGGGGAGCGCGTCCACCGTGAGCGCGTGCGTGTGGTTCGATCCGGAGCGTCGGCGACCCCGGTCACGGATATGGCACTCGACGTGGGAAACGCCTCGCGTCGCCCCGGCGATCGATGCCACGAGGTCGTGCACGTCCGGAGGAAGGGCGCCCTCGAGATGCGCCGTCCCGGCGACCACGCGGAGGGACAGAGTGGGAATGCCTCTGGTCCGAGGATCCTTCGCGAGGGAGGCGCGGAGGCGGCCCTCCGCGAGCAGGTCGGCGCGGCCGGCCGAGGTCGGTGGCACGGCGCGCCACGCGAACCCGAGCCACCGACCCAGCTCGCGACGGTTCTTCCACGCCCACCAGGCCGTCGCTGCCCGACCGATCGGAAAGAATCTGAGCAACCAGCCCATCGGTCGGAATCGCTCCCTTCCAGTCTCTGCCGGTCCTGTACCCGCGGACGACGCCCCCGCAACCCCGATACCGGCGTTTCGCTCGGTGACGTCCCGGGTAGCGGCGACATGAGGCCCGTCGACCGACGGTCCTCACCCACAGGGAGGTGGAACCCTTGCAGATGTGGACGTACCGCGACACCGTCGTCCTCGAACCCGCAGTCGATCTGACCGGTTTCGAGGTCGAGGCGTCGGACGGCAGCATCGGGAAGGTCGATGAGTCGATCGCCGATGCCGGCGAGAGCTACATCGTCGTCGACACCGGTCCGTGGATCTTCGGCCGGAAGGTGCTCCTTCCCGCCCAGACCGTGGAGCGGATCGACGTCGACGGGCAGGCCGTGGCCGTCGACCGGACCAAGGACGAGATCAAGAACGCCCCTGAGTTCGATCCGGAGCGTGGGATCAACCCCACGTACCAGGACGACCTCGGTGGCTACTACGGGCAGTACTACAACTGAGCAGTCGCTGAGCGAACCAGGGCGGACCGGAGGGCCGAGGGCCTCCGGATTCGCTCGTTCCTCAAGCAGCCTGCCGCCGCTTCGCCGCCCAGAGCATCACGTCGTCGGCCTCGCGCGGCACCGGCGAATCCGGGACTTCCCAGCGCAGCTTCGCGAACGCTCGTTGGTACGCCGCGTGGAAGGGGAAGATCAGGGTCTGGACGAACGCCGTGGACAGGCGGCGGTTCGATCGGAGCGCGCGCGCCCTGATGCTCGTCAGATGCCGAGAGGCCGCGGGGGTCCAGGTGTACCCGCCGATCTCGAATCCGGCCGCCCGGATCTTCTCGAACAGGACCTCCGGCTCGTCGCGGCGAACGTGCGCGCACGCGTCGTCGAGCGGCGACCACATCGCCGCGTGCACCGGGGTCGACAGGATCAGCAGCGCGGCCGGCCGGCTGACCCGCGCCATCTCGGCGAGGATGACGGTGTCGTGCTCCACGTGCTCCACCACCTCGAATGCGAGCACGGCGTCGAAGGCCTCGTCGGGGAACGGGAGGATGTCTCTCGCGGCCACGGCGAGACCCCCGAGCGAGGAGAGCCGATCGAGCGCGTGGGTGGAGGCATCGACGAAGGTCGAGGTCGTGACCGGGGCCGTCGGCCGGAGGCCGGGGCCGATCTCCAGCACCGAACCTCCGCCGATCCGGGGGGCCAGCCAGTTCCACACGTGGGGACGAACCTGCACGACGTGGCGCGATCCGCTCCAGTGATCGGCGCGCTCGCCCCGCCCCGTGCGACTACGGTCCTCGGGTGATTCGATCTCCCGCAACGATCATTCTCCCTTGCCGTAAGCGGCGAGCATAACCGGCGGTTCCTGCCAGTCAGCTCGACCGTTCGAGCCCGCCGGGTGCGGGGAACGCATCGGCGGAGGTGGACGGGAATCGAACCCGCCAGAGAGCTCGTCGCCCTCTCGTCGGTTTTGAAGACCGCGGGGCCCACCAGGAACCCAGACACCTCCACGATCGAGGATAGCGGCACCGACTCCGCGTTCGGTGGTGTACGGTCGCGAGCGTGACGGAGCCGGCGCCGCCGCACCAGCGACACATCGGACTGATTCTGGCTCGCGACTTCGCGGCCACCGTGAGTACGCCGATCTTCGTCGTCGACGAGGAGGGAGATCTCGTGTACTTCAACGAGGCCGCCGAGTCGGTCCTCGGACGCCCCTTCGCCGAGACCCAGATGTCGGCCGAGGAGTGGGCGATCGCGTTCACGCCTGTGGACGAAGACGGCGGGGCGGTCCCCCTCGAGGAGCTGCCGCTCGGGATCGCCTTCATGACGGGAAAGCCGGCGCACCGGCCCCTGAGCATCGTGTCCGCCGACGGCGTCGAGCGAGACGTGGAGGTCACCGCCTTCCCGATCTACGCCCCCGACCACCACCTGGTCGGCGGGGTGGCCGTGTTCTGGGAGCGGTAGGCCGAGGTCTGGCGTGCGCGCGAGGATCTGGGGGACCCGCGGCTCGCTCGCGACACCCGGACCCGACACCGTCCGATACGGGGGCAACACGTCATGTATCGAGATCCGCCCCTCGGACGGGAGTCTTCTGATCCTTGATTCCGGCACGGGGATCCGTGGGCTCGGTGCCGCCCTCGACGGCTCGGCGCCCAAGCGGATCGACATCCTCCTCAGCCACCTCCACCTGGACCACCTGGAAGGGCTCGGCTTCTTCGCGCCACTCTGGGATCCCTCGACAGAGCTCCACATCTGGGGGCCCGCCTCGCCTGTGCGCTCGCTCTCCGACCGCATCGCGCAGTATCTGTCGCCGCCGCTGTTCCCGGTTCGCCTCGCGGAGGTCCCCGCTCGCGTTCGCCTGCACGACGCCCCAGAGGAACCGTGGCAGGTCGGCTCCGCGACCGTGCGGGCCGGCTCGATCATCCATCGTGGACCAACAGTGGGCTACCGGATCGAGGAGGCCGGGCAGACGATCGCCTATCTCACCGATCACGAGCCTGCGCGGGCACACGACCTGACGACAATGCCCGTCGAGTGGATCTCCGGCTTCGAGCTCGCTGCGGGAGCGGACGTGTTGATCCACGACTGTCAGTACACGGAGGAGGAGTATCCCGATCGGGCGGGGTTCGGCCATTCCAGCACGGAGCATGTGGCGGACTTCGCGCGGCTCGCGTCTCCTCGGCAGCTCCTGCTTTTCCATCACGACCCGAACCACGACGACGACGAGCTCGAGACGCTCTGCGCGCGTGTCCGCGAGCTCTGGAGCGACGGTGCGGTGGACCTCGCACGGGAAGGCCAGGAGATCGCCTTCGGCTGAGCGCGTCTCGGGGATCGCTCCTCAACGTCACGGCGTACCCGTACGATGATTCCTCCGATGGAAGCGGCATTCTTCGACCTGGACAAGACCGTCATCTCGCGGTCGAGCACGCTCGCGCTGTCGCGCCCGCTCTACCGCGCCGGGATGGTCTCGCGGGGGCAATTGCTCCGTGGTGCGTACGCGCAGCTGGTGTACCTGCTCGTCGGCGCCGACGAGGGGAAGATGGAGCGCCTGAAGGAAGGGATGCTCCAGCTCACGAAGGGGTGGGACCGGGCGCAGGTGGAGCGGCTCGTCGAGGACGTCATCCTCGACGTGATCGATCCGTACGTCTACGCGGAGGCCCTGGATCTGATGGAGCTCCATCGATCCGAGGGCCGGCGGATCTACATCGTGTCGTCCTCGCCGGAAGAGGTGGTGTGGCCGCTGGCGCGGCACTTCGGCGTCTCGGGAGTGATCGCCACCCGCGCCGCGATCGGCGCGGATGGTCGGTATACGGGTGAGCTCGAGTACTACGCCTACGGCGAGGAGAAGGCGTCCGCCGTCCGCGCCGTCGCCGAACGCACGGGCGTGGATCTGTCGCGATCGTTCGCCTACAGCGACTCTGCGACCGATCTACCTCTGCTCCGGGCGGTCGGGCATCCCGTCGCCGTCAATCCCGACAAGGAGCTCAGGAAAGAGGCGGAGGAGCGTGGCTGGCCGATCCGCGACTTCCACCGGCCCGTTCGTATGCGCACCAGGATCGCGTCGGCCGTCCCCGCGCCGAAGGCCAGCCTCACGGCCGCGCTCGCGGCGGCCGGCGTGGCGGCGGTGCTGATCTGGGTGGTCCTGCGATCGCGCGCCGCCGGACGCCGCGCCACGTCCCCCTCGTGAGGGTCGCCCCCGCGGGGCTCGCGATCACGGTGAGCCTGCTCGGGGCGTGTGACGGGAGCATCCCGCCCACCCCGCCGCTCGACGCGCCGACCGTACGTTCGAGCCCGACGGGAGGGACCTGCGCGGAAACGGAGGTCGACGGAGCCACGGTCCTCCGGTTCGAAGCGGATGGAAGGTGTCTGCCGGGGGACGTGATGGTCCTGTACCGCTGCACCTCGGGATCGGTCCCGGTGCTCCGGCTCTCGTCCACGGAACGGCCCACCCTGTTCCTGGGCGGACCCTTCGCGGCGCCCGTGACCACCCTGCCCGCACAGGTGCGGTTCGCCGGCGAGGCGGGCGGCACCGAGGTCCTGATCGCCGATCCGCTTCCGGCGGAACCATCGCCGACATCCTCCGGATCACCGAGCCCGACCGTGGAGGAGGATGTCGCGACGGCTCCGGCACCCGAGCCGCTCGTCTACGTCCGGCACGCGGGCGTCACCGAGCGGTGGCTCCGGCTCGAAGGCCGCCGCGCGCTGGACGACCTGCCGGTCGTCTGGCTGATCGGCGACTCCATCTTGGACGGGGGGAGCCCGACGGTGGCGACGGAGCTCGCGGCCTGGCACGTCACCCTGGACGCCGGGATCGGTCGATCCTCCTCGTCGGGGATCGAGATCGCGACAGCGGCCGTCGAGCAGGGCGCCCACGTCGTGGTGATGGAGCTCGGAACGAACGACCCCTCAGCCGTCACGTTCCGGCGGCACCTGGTCGAGACACTCGAGGTCCTGGAGGGGGTGCCGCTCGTGATATGGCAGACCGTGAGGGGACCGGCGGGCGATCCGACCAGCCAGGAGGTCAACGCGGCGATCCGAGAGGTCGCGCCCACCTACCCGAACGTGGCGATCGCCGACTGGGAGGCGTTCGTGCCGGCCGAGGCGGTGCAGGAGGACGGGATCCATCCCGACGAGGCGTTCCTGCACCTCGAGGCGGAGCTCCTCGTTCCGATGCTCTCCGAGTGGCGAGACGCGCTTTCGAGGGAGGGCGCGACGTCGTGCGGATCTGCGGTGGTGCGCCAGACATCCTGAAGCCCGACCGGGGAAGAGAGACGGGGGGAGCAGGTATCAGGCGTCTCGTCTGCGTCGTGCTCTGGCCGCCGGACCGGACAGGGTCCGGGAGCCTGAGCATGCCTCCCGTGGCATGACTCGCGCGTGGGTTCTGCTCCCCCCGCAGCTACCTCTCGATAGCGCTTCGACCGTACACCCGCCCCTCGCGGGTCCGCAAACGACCGGTCAGGAGCCCGAAGCCGCTGGGTGCTCGAGCAGGTCCGCGAGCCGCTCCGCTCGATCGGCGGCGTCCCGGGGCATGCCCGAGGAGACCGATCGCGCGATGAGGAGGAGCTCGCGCTCGACCGTGGGCGCCATGCGTCCCGCCCGGCGCCGGACCACGGTGTCGAGACGGCCGACGGCGCGCTCCAGGCGCTGCATCACCGCCAGCCCGGGGTTGCGGCGGCCGCGGTACTCCGCGAGCGAGACGATCTCCCCCATGGCCCCATGATGAGGCCCCCCTCTGACACGGCTGGGAGATCCGGGGATCGCCCTCAGGCGACGCGGACCGAGTTCACCGGGGCGAGCCGCTCCCGGACCGTGAACCAGGACCCGCCGGCATCCCCGGACCCGAAGACGTCCCCGGAGGTGGCGGCGAAGTACAGGCCGATCCCGGTGCCCTCGCCGTCCCGGTCGAACGCCTGGCGCAGGATCGTGAGGTAAGCGTCCTCCTGCGGGAGTCCGTCGCTGAGCGAGGTCCACGTCATGCCGGCATCCCGCGTGCCGAAGACGCGGACCTTGCCGTCGACGGTCACGCGGTCGATGTCCGCGACCATCGGGATCACGAATGCCGAATCCGGGTCCGCCGGGTCGAGCACGATCGGGAAGCCGAAGTCCGACGGGAGTCCCCCTGCGATCGAGGTCCAGGTCTCGCCGGCGTCGTCGCTCCGGTACACGCCGCCGTGGAACTGCAAGAACAACCGCTCCGGCCGGAGCGGCGCCCGATGCAGGTTGTGGACGCAGAGATCGATCGTGCCCTCGCGCGCTTCCTCGGGGAGGTACGGGGGGACGAGACCCTCGTTACCGTGCCGCCACGTCTGTCCGCCGTCCTCGGTCAGCCACACCCCCACCGCCGAGATGCCGATCGCCAGACGGGAAGGGTCGCCCGGCCAGGTCGCGATCGAGTGGAGGCACAGCCCACCGGCGCCCGGTTGCCACGACTTGCGGGTCGGCTGGTCCCATAGGGCTCGGTTCAGCTCCCACGTGTTGCCGCCGTCCGTCGACGAGAAGAGCGCTGCCGGAGCGACGCCCGCATACATGAGGCCGTCCGCTTCACCGGGCCTGATCGACCAGATCCGTTCGAGTGACCACTCGTCACCTTCGGGGAACGCGAGGCCCGTCGCCTGCTCCCAGTCGCCGCCCGGATCCGTCGAGTGCATCACGCGCGGCCCGTAGTGTCCCGACGTCACGGACGCGAAGTAGCGTCCCGAGCGCGGATCGCGGATCGCGAACTCCACCACATCTCCCGGGAACGCCCGCGCGGCCACCTCGAACGGCTCCTCCGCGCCCGGCTCTCCTTCGAGCACGAACAGACCCTTCTTGGTACCCACCAGCAGTTCGGTCATCTCGAACCTCCCGATATCGAGGGGAGGACGTGCAACGTCGCGTCATGCGCGACGGGCGCGTCCTCACTCACGCGTTCGCCGTCCACGAAGACGTTCACGTGGCGCCGTACTCGCCCGTGCTCGTCGAGGACCCAGCCGGTGATCTTCGGATGCTGCCGCTCGAGCTCCCGCAAGACCTCGCCGACCGACGATCCATCGAGCGAGACCTCGCGGCTGCCGCCGGCCAAGTCCTTCAGCGGCGCGCGCAGTTTCACGATCGCCATGGTCCCCGAGCCTATCCGGCGGCGGCGACGAAGCGCTCAAGCGGGAGTTGCCATCCGCCGTCGTGACCCTCGCGCGCCTCCGTCGCCCGTGCGCCGAGCTTGTCCCATCCCCGATGCTCGAGCGACACGATCGTCCCGTCTCCGTCCGGCTCGAAGCGGATCTCGACCTCGGTCGGAGGTTCTGGCCTGTCGTTGGGCTTCCATGCGAGCACGATCCGGGTGGGAGGCTCATAGTCAGCCACCTCAGCCCAGACCCCTTCGACACCCTCGGAGGTGACCTCGTAGAGCCGACCACCGGCACGTGGCTCGAAGACGACGCGCTCGACCTTGACGCCCTCGCCGTATTGCTCGTCGGCCGCTCGTGAGAAGACCTCCACAGGCCACCATCGGTCGATGTGCTCCGTGAAGAGTCGGAAGGCCTCCTCTGCCGTGCGGCCAACGCGGACGCTCTTGCGGACCGGTTCGAACATCGCTTCTTCGCTCGTCATCGCTGCTCCCTTCGGTGCCGGGCTGATGCGCGGCGACATCCCTTCAGTGTTCGGACGATCTCGTCCCGGCGGGCGCGCTGCAGTTCCCTGCCCACCTCCGGATGCACGGGGCCGATCATCGCTTCCTCCTTCCTGTCGAGGGCACAGACTCCAGGTAGTCCTTGAACGCGGCGAGTCGCAGATCCCACATCGCGCCGATCGCGCGCATCCAGGCCTCCGCCTCGGCGAAGGCCTGGGTGCGGAGCTCGTAGCGGGTCTCGCGGCCCGCGCGCGTGGCGACGGCGAGCCCCGCTTCCTCCAGCGCGTCGAAGTGCTTCGCGATGGCCTGGCGTGAGACCGGGATCCGACGCGCGAGCTCCGTGGCCGTGAGCGGGCCGTCCTTCGACAGCTCGTGCACGACGCGCCGGCGTGTCGGGTCGGAGAGCGCTTCGAAGACCGCGCCCGCAGCGTCCTTGGTCACGCGGCCTCCAGGTACTCCTTGAGCTCGTCGAGCTCGTGCGCCCAGCCTTCGTCGTTGCCCTTCTGCGACTGCGTCTCGATCTGATCGGGAAGCGAGGCGAATCCGGACTCGACGAGCCGCACCCGCGTCGAGGCGCCGTTCCCCACCTCCTCGAGGGTGAACAAGACCGTCGTGAACGGGCGCCCGAGTCCCTCAGGCCGCCACCGGAACACGAAGCGGCGGGGCGGCTCCACGACGTCGACCACCGCTTCCGCTTTGGCCTCGTCCCACTCGAGGACGGCGTCGCCGCCCGGCCGCAGATTGATCTCCGCGCGCTTCGTCGGGAACCACCGCAGGAGCTGTTCCGGCTCCGTGAGAGCCGCCCACACCCGCTCTCGGGGTGCACGGATGTCCAGCTCTCTCCTGACCTCATCCGGGATCTTCATCCGAGCCTCCTTCCTTCCGCAACCGTTCAGTTGCGCTACGATACGCAACTCATAGGTTGCCTGTCAAGAGGGTTCCACGAAAGAGAGGGCGATACGATGACCAAGGAGGCTCACGTGCAGCCGTCAGAAGCGTCCGCGCTCCGGAACGCGCCCCTCGTTGATGTCCCGAAGGAGCCGCTCCTTCGATGGTTCGCGCGCAACGTCTTGCGTCTGACGGTCTACCTCGCCGTGGCGTCCTTCGCCACCGCTCTCTTCTCGTTGCTCAGAACAGAGGGTTCTGATCCGCTCGGGATCCCCGGCTTGGCAGGCATCTACTTCCTGTACGGCGGGTACTTCGGCGTCCCGGGGACGCTCGTCTGGCTACTGGTCGTCGTGTTGCTTCCTCCTGAGTGGTCGCCGCTTCGTCGGCGAGCCGTTGCCCTGGCCATGAGCCCGATCATCCAGGTCATCTGGCTCGTCTGGCTGTATTCGTGGGGGTACTTCCTCGCGGCCGCCGTCTTCGGGCTGATCCTTCCGGCTGGATCCGCGTTCGTCGTGCGGCTGAGGGAACGGAGACCTTCGTCGCCCTTTCCTCCGGAGGAGTGAGGCGGTGGGTAGCGACTATCCCCCCAGCTGATCGGGGAACTCCCAGAACTCGAAGTGGTGACCGTCGGGGATCAGGAAGTCGCCGCCCCAGTTGAAGCCCCAGGACTCGAAGATCCTCACGACCTCGCGGTTCATGGTCGGCCGTGTCCCGTACGGGTTCTGGGGGGCGTTGATGTCGATCGCCGCGCCGTACGCGTGGTACGAGGGCGGTGCGGTCGGGCTCCTGGCCACCGTGCGGGACGCCCAGCAGCCGGAGTACACCTTGATCTCGGGTACGAGGCCCGACCCCATGATCTCCTCGAGCGCCCCCTGGACCATCGGGATCAGCTTCCGGTGGCACGTGATCGTCCCGAGCAGCGGCACCTCGGTCGTCACGATGTTCCGCTCGACCCACGACGGCTCGATGGTGAGGAAGGCGGGGTCTGACTGGGGGGTCGCGGAGAACTCACCGAACATCCTCTTCACGAGGACCGGCGGGTTCACGCCGCTGGCGACACGCACGTACCTCGTGCCGCCGACGACGTCCGCGCGGAGCGGGTCGTCGCCGACGAGCGGGAGAAGCATCCGCCTCCACGCGGGACGCGTGAGCCGCTCGGTCGGTTGCGCCAGGAGGTACCGCTCGTGGGCGATCCCGAGCCGCCGACCCACGTCGCGGCTGAGGAGGACCTCGGCCCAGCCGACGGCGGCATCGGGGACGACCGCGCCGACGCGCACCGTCCCCGTGCGGAACGTCAGGATCGAGCCGGGGCCGAGCCGGCGGAGTCGCGCGCTCTGCTCACCGAGGACGGCCTCCCCGGCGCTCAGGGCGCGAACGATCTCCTCCCGGACGCTCCCGCCGACGAACGGCGCGTAGTCCTCGGGCTGCGCGGCGAAGGCATCGATCGGGAACGCGAACGGGCTCGGCGGCTCGTCCACGACTCGGCCCTCGGCATCCTGCGTCTTGCGGAGCCACAGCGTGTCGCCGGCGACCACCACGACCTCGTCGAGGTGTGGCAGGTCTTCGACCTTCTCGCGGAACACCGGATCGTCGAAGCCGCCGGGGACCCAGGCGAGGTAGTTCTCGGGCCCCGCGTAGCGAGGGCCGGCGCTTCCCCCGGGATCGGATCGGACGGGAGCGGCGTCCCGCGCCGGCCAGAAGAGGAACCCCGCGATCGTCGCGGACAGGACGGCGACCAGCGCGACGAAGCGGCGCCGCAGGGCGGACCGGTCCGAGGGCACGTCTCCAGGCTACTTCTTGACCGGCAGGACATCGTTCCGCTGTCTCGGCACGTGGGATGTCCGCAGGAGATCGTTCCGCTCGGCGTGTCATCAGGACTCGGTTGATCGGGAAGGGGCCTTCGTGGGCGAGCTCCCCTCGGTGGTGACGACGGTGACCCGCTTGGCTCGGCCCCGGATGATGGCCGTGACGTATTGGTGGCGGTAGGACTCCTCGATGGTGATCCGCCGGCCCCACAGGTCGACGAGCCCGCTGGAGCGCACGTAGCGGACGGCCTCGATGCGGCCTCTGGCTGGCAGCCGTGTCGGCACGAGATAGTCACTGTTCAAGGTGTCGCGTCGGTGTCCTCGCCACATCTCCTCCGGGCTGGCGCCACCGTGGGCGGCGTAGCGGTGCTCGGCGTTGTGGAACTCGATGAAGGCGGCGTTCTCCGCCCGCAGGTGATCGAGCCCGGTGAAGCGCTCGGTGCGAAAGAAGCTCTTGTCCCACACGTCGTTGAAGTGCTCGACGACTCCGTTGCGCCATGGTTCCCGCAGCGGGATGAACCGGGCGGTCACCCCCAGGTCCAGGCAGAGGGCCACGAT
>JBOGVD010000146.1:0-11850 GCA_050696355.1 Actinomycetota bacterium
TGCCACGCTCCTATCAAGCCACGCCGGCCGGTTCTGTGTGTCCGAGGGGCGGCAAGAGGCATGAGGTCCACGAAGGACACGCACCCTAGGAGCCAACCCCTCGGACACCGACCAGCTTGACACTGAGAGCACCCTACCGCGGCGCCCGTAAGCTCCCATCGTGGACGACCAGCGCCGGCTCACGGACTCCGGGATCGAGATCGAGCCGATCTACCGCTCCCCGAGTGACGGACCGGGGGTCGATCGCGTGGGCGAACCCGGCACGTTCCCCTACACGCGCGGCGTCTACCCCGACATGTACCGGGGGCGGCTCTGGACGATGCGCCAGTACGCCGGGATGGGATCGGCCGAGGAGACGAACCGGCGCTTCCGGTACCTCCTCGACCACGGCCAGACGGGCCTGTCCGTCGCGTTCGACCTCCCGACCCAGATGGGTCTCGACTCGGACCACCCGCGCGCCGAAGGCGAGGTCGGCAAGACGGGCGTCGCGATCGACTCCGTCGAGGACATCGAGCGCGTGTTCGACGGGATCCCGCTCGACCAGGTCTCCACCTCGATGACGATCAACGCGACCGCGCCGATCCTGCTGCTCCTCTACGAGCTGGTCGCCGAGGAGCGGGGGATCGCCGCATCGGCGCTCTCGGGCACGGTCCAGAACGACCTGCTCAAGGAGTACGCGGCGCGCGGGACGTACATCTACCCGCCCCAGCCGTCGATGCGGCTGATCACGGATCTCTTCGCCTACGCGGGGGAGCGGATCCCGCGATGGAACACGATCTCGATCAGCGGCTATCACATGCGCGAGGCCGGTGCGACAGCGGCCCAGGAGATCGCCTTCACGCTGGCCAACGGCATCGCCTACCTCCGAGCGGCCCTCGACGCCGGTCTCGCCGTCGACGACGTCGCGCCACGGCTGTCCTTCTTCTTCGCGTGCCACCTGCACTTCTTCGAGGAGATCGCGAAGTTCCGCGCCGCGCGGCGCATGTGGGCGGCGATCACGCGCGACCGCTTCGGGGCCAGGGATCCGAGATCGCAGACGCTCCGGTTCCACACGCAGACGGGCGGCGCCACCCTCACCGCCCAGCAGCCGGAGAACAACATCGTCCGGACGGCGCTCGAGGCGATGGCCGCCGTTCTCGGCGGGACCCAGTCGCTGCACACGAACTCCTTCGACGAGGCGCTCGCGCTGCCGACGGAGGAGGCGGTGAAGGTCGCGCTCCGTACCCAGCAGGTGCTCGGTTACGAGACCGGGGTCGCGGAGACGGTCGACCCGCTCGGCGGCTCGTACTACGTCGAGTCGCTCACCGATGAGCTCGAGCGGCTCGCGGCGGAGATGATCGAGACGATCGACGCGATGGGCGGCGCGGTGCCCGCGATCGAGGCGGGCTACTACCAGGACGAGATCCACGAGTCCGCCTTCCGGATCCAGCGTGCCGTCGAGTCGGGCGAGCGGGTCGTCGTGGGGGTGAATCGGTTCGTGGATGCCGGCGGGAGACCGCTCGAGCTCCAGCGGATCTCCGAGGAGGAGGCCGCGCGGCAGATGGGACGCCTGCGGGACCTCCGCGCCGGACGCGACCGAGGAGCCGTGGGGGTCGCGCTCGAGGAGGTGGAGCGGACCGCGCGCGGGTCGGGCAACCTGCTGCCGCCGATGCGCGAGGCGCTGCGGCTGCGGGCGACGCTCGGCGAGGTGTCCGACGCGCTCCGCCGCGTCTTCGGCGAGTACCGGCCGACCTTCTGAGGCGGGTAGGCTTCGCGCCGTGAACGTCGCGGTCGTCGGCGGTACGGGTGCGGAGGGCTCCGGGCTGGCGCTCCGGTTCGCGAAGGCCGGGCATCAAGTGATCATCGGTTCCCGCGACGCCGACCGTGGGGCGGCGTCGGCGTCGAGGGCCTCCGAGCTGGTGGGGGCGACGGTCCGTGGGACCGACAACGCGAGCGCGGCAGCCGATGCCGGGGACGACGGCGTCGTCGTCGTCACCGTGCCCTACGAGGGTCAGGCCGAGATCTGTCGCTCGATCAAGGACGCCGTCGTCCCCGGCGCCGTCGTCCTGGACGCGACGAGTCCGCTGGCGACCGCCGTCGGTGGCCGCCCGTGGCAGGTGCTGCGGCCCTGGCACGGCTCGGCCGCGGAGCAGGCGCAGGCGATCCTGGGGGACGGGCCGCGCGTCGTCGCCGGCTTCCACACGATCGCGGCCGGCGCCCTCCGGGCCCTCGATCGTGCGATCGAGAGCGACGTGCTGCTCTGCGCCGACGACCCGGAGGCGAAGGCTCGCGCCGGCTCCCTGATCGAGGGGATCCCGGGGATGCGGTGGCTCGACGCGGGCCGCCTCGAGATGGCCCGCGTGACGGAGCCCCTCACGGCGCTCCTCGTGTCGATCAACCGCACGTATCGGGTGAAGGACGCGGGCTTCCGGATCGTCGGCGACGAGGCGTGGGGCGCGCCGGGCGGCTCTGCAGGCGGCTAGTCGATCACGGCGAGGACCTGACCGGTCTCCACGACCTGCCCCGCGTGGATCGGGAGGTCCGTGACCTCCCCTTCTCGATTCGAGGGGACGTGGTTCTCCATCTTCATCGCCTCGAGGATGCAGATCACGTCGCCGGGCCGGACCTCCTGCCCCTTCTCGATGAGCACCTTCACGATCGTGCCCTGCATCGGCGCGAGGATCTCGCCGTGCACGTGCTGCCCGTGGTGCGCGTCGGGGGATGTGGGCGGTCTCGGGGCCGGCTGGCGACGCTCGTCGATGATCCGCACCGGGACCCGGCGCCCGTCGACCTCGACGAGGATGTCGGCCGGCCGGTTGGGCGTCGGGCCAGGCGTGACGAGATCCGGGTGCGCGGGGAGGTCCGCGTCGGCGAGGGCCCGCTCCAGCCACGTGGTCGTATGGGTGCTGGTCCGGAAGGCCTTGGATCCGAGGATCCAGCGATGCACCGGGATCGTCGTGGGGACGCCCTCCACGACGAACTCGTCGAGCCCCCGGAGCATCCGCGTTCGCGCCGTCTCGCGATCGCGTCCCGACACGATCAGCTTGGCGAACATCGAGTCGTAGTCGCCCGTGATCTCCCGCCCCTGCTCGATCGCCGAATCCACGCGGACGAACGGGCCGGCCGGCTCCCGGTAGCGGGTCACCCGGCCCGGACCGGGCAGGAAGTTCCGGCCCGGATCCTCGGCGTTGATGCGGCATTGGATCGACGCGCCGCGCGGGTCCGGGTCCAGGGAGAGCTGCTCGCCGAGCGCCACGCGGATCTGGAGCCCGACCAGGTCGAGGCCGGTCACCATCTCGGTGACGGTGTGCTCCACCTGCAACCGGGTGTTCATCTCGAGGAAGTAGAAGTCGCCGTCCTCGTCCATCACGCACTCGATCGTCCCGGCGTTCACGTAGCCGGCCTCCCTGGCGAGGTTCGAGGTGGCTTCGGCGAAGCGCTCCCGGATCCGGTCGTCGAACAGCGGCGACGGCGTCTCCTCGATCAGCTTCTGGTGACGGCGCTGCACGGAGCAGTCGCGCTCACCGAGGAAGAACACGTTGCCGTGCGCATCGGCCATGATCTGCGCCTCGACGTGATGGGCGCGTTCGACGTACCGCTCGAGGAAGACCTCGGGCCGCCCGAAGTAGGACTTCGCCTCGCGCGCCGCGCGCTTCAGGGACTCCTCGAGATGATCGGCGTCGCGCACGACGTGCATGCCCTTGCCGCCCCCGCCGAACGCCGCCTTCACCATGAGCGGGAACCCGATCCGGGCCGCTTCCTTCTTCGCCTGCGCGAGGTCCACCGGTTCACGGGTCCCGGGGACGATCGGCATGCCGGCCGCGTCGGCGACCCCCCGCGCGGCGGCCTTGTCCCCCATCGTCTCGATCGCCCGCGCCGGCGGGCCCACGAACGCGAGGCCCGCGTCCTCGACCGCCTGCGCGAAGCTCGCGCGTTCCGCGAGGAAGCCGTACCCGGGATGGACGAGCGTGGCCTTCGACTTGCGGGCGACCTCCATCACGCGGTCGATCGCGAGGTAGGACGCGGACGCGAGCGGCGGCCCGATCCGGAACGACTCGTCCGCCATCTCCACGTGCAGGGCGTCGCGGTCGGCGTCGGAGTAGACGGCGACCGTCGCGATGCCGAGGTCGCGGCACGTCCGGGCGATCCGGATGGCGATCTCGCCGCGGTTGGCGATCAGGAGCTTCTGCTTCCGCGCCATGTGCCGCCACGATATAGCGTCGAGGTCGGTGGACACGTGTTGAGCGAGGAAGCGCTTCGGCGAGCGCTCGCCGGCGCCGGTCTCTCGGCGCCGGTTCGGTGGGACGAGACGACCGCGTCGACGAACACGATCGCCCGGGAGCTGGCGGCCGAGGGAACGCCTCCGTGGTCGCTCGTGGCCGCCGGGCACCAAACAGCCGGGCGAGGTCGGGCGGGGCGTGCCTGGCACGACCGCCCCGGCGCGGCCCTGCTGTTCAGCGTCGTCCTCAGGCCGGCATGGGAACCGGACCGTGTCGGGCTCGTCTCCCTCGCCGCAGGCGCGGCCATGGCCGAGGCGGCGTCGGAAGCTTCCGACGTGGAGGTTCGATGCAAGTGGCCGAACGACCTGCTGGCCGGCGCCGCGAAGGTCGGCGGCGTCCTGGGGGAGACCGAGATCACGGAGGGGCGGATCGCCCACGTGGTCGTCGGCGTGGGCGTGAACCTGGAGGCGCCGGGAGGGATGCCCGACGCAGGCGCGATCGGCCCCGTTCCCGAGGAGGAGCTGCTGTCCGGATTCCTCCGGCGGTTCCGCTCGCTCGTCGACGGCGTTCCCGGAGCCATCGTCGACCGGTGGCGCGCCGTCTCCGCGACCCTCGGACGGCAGGTCGCCGCCACGACGGTCGGCGGCGAGACCGCTCGTGGCGTCGCCGTCGGTCTGGATGGAACCGGTGCGTTGCTCGTCGAGACCGATGCCGGACGCGTCAGGGTGGCGTTCGGGGAGATCGAACACCTCCGTGTCGATCAGGGTTGACATCGCTGCTCCGTCAACGTCCGACCTCCGGATGACCTGGACGCATCTCCGGATACGCCGATCCCATCGACGGGACTGATGTCGAGGCCGATCGGCGTCGACCTCGGAGCGGTTCGTCGGGGGATCGAGGCCTCGTTCGGATCGGGGCCCTCGACCGCCGGCGTCGGAGATCCGGCGGGAAGCGGAAGCGCGTCTGGGGTGCTCGGTTCCTGCCCGAGGCGAAACAGGCGCTCGAGCTCGCCCTCCGCGAGGCGATCCGACCGGGTCATCGAACGATCGGACCCGAGCACGTCCTGCTCGGCCTCCTCCGACTCGATGTCGCATCGGCGTCACTTCGGAGTCGCGGGCATCGACCCGCGCCGGCTCCGTGCCGAGGTGACGCGCCGCCTCGTCGATCTCGAACGACGCGGAGCGTGACGCCGGCTTGCGAGGCCGAGGCCGCTCGCGCTAGGTTCCGCGCATGGCGTTCCCGACCCGGCTGTTGATCGAGGGCGAGGAGTTGATCCTCGATCTCCGCCCGCACTGGATCGCCCTGATCATGCCCACGATCGCGACCCTCGCGACCCTCGCCGTGATGCTCGTCCTGTACGACACGTTCGAGGAGAACATCCTCGACACGGTCGTCGGCGTGGCGGGCACGCTGTTCCTCCTCGCCTATCCGGTGCGGAAGCTGGTGGACTGGCTCACCTCGCACTTCGTGGTGACGAGCGACAGGATCATCCACCGGCGCGGCTTCATCGCGAAGTACTCGATGGAGGTGCCGCTCGAAGCGATCAACGACGTTCGCTTCGAGCAGGGGATCCTGGACCGCATCATCGGGGCCGGCACCCTGGTGGTGCAGTCGGCCTCCGAGGCCGGGCGCCAGGTCTTCGACCACATCCGCAGTCCCGAGGACGTCCAGCGGACGATCTACCACCAGGGCGAGTTGAACCAGCAGCGCATGATGAGCGGCTCTCGGCCGCAGTCCCATTCGGCCACGTCGGAGCTCGAGCGGCTCGGCGACCTGCGCGCCCGAGGCGTCCTCACGGAGGAGGAGTTCCAGGCGCAGAAGCGCAGGCTCCTCGGCTGACATGCCGTCGGAGGGGCCCGTCGGGGCCATCGACCACGTCTACTACTGGACCCGCGACATGGACCGGGCGGTCGCGTTCTACGGCGACGTCCTCGGATTGGCCGTGCTGCATCGAGCGGGCAACGAATGGGCGGAGTTCGAGGGGGGATCCGTGCGCCTCGCGCTCCACGGGACCGAGGAAGCCTCCGTGCCGGCGAGCGGCACGGTCGTCTTCCGAGTGGACGATCTCGATGAGGCAAGATGGTCTCTGCAGCAACGAGGAGTGGCGTTCGACGGACACGAGTCGGAGGTGCCGGGGTTCGCCCGCTTCGCCACGTTCCACGACCCCGACGGCAACCCCGTGCAGTTGATCGAGTACCGTCCCTGAGCAGGCGCTCGCGGTCCCCCCCCCGGACGTCCGGGCTCGCGGTCCCACCCGGGGCCCTTCTCCAGGGGGAGGATGGTTGCAAGGGGACCGACGACTTGGCAGGCTGTCCCAGCCGGTCCGCCGCCTTCCCCCGGGCCGGAGGCGCTCGCCAGATGACAGAAGCCGCTCGTCACTTCCCCAGATCGACGCGCGCCGCCCTCGTGGCGGCGCTCCTGGCACTGTCGTCGGTCGCCACGACGGTGGCGGGAGCCGCGCCGTCCAAGGAGCAGGTCGAGCGGGCACGGGCGCGGCTGGAGCGGATCGAGGTCCGTCTGGGCGAGATCCAGGAAGAGCTGGGTGCGACCCAGCGGCGCTTGAACGAGGCCGCGGCGCGCGTGGAGCTCCGACAGATCGCCGTCGAGCGGATCACGATCGAGCTGGTGCGGACCCAGGAGGAGATCGACCGGGCCCGGGCCCGCTACGACCGGATCTCCGGCCGGCTGAACGACCGCGCGGTCGAGGCGTACATGACGGGCCCGGCGTCGAGCATCGACTTCCTCCTGAACGCCGACACCGTCGCCGATCTCACCGACCGTCTGGCATACGTCGATGCCCTCGCGCGAGCTGATGCGGATCTCGCCGCGAAGGTGGCCAACCTCAAGAATCGTCTCACCGCGTTCGAGGCGCGATTGGAGGTTCAACAGCGGAAGGAGCTGCAGGCCCTGGAGCAGGCGAGGGCCCAGGAGCGCGCCGTGGCCGCGCTCTTCGATGAGCAACAGGATCTGCTCGCCTCGCAGGAACGCTTGGTCCGGTCGGCGGAGCACGCGTTCAAACGGACGAAGGAGGACTACGCGGAATGGCTCGAGGAGCAACGGGCCGCGCAGGGGAACGCGCTCGGCGGGCGGGCGTGGGACGGCGGGTCGCTCGCGCCCTTCGAGCGGATCTTCGACGTGTGCCCGGTCGCGCAGCCTCGCGCGTACGGGGACGGGTTCGGCGCCCCGCGTTACGGCGGCGGCTACCATCTCCACAAGGGCGTCGACATCGTCGCCCCGTCCGGGACGCAGATCCTGGCGCCCTTCGACGGCCAGGCGTACACGAGCTCGAACTCCCTCGGCGGCTACGTCGTGTTCGTGGTGGGGGCGCTGGGCACGGTGTACAACGCCCACCTGTCGAGCTACTCGGAGAGCTCCAACAGCTCCGTCTCGGCCGGCGAGGTGATCGGCTACGTGGGCAGCACCGGCTCCAGCAGCACCCCGCACGACCACTTCGAGTTCCACCCGCACTCGATGCCCGGCGGCTCCTGGTACGGGAGCTCCTACGGGTACGGGGTGGTCGAGGACGCGATCAACCCGTACCCGATGCTGATCCAGGCCTGCGGGTAGCGCGACCGCGTCTCCGCGTTCGTCTCCTATCCTGAGGCCGCATGCGAGCTGCAGACATCCGGTACGTGGGGGTGGTGGGGAGCGGTCTCATGGGCTCGGGCATCGTCGAGGTCTGTGCCCGCGCCGGGCTCCGCGTCACCTTCGTCGAGGGATCGGACGAGCTCGTGGCCGCCGGCCGCGGTCGCATCGACCGATCGGTCGGGAAGGCGGTCGAGCGGGACAAGCTCGACGCGGGCGCTGCCCGGGAGCTGCTCGAGCGGGTGCACGGGACCACCGACCTCGACGCCCTCGACGGGGCCGACCTCGTGATCGAGGCGGCGACCGAGGACCGAGGCGCCAAGGCCGAGATCTTCGCCCGGCTCGGACAACGGACGCGACCCGACGTCGTCCTCGCCTCCAACACCTCCTCGATCCCGATCCGAGAGCTCGGCGCCGCGAGCGGCCGGCCGGAGCGCGTGATCGGGATGCACTTCTTCAACCCGCCTCCCGTGATGGCTCTGCTCGAGCTGACGCCGTCGGCGGATACCAGCGAGGAGACCTACGAGCTCGTCCGGGCGTTCGGCACCGAGGTCTTGGGCAAGACGTGTATCCGCTCCGGCGACGAGGCCGGCTTCATCGTGAACCGGCTCCTCGTCCCGTACCTGTTCGATGCGATCCGCCTCTACGGGTCCGGCTTCGCCTCGCGCGAGGACATCGACACCGCGATGCGCCTCGGCCTGGCCCACCCGATGGGACCGCTCGCGCTCGCCGACCTGATCGGGCTCGACACGCTCCTCGCGATCGGGGACGTGCTCCGCGACGCGTTCCCGGGCGAGGACCGGTTCGACGCCCCGCCGTTGCTCCGCGACCTCGTCGCTGCCGGCAAGCTCGGGAAGAAGTCGGGCGGTGGCTTCTACGAGGCCTGATAGATCCTCAGCACGACGCCTCCACGCACTCGCACCCTTGCGGACCGACCGTCGCGCCGTGTGACGTGCCCGGCTCGAGGTCCATCCGGTCGCCGACCGTGAGCTCGACGTCGCCGTCGTCGGTGTGGAACACGATCGAGCCGGCGAGGCAGAACAGGACCTTGTGGAAGGGATGCTCGTGGCGTCCGTAGCGATCGCCCGGACCGTTCCTCCAGAAGCGGGGCGCGGAGCACCCGTCGGCCTCGAACGCGGCCACGGCGTCGGCGCGGCCGGCGGCTCCGGCTCGCTTCGTCGCGCTCACGGTGAGGACGGGATGAGCCGCGCTTCCGCCGTACCGGTCAGCGGACGTCGCCGCGGCCGTGGACGGGGGGAACGCCCTTGCGCGCGAACTCCACCCACTGTCCGTGCCAGGGCTCGCGGGCGAAGCGCCGCACCTGCAGCGCCCCGAACCCCGTGGCGTCGATGCGGCCCTGGAGCACCCAGGCGGGAGGTTTGGGGTTCTCGGTGGAGAAGTAGCGTTCGAGGGCCATCAGGATGGCCCGCTCCTCCTCGGGCGCGATCCCGTCGGGGATCTCGAAGCGCCGACCGTCATCGGTGCCGTTCATCAGCATGCCCCGTTCATGGCTACAGCGGGATGTTCCCGTGCTTGCGCGCCGGGATCGTCTCGCGCTTCGTGGAGAGCATCCGGAGCGCCTTGATCAGGCGGGGCCGGGTCTCGGCCGGCTCGATCACGTCGTCGATGAAGCCGCGCTCGGCCGCCGCGTAGGGCGTCGAGAACTTCTCGCGGTACTCCTCGATCAGGGCCTGCCGGCGTGCATCCGGGTCGCTCGCCTTCTCGATCTCCTTCTTGAAGACGATCCCCACTGCCCCTTCGGCGCCCATCACGGCGATCTCGGCGGTCGGCCACGCGAAGGACACGTCGGCGCGCAGGTGCTTCGAGTTCATCACGAGGTAGGCCCCGCCGTACGCCTTCTTCGTGATCACGGTCATCCTCGGCACGGTCGCCTCGGCGAAGGCGTACAGCAGCTTCGCGCCGTGACGGATGATCCCGCCGTACTCCTGCTCGGTGCCCGGGAGGAACCCGGGGACGTCGACGAACGTGAGGATCGGGATGTTGAACGCGTCACAGAAGCGCACGAACCGCGAGGCCTTCTCCGAGGCGTCGATGTCCAGGGTCCCGGCCTTCACCTTGGGCTGGTTCGCCACCACGCCGATCGTGTGACCGTCGAGCCGGGAGAAGCCCACCACGATCGTCATCGCCCACAGCGGGAAGATCTCGAGGAACTCCCCATCGTCGACCACGCGGCGGATCACCTCGTGCATGTCGTAGGGCTCCTGCCGGCGATCGGGGATCAGGTGGGTGAGGCCCTCGTCCATCCGCTCCGGGTCGTCGGTGGTCGCGTAGGCGGGCGGGTCCTCGAGGTTGTTCGAGGGAAGGAAGGACAGCAGGTAGCGGACGCGGTTCAGGACGTCCTCGTCGTCCTCACCGACCAGCGATGCGACGCCCGACTTCGTCGCATGGGTCATCGCGCCGCCCAGCTCCTCGAACGTCACCTCCTCGCCCGTCACGGTCTTGATCACGTCGGGTCCGGTGAAGAACATGTGGGCGCTGTCCTTCACCATGAGCGTGAAGTCGGTGATCGCGGGCGAGTACACGGCGCCCCCGGCGCACGGCCCCATGATCACCGAGATCTGCGGGATCACGCCGCTCGCCCGGACGTTCCGTTCGAAGATGAACCCGTAGCCCGCCAGCGAGGCCGCTCCCTCCTGGATCCGCGCTCCACCCGAATCATTGATCTGGACGAAGGGCGCGCCCGTCGAGATCGCGAGGTCCATCACCTTGCAGACCTTCTGCGCGTGCACCTCGCCCATCGACCCGCCGAACACCGTGAAGTCCTGTGACGCCACGAAGACCTTGCGGCCGTCGACCGTGCCGTATCCGGTCACGACCCCATCACCCGGCGGGCGCCTGCGATCCATCCCGAAATCGTGCGCGCGGTGCACGGCCAGCGGGTCGGTCTCGACGAACGAGCCCTTGTCCATCAGGAGCTGGACGCGTTCGCGCGCCGTCAGCTTGCCGCGGTCGTGCTGCCTCTTCGCCGCGTCCCTGCCCCCGGGCGAGAGCGCGGCCTTCCTGCGCTTGCGCAGCTCGTCGATCCGTTCCTCGACGGTGATCGTCTTCGCGGGCTCGACGTCCTTGTCGGTGGTCGCCATGGGCGGAGTCTAGCCTCGGGGTGCTCAGGCGGTCGTTCTGCACTCCTTCGGCGGCCAGCCGGCAGCTCTCCACGTGCCGATCCCGGAGACCATCCGGATCGTCACGATCGTGTTCGTCCGGCCGCTGAGCGCGCGACGGGAGAGGTCCCACACGGCCTGGGTGTACCTGGTATACCGCCCCGGCCACATGTCCCGGTCGTGCTGGAAGAGCCCGCGGTACTCGCCGGTGGGCTCGGACGTCGCCT
Organism: Actinomycetota bacterium; assembly: GCA_050696355.1. Classification (GTDB taxonomy): domain Bacteria; phylum Actinomycetota; class UBA4738; order UBA4738; family HRBIN12; genus JAJNBA01. Next base: position 11,131 of record JBOGVD010000146.1, read on the forward strand.
TCGGATCGAGCCCGCTCTCGCGCCGCGCGATGCAGATCGCGCGCTTCGACCCGCCGGGGACTGGGCCGAACCGCTCCACCGCGCACACGATCCTGCGCTTCGCGAACGCCCGGATCGATTCGTCCTGGAGGCGATGGAAATCGCACGGACCCGGACGATGGTGCGCCGTCGCCGGGGTCGACGCGACGAGCAGCCCGAGCAACAACAGGGCCGCGCCCGCGATGCCGATCGTCCTCAACGCATCATCCCCGCCCGTGAACGTGCCGAACCGCCGATGGGAAGGGCCCGCTCGGCGGCGCGGGAGGACCCTACCGTCGGACGCGAGGCGATGTCATCCAGAGCTCAGACGTCGACGCGGCCGCGGGCTCGCCAGTAGACGCCCGCGTCTCGATCGAGGAACCCCTCGTCGACGAGGTACCGACGGAGCGACGCGTGGTCGTTGAAGAACGCGCCGACGATCGCGTTCACCTCGCGCTCGTCGTAGCGCCGACCCGGCTCGAACTCGAGCGCCACGCGCTCGAGGACGATCCGGCGCTTGGACGCCGTCGTCGGCACCTCGGCGAGCCGGCCGTCGCGGAAGAACGCGCGCAGCACCGCCTCCTCGTCCTCGTTGGCGGCGGCGAGCGCGATCCCCGCGTCGCGAGGCGGTCCCACCCGCTCGGCGGCCCACCGCAGCGTCTCGGGATCGAGACGGTAGGTCCGGCGGTCGGGGTGCAGGCG
>JBOGVD010000147.1:0-40875 GCA_050696355.1 Actinomycetota bacterium
GGATGCTCGCCGTCGAGACCGGCGCGCGGTTCGCCTACGTCACCCGTCGCGCCAACGACCGCGGCGCCCTCGTCGCCGGCGTCCACCCGTCGCTCCTGCCGGGTGGACGGTGGTCCGCCGCCGCCGAGGAGCGCGCCGAGGTCGAGGAGGTCTGGGGCGGTCCGCTCGAGCTCCCCCAACGCGGCCGGGACTGGCGCGAGATCCTCGAGGCGGCCGCGAACCGGGAGATCGACGTGCTGTTCCTGATCGGCGTCGATCCGCTGCGCGACTACCCGGACGCGGCGCTCGCGCGCCGAGCGCTGGAGAACGTGCCCCGCAAGGTGGTGCAGTCGCTCGAGCTCGGCTCGCTCGAGTCGTTCGCCGACGCGTTCCTGCCGGCGGCGGCCTTCCTCGAGAAGGAGGGCCACGTGACCACGTGGGAGGGCCGGGGCCAGCGACTCCGGCGCGTCCGCGACCCGCTCGGGATGTGCCTTCCGGACTGGGAGATCTTCGCGAGCCTGGCGCTCGCCTGCGGCGGCGACCTCGGGTTCGAGACGCTCGAGGAGCTCCACGAGGAGATGGGGCGCCTCCTGGCGCCGCACGAGCCGCGGGAGCGTGCGATCGCCGACACGGGCGCCGCCCCCGCCGTGATCGGTGACGGTGAGGTGCTCCTCTTCACGTACCCGATGCTCCTCGACGAGGGCAGGCTGTCCGAGGGGGCGGACGAGCTGAAGGCGGCGCTCGCGGACGACGCCTTCCTCGAGATCCATCCGGACGACGCGTCGGACCGCGGTCTGGCCGACGGGAGCCCGGGGATCGTCCGGACCGGGGCGGGGGAGGCGGTGCTGCCGGTCCGCGTGACCGACCATGTCGCGAAGGGTGCGGTCTTCGCGCCGTTCAACCAGGCCGGGTTCGCCGCGAACACGCTGTTGCAGGGCCGCTTCTCGGTGGCCGCCACGCTCGAAGCCGTCGAGGTGGCGCCGGGGTCCGAGGCGGTCGCCGAGGTCGGCGCGGGAGGAGCCGGGTGATGGACTGGCTCGACTGGCTGTTGCTCGTCGCGCGGGTCGTGATCGTCTTCTTCGCGCTCCTGATCTCGGTCCTCGTTTACATCTGGTTCGAGCGCAAGGTCATCGCCGACCTGCAGACCCGGAAGGGTCCGATGCGAGCGGGGCCGCGGGGTGTCCTCGTCACGCTCGCCGACGGGATCAAGCTCTTCTTCAAGGAGGGCATCGTCCCGACGAACGCCGACCGGCGCGTCTACCTGATCGCCCCCGTGCTCGCGATGTTCCCGGGGTTCCTCGCGTTCAGCACGATCCCGTTCGGCACGAGCATCACGCTCTTCGGCCGGGAGATCCCCTTCCAACTCGTCGATCTCAACATCGGCATCCTCTGGGTGCTCGCGATGACGTCGATCGCCGTCTACGGCGTGGTCCTCGCGGGCTGGTCCAGCGGGTCGAACTATCCCCTGCTGGGGGCCGTCCGCTCGTCGGCTCAGATGATCTCCTATGAGGTCGCGATGGGCCTGTCGCTCGTCGCGGTCCTGATGTACAGCGGCCACCTCTCGTTCTCGGAGGTCGTCGCGGCGCAAGATCGCGTGTGGAACATCGTGCCGATGTTCCCCGCGTTCGTGGTGTACCTGATCTGCGGGATCGCCGAGACGAACCGCCCGCCGTTCGACCTGGCCGAGGCCGAGACCGAGCTGGTGGCCGGGTTCCACACGGAGTACTCGGGCATCACGTTCGCGATGTTCTTCCTCGGCGAGTACGTGTCGACCGTGACGGTCGCCGCGATCGGCGTGACCCTGTTCCTCGGCGGGTGGCGGGGCCCGGCCCCGGACTTCCTCCCGTGGCTGTGGCCCTTCCTCTGGTTCGTGTTCAAGGTCACGCTCGTGATCTACCTGTTCGTGTTGATCCGCGGGACGCTGCCGCGGGTCCGTTACGACCGGCTGATGGCGTTCGGCTGGAAGGTGCTGATCCCGTTCGGCCTCGTCTGGGTCCTCATCACGGGCGCGATCGTCGTCCTGCCCGCCGAGCTGGACCTCGATCGGGGCACCGTGCTGACGTGGGCGGCAGTCGCCCTCGGCGTGACGCTGCTCCTGTCCTTCGTCCCGATCGGCCGGGGCGCTCCTCGTGAGGAGGTGAACCGATGACCGACGAGCCACGACGCGGACGGACCTTCCTCGGCGACGCGGGTGCCGTCCTGAAGGGCATGGCGACGGTCTTCAAGCAGACCTTCCGCCCGGACGACACCGAGGAATACCCGAAGGTGATCGCCGAGATCCCCGAGCGGGCGCACACGGGCCGCCACCGACTCAACCGTCACGACAACGGCCTGGAGAAGTGCATCGGCTGCGAGCTCTGCGCGTTCGCCTGCCCCGCCGACGCGATCTGGGTGGAGGGCGAGGACAACGACCCGGAGCACCCGACCTCGCCGGGCGAGCGATACGCGAAGGACTACCAGATCAACTATCTCCGCTGCATCATGTGCGGCCTCTGCGTCGAGGCCTGCCCCACGCGCGCGCTGACCCTCACCGACTACTTCGAGATGGCCTACACGTCCCGCGAGGAGGCGATCCTCACGAAGGAGCAGCTCCTGGAGCCGCCGCCGGAGCTCGGCACCACGCCGGGGGCGAGGGAGGGGCTGTAGGGGTGCCCCTCGACAACGTCGTGTTCTGGGTGTTCGCGCCGATCTCGGTGGCGTCGGCGATCGGGATGTTGCTGATGCGCAACGCGGTCCACGCCGCGCTGTTCCTGGTCGTGAACCTCTTCTGCCTCGCCGTGTTCTACCTGATCCTCGACGCGCCGTTCCTGTTCGCCGTCCAGATCATCGTGTACGCGGGCGCGATCATGGTGCTGTTCCTGTTCGTGATCATGCTGCTCGGGGTGGATCGCGGCGACGATCTCCGCGAGCGCCTGGTGGCCCAGCGACCGCTCGCGCTCGCGCTGGCCGCCGGGTTCGTGATCGAGATCACGCTCGCGGTGCGTACGGGCATCGGGTTCGCGACGAAGGCGCCCACCGGCTTCGACACGGTGAACGAGCCCGGCAACGCGCAGGCGGTCGCGAGGGTGCTGTTCCGCGAGTACTTCCTCCCGTTCGAGGTCACCTCGGTCCTGCTGATCATCGCCGCGATCGCGACGATGGTGCTCGGGCAGCGGAAGGCCCGTGCCGTGACCCAGGCGGAGCTCGAAGCGATCGAGGCCGGCGCGTGAGGACGCCGATCGCGTACTTCATCGTGCTCTCCGGCGTGCTCTTCACGCTCGGCTCGATGGGCGTGCTGCTCCGGAAGAACGCGCTCCTGATCTTCATGTCGGTGGAGCTGCAGCTGAACGCGGTCAACCTCGCGTTGGTGGCGTTCTCGCGGATGCATCTGGCGCTCGACGGCCAGGTGCTCGCGTTCTTCTCGATGGTGGTGGCAGCCGCCGAGGTCGTCGTGGGGCTCGCGATCATCGTGGCGGTCTACCGGCGCCGCGGCACCGTGGACGTCGACCAGGCCAGAGGGCTCGCGGGCTGATGGGTGCCGACATCGGCCTGCTGAGGGCTCTCTGGCTCGTTCCGACCCTACCCCTCGCAGGAGCCGTCCTGAGCCTCTCTGTGGGAAAGCGACTCGGGAAAGCCACCGGGATCCTCGCGAGCGCCACCGTCGGCGCGTCAGCCATCCTTTCCGTGCTCCTGGTTCTGGCCCTCTCTCGGCTGAACGGCGTCCCTGGGGGGCGTCTCGACTCCGTGTTCATCCAGCGATCGTTCGACTGGATCACGGTCGGGAGGTTCGAGGTCGGCGCCGACCTCCGCCTCGACGTGCTCTCCGCGACGATGGTCCTGGTCGTCACCGGGGTCGGGTTCCTGATCCACGTCTACGCGATCGGCTACATGGAGGGCGATCCACGCTACGGACGGTTCTTCGCCTACCTGAACCTGTTCGTGTTCTTCATGCTCCTGCTGGTCCTGGCGGACAACTACCTGCTCCTCTACGTCGGCTGGGAGGGCGTCGGCCTCTGTTCCTACCTGCTGATCGGGTTCTGGTTCGAGAAGACGGAGAACGCGAGCGCCGCGAAGAAGGCGTTCATCACGACCCGGATCGGCGACACGGCGATGCTGATCGGCCTCGCTCTGATGATCTCGCACTTCGGGTCGCTCGACTTCGGCACGGTCCTCGGCGCACCGGGCGGCACGATCGCGAAGGGCACGGCGACGGCGATCTCCCTACTGCTGTTCGCGGGCGCGATCGGGAAGTCCGCGCAGGTCCCCCTCCACGTGTGGCTGCCCGACGCGATGGCCGGCCCCACGCCCGTGTCCGCGCTGATCCACGCGGCCACGTTGGTCACCGCCGGAGTCTACCTGGTGGTGCGGAGCGCGCCGCTGTTCGAGCTCTCGGGCGTCGCCCTGATGGTGGTCCTGATCGTCGGTCTCGTGACCGCCCTGTTCGCCGCGACCTGTGCGCTCGCCCAGAACGACATCAAGCGGGTCCTCGCGTACTCGACCGTCAGCCAGCTCGGCTTCATGTTCATGGCCGCCGGGATGCGGTTCTACACGGGCGCGATGTTCATGCTCGTCGCGCACGCGTTCTACAAGGCGCTGATGTTCCTGGGCGCCGGGTCGGTGATCCACGGGATGCACGAGGAGACCGACCTGCAACGGATGGGCGGCTTGATCCGGCGGATGCCGGTCACGGGCTGGACGTTCGTCGTCGGGGCGCTCGCCCTCGCGGGCATCTGGCCGCTCGCGGGCTTCTTCGCGAAGGACCAGATCCTGGAGATCGCGAACCACACCGGCCGCACCTGGATCTACGTCCTCGGGACGCTCGGGGCGCTCCTGTCCGCCCTCTACATCGGGAGGCTGCTCTTCCTCGCGTTCTTCGGCGCGCCGAGGAGTGACGAGGCCCAGCACGCGCACGAGTCCTCCCGCGTGATGACCGTGCCGCTCGTGCTCCTGGCGGCCGGCGCCGTCCTCGCCGGGCTGCTCCTCTCGACGTCTGCGGAGGGCACGCTGGCGCGCGTCCTCGAGCCCCTGACGGGACCGGTGCCGCACGGCGACGGCCTCTCGACCCTCGCCCTGAGCGCGATCGCGACCGTGATCGCGATCGGCGCGCTCGCGATCGCGTCCTGGGTGTACGCCTCCGGCCGAGTCGACCGATCCGCACTGCGGGAGCGGCTCCAGCCGCTGCCACGCGCTGCCGCGAACGGCTGGTACGTGGACGGGGCCTACTCCACCCTGGTCGTGAACCCGGGGACCGCCGCCGCGCGATTCTCGGCGAACGTGTTCGACACGAAGGTGGTGGACGGCCTCGTGAACGGCGTGGGCGCCGGTACGCGGCGGCTCGCCGCCGCGTCCCGCCGCATCCAGACCGGCTTCGTCCGCTCCTACGCGCTCGGTCTGTTCCTCGGCGCCGTCGGCGTCCTCGTCTGGCTGGGGACGCGCCTGTGAGCAGGCTCCTCACGCTCACGACCTTCCTCCCCCTGCTCGGCGCGCTCATGGTGCTCGGCGGCGGCCGCGGCCTGAAGGACGGGGCGGCGCGGTGGGTCGCCCTGGGCGCTTCGCTCGCCACGTTCATCGTGTCGCTGATCGTCCTCGGCCGCTTCGACCCCGCCCCCTCGGAGCCCTTCCAGATGGTCGAGATCGCCCGGTGGGTCCCGTCGATCGGCCTGTCCTACGCCGTGGGCGTGGACGGCGTGAGCATCTGGATGCTCCTGCTCACGACGTTCCTGTTCCCCGTCTCGATCCTCGCCTCGTGGACCGTCACGAAGGACGTCCGTCGCTACCTGGCCGCGATCCTCGTCCTCGAGACGGCGGTGATCGGTACGTTCGTCGCTCTCGACCTCCTCCTGTTCTTCCTGTTCTTCGAGGCCCTCCTCGTCCCGATGTACCTGCTGATCGGCGGGTGGGGCGGGCAGCGACGCATCTACGCGGCGATCAAGTTCTTCCTGTTCACGATGGCGGGCTCGGCGTTCCTGCTCGTCGCGATCCTGTTCCTGTACGCGCAACAGGACGGCCCGCGGCTGTTCGGATACGGCGCGATGATGGATGCCGCAGCCGGCGTGCCCGCGACCACCGCGCGATGGCTCTTCCTCGCGTTCTTCGTCGCGTTCGCCGTGAAGGTGCCGCTGGTGCCGCTCCACACCTGGCTGCCCGACGCGCACACGGAGGCGCCGACGGCGGGTTCCGTGCTGCTGGCGGCGCTCCTGCTGAAGGTCGGTACCTACGGCCTGATCCGGTTCAACCTGATGTTCTTCCCGGAGGCCTCGAGGTACTTCGCGACGTTCGTCGGCGTGATCGCCGTGATCGGGATCGTCTACGGGGCGGTGAACGCCCTGATCCAGACGGACCTCAAGCGGCTCGTCGCGTACTCGTCCGTCTCGCACCTCGGCTTCGTCGTGCTGGGGGTGTTCGCGTTCACGCAACAAGGAGTCACCGGCGGCGTGCTGCAGATGGTGAACCACGGCCTCGCGACCGGCGCCCTGTTCCTGCTCGTCGGCATGGTCTACGAGCGGACGCACACCCGCGACCTGGGGAGCATGGGCGGGCTCGCGTCGGTGATGCCCTGGCTCATGGGCGCGTTCCTGTTCACGGCGTTCGCCTCCGCCGGCCTGCCCGGCCTGAACGGTTTCGTGGGCGAGTTCCTCGTGATCGTCGGCACGTTCGCGGTGAGCACCTGGTTCGGCGCACTCGCGGCGACCGCCGTGGTCCTGGCCGCGATCTACCTCCTGTGGTCCTACCAGCGGATGGCGTTCGGGCCCGTTCGCGAGGAGCACCGGCTGCTGCCGGACGTGAACCTGCGCGAGGTCGTGGTCCTCGCGCCCGTGCTGGCGCTGCTCCTGGTCTTCGGCGTGGCCCCCACGCTCCTGACGGACCGGATCGACCCGGCAGCGGCGGCCGTGATCGCCCGCGTCTCGCCCGACCATCGGACCGATATCGGGATCCGCGAGCAGGCGATCGTGATCCCCCCCTTCGACGAGGAAGCCGCGCCGTGATCGGCCAAGCGGCGCTCCCGACGCCCGAGCTCGTCTTCGAGCCGCTCCTGCCCGAGCTCGTCCTCGTGGCGTTCGCGATCGCGGGGCTGCTGTACGAGGCGCTCGCGAAGCGGTCCGGCTCGCTCGAGCACCTCTCGATAGGGCTCGTGGGCGTCGCCTTCGCCGCCGCGACCAGCCTGTGGCTGTGGGACTGGGACGGGCCCGCGACCGTGCTCGGCGGCACGATCGCCGCGGACCGGTTCGCCGTCCTCGCACGGTTGCTGCTGCTGGCCGTGGCCGCGCTCGGCCTGCTCCTCGGTCACCAGTACTTCGCCCGCTCCGGCGACGAGTTCCGGGGCGAGTTCGCCCCGTTGCTTCTGTTCGCGACGTCGGGGATGACGATGATCGTGGCGTCCGCGGACCTGATCGTGACGTTCCTCGCGCTGGAGATCCTGTCCCTCTCGCTCTACGTGCTCACCGGGCTGACCGGGCGCCGGGCGGCGAACGAAGCCTCGATGAAGTACTTCCTCCTCGGCGCGTTCAGCTCCGCGTTCTTCCTCTACGGCGTGGCGATGGCCTACGGCGCGACCGGCACGACGAAGATCGGCCCGATGGCGCTGGCGCTCACGGGCACCGGCGGGACGCAGGCGCTCGCCGTGCTGGCCCTCGCGCTGCTCGCCGTGGGGTTCGGGTTCAAGGTCTCGGCGGCGCCGTTCCACATGTGGACGCCCGACGTGTACCAGGGGGCGCCCTCGCCGGTGACCGCCTACATGTCCGCTGCGACGAAGGTCGCCGCGTTCGCCGCGCTGATCCGGGTGCTCGACGTGGCGTTCCAGGCGCTCGCCTGGGACTGGGCGCCGGTCGTGTGGGCGCTCGCCGCGGTCTCGGTCGTGGTGGGGAGCGTGCTGGCGCTCGCCCAGACGAACGTGAAGCGCATGCTCGCCTACTCGAGCGTCGCCCATGCCGGGTTCATCCTCACCGGGCTCACGGCCTCTGGATCGGAAGGCATCCGCGCGGCGATGTTCTACCTGATCGCCTACGCGGCGATGACGCTGGGTGCGTTCGGCACGGTGATGCTCGTGTCCGTCCGGGGGGAGGACCGGACGAGGATCTCCGACTACACGGGCCTGGCGCGCACGAACCCGATCGCCGCGGCCCTCATGACGCTGTTCCTGCTGTCGCTCGCCGGGATCCCGCCGACCGCCGGCTTCATCGCCAAGGTGAACGTCTTCTCGGCGGCGATCGGGGCGGGGTACTGGCTCCTCGCGCTGATCGGGGTGCTCGTGAGCGTCGCGGCGGCCTTCTTCTACCTGCGGGTCATCGTGCTGATGTACATGCAGGAGCCCGAGGACGTCCCCGCGTCCACGATCGCGGAGGGGCTCGGGATCGGCGCCGGGACCGGGGTCGTGCTGGCCGTCCCGGCCGCCGCGACGCTGCTCCTCGGCGTGTTCCCCGGCGTGATCGTCGGCATCATCGAGGAGGCCTCGGTCCTGAGATGGTGATCCCCGAGATGCGCGTGGAGCGCTCCGAGCGCACGAGGAGGGATCCGTGAGCCGCCGCGTGATCCCCGGCCTGGATCCGCCCGACGCCACGCTGGAGGCGGAGATCCGGACGCGCCTGGATCGGGTGGAGGAGGCGCTCCGGAAGGCCCTCGAGGAAGCGGATTCGGAGCTGTTGTCCGCCACGGCGAACTACCTGCTCGCCGCCGGCGGGAAGCGGTTCCGGCCGATGCTCGCGCTCCTGTCCGGCTACTTCGGCGACCCGACGGACCCTCGCCTGATCCCCGCGTCGGTCTCCCTGGAGCTCGTGCACGTGGCGACGCTCTACCACGACGACGTGATCGACGAGGCCGAGTCCCGACACGGCGTGCCCGCCGCGAACGTCCGGTGGGACAACACCGTGGCGATCCTCACGGGCGACTACCTGTTCGCCCGCGCGTCCGAGGTCGGCGCGGACCTCGGCCCCGAGGTCTGCCGCATCCTCGCCCAGACGATCGCGGTGCTCTGCGACGGGCAGATCCGCGAGGTCGACGCCTCGCGGCGCTTGGACCAGACCGAGGCCAACTACCTCGAGGTGATCCGCCGCAAGACCGGGGCGCTGATCGCGACCTCCTGCCGCCTTGGCGCGATGATGTCCGACGCGCCGCCGGAGCAGGTGGACGTCCTGGGGGCGTTCGGGGAGTCCCTCGGGCTCGCGTTCCAGCTCTCGGACGACATCATGGACATCACGTCGAGCCAGCTCGAGCTCGGCAAGGAGCCGGGCGTCGACCTGAAGGAAGGCGTCTACACGCTGCCGGTCCTCCACGCCCTGGAGACCTCGCCCCATCGGGAGGAGCTGGGGCGGATCCTGGGCACGGGCGTGCACGGCGAGCTCCTCGACCGCGCGCTCGAGATCGTGGCGTCCGGCGACTCGATCGTGCACGCCCGCCGGGCCGTCCGCGACGAGGTCGCGAGGGCCGTCTCCCTCGTCGACCGGCTCCCGAAGGGGCCCGCCCAGCACGCGTTGGTGCAGCTCGCGCGCTTCCTTTCGGCCCGCTGCGGGGCCGGGGAACCGACCGGGGAAGGGGCCTGATGGATCCTGCTAGGATCCGCGCTCGGGAAGACTTTCACAAGCGTGCCTGACTACTACTCGTCCTACGGTGTCGTGCTGGCGGTCGTGGCCGCGGGAGCGCTCCTCGTCGCGGTGGCGTTCACGGCTGCGCGTCTGATCGCCCCTCACCGCCCCCACGCCGCGAAGCTCACCACGTACGAGTGCGGCATCGATCCCGTCGGCGAAGGCTGGTCGCAGAGCCAGATCCGCTACTACGTGTTCGGTTTCCTGTTCGTGATCTTCGACGTGGAGGCTGTGTTCCTGTTCCCGTGGGCTCGGGTCTTCGAGAGCCTCGGGTGGGCCGCGGTGGTCGAGATGGGCATCTTCATCGGGATCCTCGCGACCGGGCTGCTCTACGCGTGGCGCAAGGGGGTCGTCCGATGGGCCTGATCACCGAGAAGACCCCGCTCCCCAAGATCCAGCCGGTCAAGTTCCTGCTGAACTGGGGTCGCCGGTACTCGCTGTGGGTCATGAACTTCGGCCTCGCGTGCTGCGCGATCGAGCTGATCGCGACGTCCACCTCCAAGCACGACTTCATCCGCCTCGGGGTGATCCCCTTCGCTCACGGGCCGCGCCAGGCCGATCTCCTGGTCGTGGCCGGGACCCTGACCGACAAGATGGCGCCGGCGCTCAAGCGTGTCTACGACCAGATCCCGGATCCCAAGTACGTGATCTCGTTCGGCTCCTGCTCCAACTGCGGCGGGCCGTACTGGGACTCGTACTCCGTCACCAAGGGCGTCGACCAGATCGTGCCGGTCGACGTCTACGTGCCCGGCTGCCCGCCCCGCCCGGAGGCTCTGCTGCACGGGATCGTGAAGCTGCAGGAGAAGATCAAGGACGAGGACATCCAGGAGAAGTGGGCGAGTGGGCACAGCGCTGTCTCCTGAGGACGTGGACTCGCGCCTGCGGGCGCGGTTCGGCCAGGACATCCTCGAGTTCGAGGAGCAGCACGGCCATGCGGTGGCGACCGTCAGCACGGAGCGGTACCGCGAGGTCTGCCGGTTCCTCCGGGACGAGCCCGAGCTCGCCTGCGACTTCTGCGACTTCACCGGCGGCGTCGACTTCGGCCCGGAGCAGGGATTCGAGGTCGTCACGCACCTGTTCTCCACCACGCACCACCACAACGTGCGCCTCAAGGTCAAGCTGCCGCACGAGGACCCGGTCTGCCCGACCGTCTCCGACCTGTTCCCGACGTCGGACTGGCACGAGCGGGAGACGATGGAGATGTTCGGGATCCGGTTCGAGGGCCACCCGAAGCCCGTGAAGCTGCTGCTCTCGGAGCCGTTCGAGGGCCAGCCCCTCCGCAAGGACTTCCCGCTGATGACGCGCGAGGCCAAGCCCTGGCCCGGCCTCGTCGAGGGTGAGGACCTGGAGGACGAGGAGTGATCCTGGCCGAGACCGGCGTCTCGGTCTTCTCGTCGCTGTCCTCGAACTTCTGGGTCGTCCTGCTGCTCAAGACGGTGGCGGTGATGGGGTTCTTCCTCGTCGTGCCGCTGGGGATCGGCTACATCGAGCACAAGGGGCTGGCTCACATGCAGGCGCGGCTCGGGCCGATGGAGGCCGGCCGGTTCCACGGGTGGGCGCAGCTCGTCGCCGACGGCGTGAAGTTCATCCAGAAGGAGGACGTGGTCCCGGCCGCCGCGGACCGCAACGTCTTCTCACTCGCGCCGGCCGTCGCGATGATCCCCTACATCGCGATCCTGGTCGTCCTGCCGATCAGCGATTCGTGGTTCGCGGAGAACCTGGACGTCGGCATCTTCTTCGTGCTGGCGATGTCCAGCGTGTCCGTGATCGGCGTGATGATGGCCGGCTGGTCATCGGCGAACAAGTTCTCGCTGATCGGCGCCCTCCGCGCGGCGGCCCAGCTGATCGCCTACGAGCTCCCGCTCGTGATCGCCGCCGCCGCCGTCGTGATGCAGGCGGGGACCCTCTCGATGATCGGGATCGTCGAGGCTCAGGAGAGCCTCTGGTACGTGATCCCGCAGTTCCCCGGGTTCCTGATCTTCATGATGGCCTCCTTCGCGGAGCTCCAGCGCCCGCCGTTCGACATGCCGATCGCCGACTCCGAGATCATCTTCGGCGCTTACACCGAGTACACGGGCCTCAAGTTCGCGTTCTTCCTGCTGGCCGAGTACGGCGGGATCGTCGCCTTCTCGGGGATCGCCGCCGTGCTGTACCTGGGCGGCTACCAGCCGCTCCCCGGCATCCCGATCCCCGGCCCGCTGATGATGATGGGGAAGATCGGCGCGCTCGCCTTCTTCTTCATCTGGCTGCGCGCGACCTACCCGAGGCTGCGTGAGGACCAGCTCCAGCGCTTCTCCTGGCTCGCGTTGATCCCTCTCTCGCTCGCCCTGATCATGGGCGTGGCCGTGGCGAAGGTGGCGTTCTAGATGGCGGAGCAGAAGCGCAAGCGGGGGACCGGGCTCGGGCTCGCGAAGGGCCTGTCGGTCACCCTGAAGACGATGCTCCAGCCGGCGGTCACGCAGCAGTACCCGCGCGTGAAGCCCGACCTCCCGCCCCGCACGCGCGGCGTGATCGCGCTGAAGGAGGCGAACTGCACCGTCTGCTACAAGTGCTCGCGCGAGTGCCCCGACTGGTGCATCTACATCGACGCGCACAAGGAGACCCACGATCCCGCCGGCGGTGGGCGGGCTCGGTCCCAGAAGGTCCTCGACCGCTTCGCGATCGACTACGCGCTCTGCATGTACTGCGGGATCTGCGTGGAGGTGTGCCCGTTCGACGCCCTGTTCTGGAGCCCGGAGTTCGAGTACGGCGAGTACGACCTCGACCTGATGACCCACGAGAAGGAGCGGCTCGAGGACTGGACCTACACCGTCCTGCCGCCGCCGGCGCTGGAGGAAGGTGCCGTGCCGACGGAGGAGCAGGCGTCGTGACCGCCCAGGAGTACGCGTTCGCCGTCATCGCCGCGATCGGCTCGATCAGCGCGATCGCCGTGGTCACGGCCCGCAACGTCGTGCACGCCGCCCTGTATCTGGTGGTCGCGCTCCTGTCGGTCGGTGCGACGTTCCTGCTGCTGGGCGCCGAGTTCGCGGGCTGGGTGCAGATCTTGATCTACGTCGGGGCGATCGTGATCCTGTTCCTGTTCGGGTTGATGCTCACGAAGGCGCCGATCGGCCGGGACACCCTCGACAACACCCGCCGGTGGCTCGGCGTGCTCGTGGCGGCCGGGGTCTTCGCCGGGCTCGTGTTCCTGATCCAGGAGGCGTTCCCGCTCGACGACCCCGCCTTCGAGGTCTTCCACGCGACGACCGCCGCGATCGGGGAGTCGATGTTCCGCGACTTCGTCCTCCCCTTCGAGGCCATCTCGTTCCTGCTGCTCGCGGCCCTGATCGGGGCGATCGTCCTCGCACGCAAGGACGAGGGGAACTGAGGTGATCCGGCTCCCGTTCCTGCTGTTGTTCTCGGCGCTGCTGTTCTCGGCGGGCGTCTACGGCGTCCTCGCGCGACGCAACGCGGTCATGGTGCTGATGGCGATCGAGCTGATGTTGAACGCCGTGAACGTGAACCTCGTGGCCTTCTCGTCGTCGTTGAACGACGTCGGCGGCCAGGTCTTCGCGCTCTTCGTGATCGCCGTCGCCGCGGCCGAGGTGGGGATCGGGCTGGCCATCGTGATCCTGCTGTTCCGGAACCGCGGCTCGATCAACGTGGACGAGGTGAATCTCCTCAAGTGGTAGCGCCCGCGACCACCGCGGCCCTCGAGGCAACCGGCGCAACCGGCGCGATCCAGTACGCGTGGGTGATCGCCCTCCTCCCGTTCCTGGCCGCGGCGCTCACCCTGTTCTTCGGGAAGCGGACGCCGGGCCGGGGAGCGGTGTACGGGATCGTGGCGCTGGCGGCGGGGTTCGTGATGGCGCTCGCCGTCCTCTGGCACTTCGTCACCGGCGGCGGGTCGTACGCGCCCGCGGGTATCGACTGGTTCGAGATCGGGCCGCTCCATCTCGAGGTCGGGCAGTACGTCGACGGCCTCACGGCGGTGATGCTCGTGGTGGTCACGGCGGTGTCGCTCGCCGTCCACGTGTACTCGCTCGGCTACATGGACGGGGATGCGCGGTTCACGTGGTTCTACGTCGTCCTGTCGCTGTTCACGGGCGCGATGCTCACGGTCGTGATCGCGAACAACCTCCTGATGCTGCTCGTGGGCTGGGAGATCATGGGCATCTGCTCCTATCTCCTGATCGGGCACTGGTACGAGGAGCACGAGAACTCGAGCGCCGCGATCAAGGCGTTCATCACGACGCGCATCGGCGACGTGCCGTTCATGTTCGGGATCTTCGCCCTGATCTTCGCCACCGGCTTCACCACGACGAACATCGTGGAGATCGGGGAGGCGATCGGGGGCCCGGGAACGTCCCCCGCGCTGGTCACGGCCGCCGCCCTGCTGCTGTTCGGCGGCGCGATCGGCAAGTCCGCCCAGTTCCCGCTCCACGTCTGGCTGCCCGACGCGTTGGCCGGCCCCACGCCGGTCTCGGCGCTGATCCATGCCGCGACGATGGTCGCCGCGGGCGTCTACCTCGTGGGCCGGATGTTCGAGGTGTTCGTCCACGCCGACCCGTTCGTGCTCACGATCGTGAGCGTGATCGCGGCGATCACGACCCTCGGGGCGGCCTTCCTCGCGCTCGTGCAGGACGACATCAAGCGCGTCCTCGCATACTCCACGCTCTCGCAGCTGGCCTATATGGTGGCCGGGCTCTCCCTCGGACCGGAGGGCGTCACCGCGGGCTTCTTCCACCTGTTCACCCACGCGTTCTTCAAGGCGCTGCTCTTCCTCGGCGCCGGCTCGGTGATCCACGCCGTTCACTCGAACAACATGAGCGACATGGGCGGGCTGAAGGAGGAGATGCCCGTCACGTTCTGGACGTTCCTGATCGGGTCCGCGGCGCTCGCCGGCGTCTTCCCCCTCGCCGGGTTCTGGTCGAAGGACGAGCTCCTGGTGGGCGCGTGGGAGCACAACCAGTGGCTCTTCGCGATCCTCCTGGCCGTCGCGGTGATGACGGCGTTCTACATGGCCCGGTGCGTCCTGCTGACGTTCTTCGGCACCTATCGCGGGCACGCCCGCCCGCACGAGTCGCCGCCCGTGATGACGGGACCGCTCGTGGGGCTCGCCGGCGCCTCGATCGTCGTCGGGTTCCTCGGCGCGCCCCAGCTGGGAGCTGTGTTCGGGGACTGGGTGTACTTCGAGCACCCGCACGAGGCGCAGTTCGTGTTCTGGGTCGCGCTCGTCGGGACCCTCGCCGCGGCCGCCGGCATCGCGCTCGGCTACCGCCTCTACCGGGAGCGTCGCGAGCGCGATCCGCTGATGGCGTTCCCTCGGACCTGGAACGTGCTCCAGCACCGCTACTACATCGACGACGTCTACATGCGGGGGGTGGTCTACCCGATCCGCGACCGCGTGTCGGGCGGCGTGAACTGGACGAACCAGCACGTCCTCGACGGCGTGGTGAACGGCGCCGCCTGGGTCACGCGCGGGCTCGCGACGTTCGTCAGCTGGATCGATCGCACGTTCGTCGACGGGCTCGTGAACGCCGTCGGCGGATTGACGGGGGCGACCGGAGGCCTCCTGAAGTATCTCCAGACCGGGAACGTCCAGTGGTACGCGGTGCTCCTGTTCGTCGGCGTCGTGGCGCTGACCATCGTGTTCGTTCGGATGGCGTAGGAGTGTGAGATGACCTGGGAGAGCTCGGCGATCACGATCACCACCTTGCTGCCGATCGTCGGCGCGCTGGTGATCATCCTCGTGCCGAAGGACCGCGATCGGATGGTGCGCGGCCTCGGCATCCTGTTCACCGGCGCCGCCCTGGTGCTATCGATCGCGATCGCGATCGGGTTCGACTACGGGACGGACCGGCTCCAGTACGAGCTCGACGCGAGCTGGATCTCGGCGATCGGCGCGCGCTTCCACGTCGGCATCGACGGCATCTCGATGCCGCTCTACGTCCTGACGTTCCTCCTGTCGTTCCTGTGCGCCGTCTACACCTGGCGGTTCGTGCCGGAGCCGGGTCGGACGAAGGCGTTCCTGGCGCTGATGCTGTTGCTCGAGACCGGCATGGCGGGCACGTTCATCGCGTTCGACCTGATCCTGTTCTTCGTCTTCTGGGAGATGGTCCTGGTCCCGATGTACTTCCTGATCGGGATCTGGGGCTCCGCCAACCGCGAGTACGCCGCGATCAAGTTCTTCCTCTACACCTTGTTCGGCTCGGTCTTCATGCTGCTGGGGTTCCTGGGGCTGTACTTCAGCGGCCCGGAGCCGCACACGTTCGACCTCGTGAAGCTCACCGAGTTCGGCGGCGGCGGCGGCTTCTCGCGGACGTTCCAGCTGATCGTGTTCGGCGCGATCGCGCTCGGGTTCGCGATCAAGGTCCCGATGTGGCCGTTCCACACGTGGCTGCCCGACGCCCATACCGAGGCGCCGACGATCGGCTCGGTGCTGCTGGCCGGGATCATGCTGAAGATGGGCACGTACGGCTTCATCCGCATCGCGCTGCCCGTGCTCCCGGAGGGCGCCGAGGCGTACGCGCCGTGGATCGGCCTCCTGGCGGCGATCGCGATCGTGTACGCGGCGCTCGCGTGCCTCGCGCAACGGGACCTGAAACGCCTGATCGCGTTCTCGTCGGTGGGGCACATGGGGTTCGTGATGCTCGGCATCGCCACGCTCACCGAGATCGGGATCCAGGCCGCGCTCTTCGGGATGGTCGCCCACGGCGTGATCACCGGGATGCTCTTCTTCTGCGTCGGATCGATCTACGACCGGTACCATACCCGGCAGATCGCGGAGATCGGCGGCGGGATGGCGCAGCGGATGCCGAAGCTCGCCGGGGTGTTCGCGTTCGTCGCGATCGCCTCGCTCGGTCTCCCGGGCCTCGCCGGGTTCTGGGGAGAGGTCATGGCGCTCCTCTCGGCGTTCCGGCCGAACGAGGCGCTCCTGGGTGATCAGGTCGGCCTGTTCCGCGTGCTGATGGTGGCAGGCGGGGTGGGCACGATCCTCACGGCCGGCTATTTCCTGTGGATGCTGCAGCGCGTGAACATGGGCACCGTGCCCGAACGGTGGAGCGAGCACGCGCTCGGCGACGTCCACAGCGTCGAATGGCTCTCCTGGACGCCGCTCCTGGTCCTGATCCTCGCGCTCGGGCTGTTCCCGCGGCTGATCTTCGGGATCAGCCAGGAGGCCGTGCGCGGCATCATGACGGTGCTCGGGGCGGGGGGCTGACGCTCCCGTGACGGTCGATTACCACGCGATCCTACCGGAGCTGATCCTCGCGGGGACGATCATCCTGGTGCTCGTCGTCGACCTGTTCCTGCCGCCTCACCTCAAGTGGGGATCGATGCCGATCAGCTTCCTCGGCGTCCTCGGATCGCTCGCGGCCGTGCTGACGCTCCTCGGCGAGGACCGCGCCACGTTCGGTGGCTCGTTCGTCATCGACAACTTCGCCGTGCTCTTCAAGGTCTTCTTCCTCGCTGCGGCGGCGATCGTCCTCGCGGTCTCCCGGCACTACTTCGACCAGCCGGGCTACTACCAGGGCGAGTACTACTTCCTGCTGCTGACCTCGTTCCTCGGCTGTCTGTTGATGCCGTCCTCGCGCGACCTCCTGATGCTGTTCATCGCCCTGGAGCTCGTCTCGGCGCCGGGCTTCCTGATGGCGGCGTTCCGGAAATGGGACGTGACGGGCGTCGAGGGCGGCCTCAAGTTCTTCCTGATCGGCGTGCTGTCCACGGCCGTGATGCTGTTCGGGATGAGCCTGGTCTACGGGCTGACCGGCGGGAAGACGAGGCTCGACGAGGTGGCCGCCGGGCTCGGCCGGCTCGACCCCTCGCAGGAGGCGATCGCCCTCGCCTCGATCCTGTTCGTGGTGGTGGGGTTCGCGTTCAAGGTCTCGGCGTTCCCGTTCCAGTTCTGGGCTCCCGACACCTACGAGGGCGCCCCGGTGCCGGTCGCGGCGTTCCTAGCGGTCGCCTCGAAGGCGGCGGGCTTCGCGGGCCTCCTGCAGCTGATGTTCGTGGCGTTCATCGGGCAGCACGAGTTCTGGGTCCCGATCTTCGCGTTCCTGGCGATCGCCACGATGACGATCGGCAACCTCGTGGCCCTGCAGCAACGGCAGTTCGTGCGGCTGCTGGCGTATTCCGGGATCGCGCAGGCGGGCTACATCCTGCTGCCGTTCGCG
This sequence comes from Actinomycetota bacterium, assembly GCA_050696355.1. GTDB lineage: Bacteria > Actinomycetota > UBA4738 > UBA4738 > HRBIN12 > JAJNBA01. Next base: position 17,690 of record JBOGVD010000147.1, read on the forward strand.
CTGGTCACGACCGACCAGGGGGTGAACCAGCAGGCGTTCGCGTCCGCGACCGCCTACATCCTGATCTACGGGATCATGAACCTGGGAGCGTTCGCCGTCGCGGTCGCGCTCAGCAAGCGGAGCCCGCGCCTCCTGCTGTCGGACTTCGCCGGGGTGGCCCGCGTCGCCCCCTTCCTGGCGGTCGGGATGACGCTGTTCATGGTCTCCCTGGCCGGGGTGCCACCGGCGGCGGGGTTCTGGGCCAAGATCCTGATCTTCGGCGCGGCGATCTCGCGGGGCGAGGTGCTCGGGCCGTTGCTGGCCGCCATCATGGTCGTGAACTCCGTCGTGAGCGTCTTCTACTACCTGGCGGTCGCCCGGCAGATGATCTTCCAGCCGGCCGAGGACACCACGCCGGTCCGCACGCCCGTGCTGGTCGCCGGCGTCGTGGTCCTGTCGATGGCCGCGCTGCTGTTCTTCTTCCTGCTGCCGGGCACGTTCTCGAGGCTCGCGGACATCTCCACGCTCGTCGCCTGAACCGTCCTGCCCCGTTCGAGCGAACGAGCTGTGAGAGCATGGTTCCGAGGGGAAGGATCCCCCGTCCAAGGAGGACTGAAGCGATGGCACCGGGCATCAATCGGCTCAAGACCTGGATCCTGATCGCGGCGCTGGGCGGCCTGTTCGTCCTGATCGGCTCGTTCTGGGGCCGGAGCGGCATGACGATCGCCCTGGTCATCGCCCTGGTCTTCAACTTCTCGATGTACTGGTTCTCGGACCGGATCGCGATCGCGACCACGCGGTCCAAGCCGGTGACGGAGCAGGAGATGCCGGACTACTACCGCATCGTTCGCCAGCTCGCGACCGAGCAGAACCTGCCGATGCCGCGGCTCTACGTCTCCGACATGATGCAGCCGAACGCCTTCGCCACGGGCCGGAACCCGGAGCACGCCGCCGTGGCCGTGACCCAAGGCATCCTCCAGATCCTCGACGAGCGCGAGCTCCGGGGCGTCCTCGCCCACGAGCTCTCCCACGTCGCCAACCGCGACATCCTCGTCTCCTCGGTGGCTGCTGCGATCGGGATGAGCATCACGTTCCTGGCGCGGTTCGCGTTCTTCTTCGGCGGCAGCGACGACGAGGGCGGCGGGAACGTCTTCGTCATGCTGCTCGCCTGGATCCTCGCCCCGATCGCGGCGATGTTGATCCAGATGGCCGTCACCCGGTCGCGCGAGTACCAGGCCGACGAGTCCGGTGCGTTCCTCTCACGTGACCCCGACGCCCTCGCGAGCGCCCTGATCAAGCTCGACCAGGCCTCGCGTCAGGTGCCCGCGCCGGCGAGCGTGAGCCCCGCCGAGGCGCACCTGTTCATCGTGAATCCGATGGCGGCCCTGCAGGCGCGCGGCGCCGGCGGCATCACGAACCTGTTCCGGACGCACCCGCCGACCGAGGCCCGCGTGGAGCGACTCCGGGCGATCGCCAGCGAGCTCCGCGGCGAGCGCGGCCCGATCGGCTAGCGGCTCCTCGTCGGGCCCGCCGTCGCCTCAGTCCGCGACGAGCGCCTGGCAGAACTCGCCGAACGCGTCGATGTAGCGCTGGACGTCGTCCTCGGTGTGCTGCACCGAGATCGTCCACTGCTCCTCGTCGCCGGGGGTCATGAAGATGCCGCGGTTCACCATCCACGGATACGAGGCCCAGTAGAGCTCCGTGTGGGTCTCCAGGAAGTCCCGGTAGTTCGTGAGCCGCTCGCCCCGGTAGGACACGCAGCCCTTCGCACCGAGGTCGACCGTGTGCGCCGGGATGCCGGCGTCGGCGATCGCGCGGTCGCAGCCCTCGGCGAGCTTCGACCCGAGCTTGCCGAGGTGGTCGTAGGCGTCGCGCGTCAGGACCTGGGTGAGGGCCGCGAGGCCGGCGGCCGAGGACAGCGGGTTGCCGTTGAACGTGCCCTGCTGGGCGGCGCCCTTGCCCACCCACTCCATGAACCGGGCCTCGCCGCCGAAGGCGCCGATCGTCGAGCCGCCCCCGATCGCCTTCGCGAACGCGGCGAGATGCGGCTTCACGCCGTAGCGCTCCATCGTGCCGCCGTAGGCGATCGTCCCGCCGCACTTCACCTCGTCGTAGATCAGCACCGCGCCGTGCTTCTCGCAGGCGTCCCGGAGGGCCTGGAGGTAGCCGGGCGCCGGCTCGATGATCCCGACGTTCATCATGACGGGCTCGAGGATCACGGCGGCGACCTCGCCCTCGTTGTCCGCCAGCGCTTGCTCGACCGCGCCCGCGTCGTTGAACGGCACGACGATCGTCGTGTCCCAGAGTGCGCGCGGGATGCCCTTCGACGTCGGCTGGGTCGTGTACCAGGCCTTGCCCTCGTGGTCCACGTCGTGGCGGATACCGAGCACGTCGGCCTCCGGGACGACGGAGAACAGCAGCGAATCGTGGTGGCCGTGGTAAGAGCCCTCCATCTTCACGACCTTGTCGCGCCCGGTGGCCGCCCGAGCTACGCGGAGGGCGTCCATCGTCGCTTCCGTGCCCGAGTTGACGATCCGGACCTGCTCGAGCTGGAAGCGATCGCAGATCGCTTCCGCGAGCGCCACGGTCATCGGCGTGGTGACCGCGAAGTGGATCGCCTCGCGGGCGGCCTTCTCGAGCGCCTCGACGATCCTGGGGTGCGCGTGGCCGACGACGTTCACGCCGAAGCCGCCGTGGAAGTCCTTGTACTCGGTGCCGTCGACGTCCCAGACGCTCGAGCCCCGGCCCTTCTCGAGGTAGACCGGGTAGGGGTCGCCGACCTGGAAGTTGGAGGCGACGCCGCTCGGGAGGCTCTTCACGGCCCGCTCGTAGAGCGCCTTGGAGCCCGTCGTGCTTGTCAGCAACTGCGCGCTCTCACGCTCGGCGATCTCCGCCGCACGCGTCGTGAGCCGTTCCAGATCCATCTCCACCTCCTGAGGGTCCCGGGAATCTACAGGTGAGCCGGATGCCCCGCAATACAGCCCGGTTGCGGGGAAGTGCACCGCGTTCAGCGGTAGTTCGTGAACTGCAGCGCCAGGCCGAAGTTTTCCTCCTTGACGGCGCGGATCGCCGACTGGAGGTCGTCCTTCGACTTGGCCGAGACCCGCAGCTGGGAACCCTGGATCTGCGTCTGCGCCTTGGGCACCGCGCTCCGGACGAACTTGGAGATCGCCTTGGCCCTCTCGTCGGGGATGCCCTGGATGACCTCGACGGTCTGGCGGACGGTGCCCTTGGCGGCCTGCTGGATCTCGCCGGGCTGCAGCGACTTCAGCGGGACCTGGCGGCGGACGGCCTTCTCCTGCAAGACCTGCCACGCGGCCTTCAGCCGATCCTCCGTGCCGGCGGCCATCTCGATCTTGTCGCTCTCGAGAGCGATCGAGGTGCCGGTGCCCTTGAAGTCGAAGCGCTGAGAGATCTCGCGACTAGCCTGATCCACGGCGTTGCGGACCTCCTGGAGGTCGACCTCCGACACGATGTCGAACGAGAACTGGTCCTTCGCCATCGCCCAATCCTAGAAGGACCCGGTGGCCGGCGTCCCGGCGGGGGATGAGCTCCGGCGGGACCCGCGGTTGCTATCCTCGACCCCGTGTTCCCGGGAGGATGCCCGAGTGGCCAAAGGGAGCGGTCTGTAAAATCGCCGGCGTAGCCTACGGAGGTTCGAATCCTCCTCCTCCCACCACCAACCAACCGACCAACGGACCAACCGACCTGACAAACCGACCGAGCGGCGCGGATCAGCTAGAGGGCGATGCAGCGTTGGTACTACTTGCGGACGCGGAACCGAAGGATGGTGGCGTTTCGCGACCGCGTACTGCTGATCGGTTCCAGGGCTATCCTCGCGAGCCCCGGGGGCGAGAAGCGGATGCCGTCGCCGAGCAGCACCGGCAGTACATACACGAGGATCTCGTCGATCAGCCTCCGCCGCAGGCACTGGCCGGCCACGTCGGCGCCGAGGATCTCCAGGTTCTTGCCACCCGCAGCGTCCAGCGCCGTGGCGACGGCTTCCCCGATGTCACCGGTGAGGTACGTGACCTCCGGGTCCGGCGGCTCCGGCGGATCATGGGTGAGGACGAACATGGGTCCCGAGAACGGGTAGTCCGTGCTGCCTGGCTCGTCTGCTTCCATCCTGTCGCCTACTTCCCAGGTTCGCCGGCCGATGAGCATGGCGCCGGTGGCTGCCGCGATATCCGCGATATCGTCCGGTGCCACGAAGTCGGCGATGCGATCAGGGCCCCAGTCCATCGTGTGGCCGGGACCGGCGATGAAGCCATCAAGCGACATCGACCTGTTCACGACCACCTTTCCAGTGCTCGTATCGCTCACCCTGTTCCTCCAGAAGCTTGGATGTTCCGTTGATCCGTTCCGGCGCCTCTTCGGCCGCCATGCTAGTCATCCGCAAGCGGTCGGCTCCTTGGGGCAGTACGTCTGACTTGCAGAGTAGGTCCCGAACTCTCGTTGAGCATCAGAAGGTAGGTGCGAGATCCATGAGAAGTCCATCCCTTCTTGTACACACCTGAACGGATCATCCCGCAGCCCTCGACGTCATTCACTTATCCAATCGTCGGCGCATGGGTGCGGTTGGCTGAACTCGACAATGATCACGCCATCGCGTGGATGTGTGGAACATCACGTTCTTCGATCACCTGCGTCATCAGTCAGGTGGCCGGGTGATGGTCGTGGCCGGACGAACGGCCTCTGACCTACTGTGGGCACTACCTCTCTCAAGCTGTGGGCGCTCCACCGAGAGAGGCACGTTCCCCGAGGTCATGGAGTAATGAGAACACCCCACTCTCGAACGAACCAATGAACCTCGTGATGTCTTCCTGACCTCGTGCCGACGTGTCTCCGGACATCGATCCACATCAGCCTGGACCGTGGGGCTGGTAGCTACGGCTGTCCAACACTCCGCCGCAGAGCGTTGACCAAGCAGCTTGCGAGTGTTCGTGTGATGATTCCCGCGGCGACCGCGATGGAGGAGCGCCAATCCGATGCCCCGAAGGGACGAAGCGAGTCCGCTAGTCTTCGCGGGCTCGGCTAGCCCACGTCTGACCCGGTCGATCTGCGGTCACCTGGGTGTGAGCTTGGGTCAGGGCGAGGTGTTGCGGTTCTCAGAGGGAACGCTCTTCCCGCGGGTGATGGAAAACGTTCGCGGACGCCCCCGTGTATCTCGTCCAATCGACGGTGTTCCCAGCGAACGATCACTTCATGGAGCTTCTCTTCTGGATCGACGCGTTGAAGCGAGCCAGCGCCACCTCGGTGACCGTCGTGATGCCGTACTTCAGCTACGCGAAAGGCGACAAGAAGGACGAGCCCCGTGTCTCGATCCGTGCTCGGGTCTGTGCGGACGCGATCGAGGCGGCCGGCGCAGATCGCGTCGTCACGATGGATCTCCATGCGTCCCAGATCCAGGGGTTCTTCAAGATCCCCGTCGATGACCTGTACGCCCGTCCCTACCTCTGCGAAGCGATCAGGGAAGAAGGTCTGACGGATCTCGTTGTCGTGTCACCGGACGCGGGGTTCGCGAAGAAGGCCAGGGCCTTCGCCGAGTCCCTCCACGCGCCGCTCGCGATCGCGGACAAGATGCGCTCGGAACACGACGAACACGCCATGGTGGTCGACATCATGGGTGAGGTCGCCGGTCGGCACGCAGTGCTGGTCGACGACTTCACCATCAGTGGGGGGACGCTGATCGAGGCCGCAGAGCAGCTCCTGGAGAAGGGCGCCAACTCAGTGACGGCGGCGGTTACCCACGGGGTCTTCGCCGAGGGCTCGATGCCGCGGCTGGAGGCGAGCCCGATTCGGCGCCTGATCACGACCGATACCATCGAGACACAGCCGGAGACGTTCTCGGACAGGGTGCGTGTGGTGTCGGTCGCGCCTCTCTTCGCCGAGGCGATCCGGCGGATCCATCACCGAGAGAGCATCAGCGTCCTGTTCGAGGGCTGACGTGCTCCGTGCTGAAGAGGCCGAGATACGACGGCAGCGCCGACTGGTACGAACAGCGGTTCGCGTCGTACGAGCGTCTTGGGTCGGCCGGTGACCCCTCCCTGATGGCGCCCTGATATCGTTCCCACATCGTGAGTCGCGGTCAGTCGAGGAGCTCCTCTTGACGCACGGTGTGGTGTCGATCGTCCGCGACCCGGAGGACGCGCCCGCCGCGCGGCCGGCGGTCGGCTGGGCAATCGGGCAGCTCCGAACGGCCCTAGAGTCGAAGGGGACGCAGGTCGATGTCCCCGAACCGGGACCGACCGGCGATCGTGTCGGTCATGTGCTCCTCGTGGCCGGGACCGGGAGCGCCCGAGCGCGGACGGTCCTCGAAGGCGCCGGTGCGTTGATTCCGGCGGTGCCCGAGGCCCTCGGTCTCGTCCCGGGCGGTTCGGACGGTCGGCCGCTCCTCCTCGCCGGTGGCTCCGACGAGCGAGGGCTCGTCTATGCCGTGCTCGAGCTCGCGGACCGCGTCGAGCTCGCATCGGATCCCCTCCGGGCCCTCGAGATCGACGCACCGATCGTCGAGCGGCCCGCCAACGCCGTGCGAAGCGTCGCCCGTCTCTTCGCGAGTGAGAAGGACGACAAGCCCTGGTTCCACGACGAGGGCTTCTGGCGTCGCTACCTCTCGATGCTGGTGGCGCAGCGCTTCAACCGCGTCAACTTCATGGTCGGGCTCGGGTACAACTTCCCCTGGAACGTGACCGACGGGTACCTCTACTTCGCGTACCCGTTCCTCGTGGACGTGCCCGGCTACGGAGTTCGGGTTCCGCAGCTCCCGGACGAGGAGCGCGAGCGCAACCTGCAGATGCTGAGGTTCGCCTCCGAGGAGGCGGTCGCCCGCGGGCTGGACTTCCAGATCGGGGTGTGGACGCACGCGTACGAGTGGTTCGAGAGCCCCGACGCGCGATACGCGGTCGAGGGGCTCACCCCGGAGCGTCACGCTGAGTACTGCCGGGACGCGCTCCAGACCCTGCTGGAGGCCTGCCCGGCGATCGGAGGGTTGACGATCCGGACTCACGGCGAGAGCGGCGTCCCCGAGCGGAGCTGGGACTTCTGGCGGACGGTGCTCGACGGCGTGGTGGGGTCCGGCCGCCGGGTGGGTCTCGACCTGCACTCGAAGGGTCTCGACGCGCCCACCCTGGAGATGGCGCTCGCGACCGGTCTGCCGGTGACCCTCTCGCCGAAGTACGCGGCCGAGCACATGGGGCTGCCGTATCAGCAGGCGGCGATCCGGGAGTCGGACCGTCCCTCGTCGGAGGCCGGAGAAGCCTCGGTCTCCCTGAAGGGACGGTTCATGACGGTGTGCGAGGGCAGCCGTCCGTTCACCCGGTACAGCTACGGCGACTTCCTCCGAGAGGATCGGCCCTACGACGTGGTGTTCCGGATCTGGCCGGGGACCCAGCGACTGCTCCTATGGGGCGACCCGGCGCTCGCGGCCGGGTTCGGCCGCCACGCGAGCCTCGCGGGGACCCAGGGTCTCGAGTGGGCCGAGCCTCTCGGGCTCAAGGGTCGCGAGGGGTCGGCGCTCCCCGGCTCGAGGGACGGATACGCGGACACGTCGCTGTCGTGCGCGGATGACTGGGGGAAGTACGCGTACACGTTCCGTTTGTTCGGACGGTTGACGTACGATCCGGACTCCGAACCGGAGGCGTGGCGTCGCTCGCTCCGATCGACGTTCGGTCCGCTGGCGGCGTCGGCGGAGATCGCGCTCGGGAGCGCGAGCCGGATCCTGCCGCTCGTCACGAGCGCGCACCATCCATCCGCGTCGAACAACTACTACTGGCCCGAGATCTACACCGACATCGGGATCGTCGGTGGAGACGACGGGTCGGTCCAGACCCACTACTACGACACACCGACCCCCAAGCGGTTCGGCACGGTCGTCGCGCTCGACCCCGAGATCTTCTGCGGCGCGGAGGAGTTCGTCCGCGAGATCGTCACGAGACGGCGCAGTGGCCGGTACTCGCCTCTGGAGGTCGCCGGATGGCTGGAGCGCCTGTCCGCGGATGCGGCGGAGCATCTCGAGCGGATCCAGGCGGAGGTCCACGACCCCACGGCCCCCGAGGTTCGGCGTCTTCTCGTCGACGTCGGGATCCAGGAGGCCCTCGGCCGCTTCTTCGCGGGGAAGATGCGCGCCGCGGTCCAGTACGAGCTCGCTCTCGGCATCGGGGATACGGCCCCGCTCGCGGACGCGTTGACGGCGTATCACGCGGCGCGTGCCGCGTGGGTCGAGGCGGTCGATCGAGCGGCCGGCGTCTATGCCGACGATCTCACGTTCGGACCCCAAGCGTTCCTCCGGGGGAGCTGGTCGGACCGGTTGCCGTCGATCGACCAGGACCTCGACGCCATGGTGGCACTGGCTCGCGCGTCCCTGGCCCGGACCGAGGTGTCCGACGAGGAGGCTCGACGCATCATGATCGACGTCGCGGCCGAAGCGCCCACGTGGACCCTCTCGCACACTCCACCACCCTCGTTCCGTCCGGGCGAGCCGCTTACGCTGCACCTCGCGGTGGGTGACGCAGGTCCGTCCATCACGGCGGTGAGACTCCGGTACCGCCACCTCGACCAGTCCGAGAAGCACGAGGAGGTCGAGATGACGCGCGAGGCGGACCGTTTCGTCGCGACGATCTCGGGCGGCTACTCGGACTCGCCGTACGCGCTCCAGTACCACTTCGTCATCAAGGATGATCGCGGAGGGGCCCGGCTCCACCCGGGTCTCGGTGCCGAGCTGTCGGACCGGCCCTACCACGTGGTCCGCCAGGAGCAGGCGCTCCGGTGGTGAACGGATCAGCCTGAGACGCGGGACCGCGACCTGGTCGAAGAAGGGTGGTCGGCATGGCGCTCTTGGCGCGAAGGATCGAGACGCTCGGGACGGAGAACGCGTTCAGCCTGGGCGTGGACATCCAGCGCGTCGTGGATCGCGGGATGGACGTCGTGAGACTGAACATCGGCGAGCCCGACGTCGATTCGCCTTCCCACATCAACCGGGTCGGAGCGGCGCAGATCTTGGCGGGCAACTCGCACTACACCGATCCCCAGGGGATCCCGGCTCTCCGGCGGGCGATCGCGAACCACGTGACCCGAACCCGCGGGGTTGAGGTCGACCCGGAGCGGGTGGTCGTCACGGCGGGGGCCAAGCCGTCCATCGGCTACACGATGCAGACCTACGTCGATCCCGGCGACGAGGTCATCTACCCGAGCCCGGGGTTCCCCATCTACGAGTCCTGGGTGACTTTCGTCGGCGCGACGCCACGACCCCTCCACCTGTCGGAGGAGCGAGGGTTCACCTTCACCGCGGACGACCTGGCTGCCCTCGTCACGGATCGGACCAAGGTCATCGTCCTGAACTCGCCGTCGAACCCGACGGGCGGGGTGCTCTCCGAGGGGGACCTGCGGGACATCGCGAGCGTCATCCGCAGGCGCTGTAGCCCTCAGGTCCGGATCTACAGCGACGAGATCTATGAGCACACCCTGTTCGATGGCCGGCGCCATCGCTCGATCATCACCGAGGAGGGGATGGCGGACAGGACCGTCCTCATGAGCGGCCACTCCAAGGGCTTCGCGATGACCGGGTGGCGTCTCGGCTGGGTGATCCTGCCAACGGTGGAGGAGGCAGCCGTGTTCACGCGGCTGAACATCAACACCGTCTCCTGCGTGCCCCCGTTCATCCAGGAGGCGGGGCGTACCGCCTACGAGAGTCCGGAGTCGTCCGCGACGACAGGCGACATGGTGCGCGCGTTCGAGGAACGGCGTGACCGGATGGTCCCCGCGCTCAACCAGATCGACGGCATCCGATGCCAGATGCCGAAGGGCGCGTTCTATGTGTTCCCGAACGTCGCGGACACGTGCGAGCGGCTTGGGATCCTCACAGCGTGGGATGCACTCCCCGAGGACGTGCGATCTCGCACCAGCCCCTCGGCGATGCTCCAGATGTTCCTGCTGTATCGATACGGCGTGGCGACGATGGATCGGAACTCGTTCGGCGTCATCGGGGCGGAGGGCCAGCATTTCCTGCGACTGTCGATCGCTACCAGCCTCGAGCGGCTCCGCGAGGGCGTGGAGAGGTTCGCGGGGGCGGCAAGGGACCGCGAAGGGTTCCGCTCGTTCATGGATGAAGAGCGTCTGTGGGACGCACTCGCCGTGTGAGCGGGATCCGGGCTGCGTCAACTTGAGATAAGACTGGCCGTGAGCCGCCCATCGGGCCGTGCCCTTGAAGCGACCGCGGAGCGTTGGGGTCGTCGTGGATCGGACCTGTGGGTGGTAGCTCGACCGCCTGAGTTGGTTCCGCCTTCAGCCCCATCGGATCCTGGGGTCTGTCCTCTCCGCCGGAAGCTAGGGTGAGGCCGTCCTCGGCGAGGGAGTGGGCATGTCCTGAGGCAAGGTGCGCCTGCCACCGCGGTGGTTCGTCGTGCCGGCCTGGTACGTGCACCGGTGGATGCTCCGGGCCACCGGGGAGCGCAAGGGCCTGTGGCCCCCCACGCCCGGGGAAGTGGGGCGCATTGCGGCTCACCACGACGGGGCGACGCAGCGGCGAGCTGCGGAGCGTGATCGTCGGCTATCTCGAAGACGAGCCCAATCTGATCTCGATGGCCATGAACTGCTGGGGTGCGGCCGGGCCGGCCTGGTGGCTGAACCTGCAGGCTCATCCGGAGGCGGTCGTCGAGCTGGCCGGTGGGATCCGACACGAGGTGCTCGGCAGGGCCGCGGTCGGCCTCGAGCGTGAACAGCTGTGGCAGCGCTGTCGCGAACTGGACGACAGACTCGACGGCTACGCCGCACGACGTGGCCACGAGACGGCGGTCGTCGTCCTGGAGCCGCGCCTGGTAGCCGGATGAGCGTTTGCGAGCACCTGGACGGCAGCGAGTGACGTATCGCAAGAAGCCATCGGCGCTCGTGTGGCGGTGGCGATCGCCTTCGGCGTGGTGGCGTGCGACGGTGGCGACGGGGGCGGGACCAGACCGAACGAGGCCGCACCCACGGAGACTGGTCCGACGGGTCTCCGGAAACCTCGTGGGTGACTGGTTTCCTCGACCCGATAACGGACGAGGAGATGGTCACCCTGTTCGAAGTCGATGCCGACCACGCGGACTACTGGCGCATGTTCACGCTGGACGGATACGACGGCGAGTCATGGACGAGCACGAACCCGGGCGGGTCAGAGGGAAGCGTGACCCTGTCGGCCCCGGCGACGCTGCCACCGTCCGGCGGCAGTCCGCCGCCCGGGGCCGAGACCATGACCCAGACCTTCCGGATTCTCAGCGACTTCGAGAGCGCGCACGCGCTCCCGATGGCGCAGACGGCGGAGGAGATCGCGGGGCCGGTCGGGGACATCACGTGGGATCCCACGCGAAGCCAGGCGTTCATCGATGGTCAGCTCGAAGCGGGGATGGAGTACACGGTCCGCTCGCGGATCGTGTCCCGACGCCTGAGGAGCTGGATCAGGTCGATCACCTGGCTCCTCGGACGTACGCGCAATGGACCGAGCTCCCTGCGGAGCTCGATCCAAGGATCGGGGAGATGGCGGAGCGATGGACGGCAGATGCCACGTCGAACTATCGGAAGGTCCTGGCGATCCAGTAGCACTTCCACAACTGGGATTTCGTCTACAGCACCGATGTCCAGGCCGCCTACGACGTCGACTCCCTGCTCGAATTCCTCAAGCAGACCAGGACCGGGCTTCTGTCGAGCACTACACAGCCGCGATGGTGGTCATGGTGCGGGAACTGGGGCTGCCGGCTCGCATCGCGGTCGGGTTCCGGCCCGGTACCCAGCAGGAGGACGGCGGCTACCTGGTCCAGACCGGGGACGCTCACGTCTGGGTCGAGGTGCTGTTCCCGGGCTACGGATGACTCCAGTTCGAACCGGAGCCCGGGCCGGCACCCCATCCGAACGCGCAGGCCGGCACGTACCTGAATCCGGCCGCCCGACGGATGCATCGTGAGCGGGGCGAACCGCGTCCCGGGCCTGCGAACCAGGGGCCGTTTACGCCTCTTCTCGCAGAGGGGTCGTGGCGTCGTCGGATCTGTCGATGCCTTCTGACGAGGTGTACCGCAGAAGCTCGGGCATGATGATCGCGAGGGTGACCGTTCCTAGTAGGGACGCGACGCCACCCGATATCACCGAGAACGTCGCCCCCCACGCGGTCGCCGTCATGCCTGCCGTCAGATCCCCGAGGCGCGGTCCCCCGTTCAGCACGAGGAAGTTGACGCCCCACACGCGCCCCCGGACACCATCAGGGACCTCGTGCTGGATGATGGATGCACGAAGGATCGCCGCGACGATGTCGGCTCCACCGGCGACAGCGAGCAGCATCAACGCGATCCAGAGGTTGGATCCCGACAGTCCGAAGCCCGCGACCGCGGCGCCCCAGATTGCTGCGGACACGATCAGCGTGAGTCCTTGCCGGCGCACGTTGCCGAGCCACCCCGCCGTGAGCGAGATGGCCAGGGCTCCGGCCGGGATCGCGGCCATCAGGAGGCCGACGACCTCCGGACCCCGGTGGAACTGCTCGGTGGCGAGGATCGGGAACAGCGCGCGCCTCATGCCGAAAGCCATCGCGATCAAGTCGAGCCAGAGCAGTCCCTTGAGCACCGGCCGGCGCCGCAGGTACGCGAATCCATGGCGGATCGCGGAGAGTCCCAGTCGTCCCTCGCGTCCTCCATCAGCCGGCTGGGGGCGCAGCCGCAGGAGCAGCGAGAGAGTCAGCACGTGACCCAAGGTCGCCATGCCGTAGACGGTCGGGAGGCCGAACCGGGCGAGTACGGCACCCCCAACGAGCGGGCCGAGGATCATCGTCACGTTCCACACCACGGTGTCCAGGGTCGTCGACGCGGTGAGGTCCAACCGTGTGACGACGGCCGGGATCAGCGCGGAGCGGGTCGGGAAGTGCAGGCTGGCCACGCATGATCCGAGAGCCGACGCGGCGAACAGGAGGAGGATCGGAGGATCGCCGACGAGGCTGCCCAGCCAGAGCGCCACGACGGTGATCCCGAACCCCGCCTGAGTGAACAGGAGGAGCGATCGGCGATCGATGTGATCGACGATTGCCGACCCGCCGAGCGTACCGACGGCGAGGGCGGCGAACTGGATCAGCCCGAGGAGCCCAAGCGCCGAAGGGGATCGCGTCAGCTCCCAGGCCTGCACGAACAACGCCAAGCTGACTGAACCCATCGCCAACCCGGCAGGCAATGCCGCCAGCCACAAGTTCCTGAAGTCTCTGGATCGGCGGAGGGGACCGGTCCCGACGGACATCACCTGCACCACGCCGGGTCTGCGGGCTCGTGTTCCGTGGCCTGGTTCGGGTGGCGTTCGGAAGATCTCCCTCGTGAGCCCGTCAGTGTGGGAACGTTACCATAGTCATTCCCACGGACCGAGGAGGCGAGGATGAAGTCGATCCACCCGTCGCGCGAGCTCGCACGTCCACATCCCAAGCCTGAGTGGTTCAGCGGCCCGGTCTACGTCCACGCGCTCAACGACAAGGACGCGAGCACCGATCTCGAGATCCTCGCGGTCTACTTCGATGCCGGCGCGCGGACCAAGCCCCACGTCCACTCCACCGAGCAGTTGCTGTACTTCCTCGACGGAGAAGGGATCGTCGCGGATCGGACCGCGCGCCGCCGCTATCTCGCCGGTGGCATGGCGCTGATCCCGGCAGGGGAATGGCACTGGCACGGGGCGACCCCCGATCGCGTCACGTGTCACCTGTCGATCCGGCCGGGTGGGCCGTCCACGTGGCCACCCGACGTTCCGATGGAGGACTGGGATTCCTACATGACCGGAGTCGAGGACGGCTAGCGAGCCCCCCAGCCCTGACCATGAGTGACGTCACGTTGATCCGAGATCCGTTGGACTCCGTCGCTGCGTCGGTGCCGGTGGCTCGCGCGGTTGAGCGCCTCGGCATGGCGCTCTCGGGACAAGGGGTCCAGTTGGTGGAAGTCACCGAAGCCGCGGAGGTGCGTGGCGATCGGGCGACCCTCTCGATCTCCGGCGCCGGGACGCCGGGCACCCCGGCGGGTTTGCGCGCAGCGGCCCACTTGCCGGCAACCCCTGAGGCGTTCGCGATCGTTGCCGAGGGCGCGAACCACCATCGAGTGGCGGCGCGAGGGGCCGATGATCGCGGGCTCGCGTACGCGGTGCTCGAGCTCGTCGACCGCGTCGAGCACGGGGAGGACCCGGTCGCGGCGCTGCGGACGGCGGAGCCGGTCGTCGAGCGACCGACCAACGTCGTCCGCAGCGTCGCGCGGCTGTTCTGCAGCGAGGTGGAGGATCTCGCATGGTTCCGCGACGAGGGGTTCTGGCGACGGTACCTCGCGATGCTGATCTCGCAGCGATTCAATCGGGTCAGCCTCACGTTGGGTCTCGGATACAACTACCACCGCGGTATCACCGACGCGTATCTCTACTTCCCGTATCCCTTCCTCGTCCCGGTCCCGGGGTACGACGTGCGCATCCCCCAGCTCCCGACGGAGGATCGTGAGCGCAACCTCGCGGCTCTCCGGATCGCCTCGGAGGAGGCAGCGGCTCTCGGCCTGGAGTTCCAGCTCGGCTTGTGGACGCACGCCTACGAGTGGATCGACAGCCCCGACGCGCACCAGACCATCGACGGTCTCGGTCCCGAGAACCACGCGCCTTACTGCCGCGACGCCATCCGCGAGCTGCTCGGCCGATGCCCGGCGATCAGCGGCCTGACGTTCCGGATCCACGGCGAGAGCGGGATCCCGGAGCGGAGTTGGGATTTCTGGCGCACGCTACACCAGGTACGGCTACGGGGACTTCCTCCGCGAGGACCGTCCATACGACGTGGTCTTCCGTCTCTGGGCGGGGACGCAGCGTCTCCTGCTCTGGGGCGATCCGGCATTCGCGGCTGGTTTCGGGCGCGTCTCGAGCCTGGCTGGGGCTCAGGGGTTGGAGTGGTGCGAGCCCCTGACCTTCAAGGGGCGCGAGGGGTCGGGCATCCCAGGCTCGAGGACGGGATACGCCGACCCCTCCCTCGTCCCGCGTGACGACTGGGAGAAGTTCGCCTACGCGTATCGGCTGTTCGGCCGTCTCGCCTACGATCCGGACGCGAGTCCGGACACGTGGCGTCGACCGCTCCGCACGAGCTTCGGAGCGGCTGCGGGCGACGCTGAGGCGGCGTTGAGCGTTGCGAGCCGGATCCTGCCACTGGTGACGACCGCTCACCACCCATCGGCATCCAACAACTATTACTGGCCGGAGATCTACACCGACATGCCGATCATGTGGACCGAGGAAGGCACTCGCCCGCATCCATATTTCGACACGCCGCTTCCGCGGCGCTTCGGGAAGGTAAGCTCACTCGATCCCGAAGTGTTCTCGAGCATCGCGGAGTTCGTCGAGGAGCTCCTCGCCGGTACGTCGAGCGGCCGATACTCACCGCTGGAGGTCGCGGGGTGGTTGGAGCGAGCGGCGGCCGACACCGACGAGCATCTCGCAGCGATCCGATCGGTGACGCCCGACCCCGAGAGCGACCTGCGGCGCCTGACGATCGATGTCGCGATCCTCGCGGAGCTCGGGCGGTTCTTCGCCGAGAAGCTGCGAGCCGGTGTGTTCTACGAACTGCACGACACCACCGGCAGCAGGGCGGCGCGGGGGAAGGCCGTCGGTGCCTACCGGTCCGCGGTCCGCGCGTGGCGTACGGTTCCCGTGGCTGCCGGGGATGCCTACACGGCCGACCTCACCTTCGGCCCCGAGGCACACCTCCGAGGTCATTGGAACGATCGGATGGACGCGATCGAAGCGGACCTCCGCGACATGGAGGAGCGTCGGCCCGAGGTGGTCGGTCCCGAAGACGACGATCGGGCCTCCCGCGTGCTCGAAGCGGCTGCACGTCCGTTGCCGGACGTGGAGGTCGCTCACGACCCGCCGACGACGTACCGGCCCCGAGCGGATCTGCCCCTCGAGGTCGAGGTGAGAGGTCCGGACGCCTCCACCGTCACCCACGTGGTCCTGCGGTACCGACCCATGAACCAAGCGCTTGCCTACGCTGCGCTCGACATGGCTGGCTCGGGCAGACGGTTCGTCGCGAGGGTGCCGGGCGAAGAGCTCGACGGTGCCTACCCGCTCGCCTACGCGTTCGTCCTGCGAACGGAGGCGGGGATCGCCTGGCGGCATCCGGGGCTCGGGCCCGACCTCGGCTTCCAGCCATACGTCGTCGTTCCACCCCTGCACAACCCCCCCGCCGGGCCGATGTGAGTCCTCCGGCGGTTGGGTTTACGGGGAGACCTGGGAACGTTACCATCCGCCCCAGCCGTGGCTTCGTATACGGACCAGGGGTCGGGCCGCTCTGCGGTCCTGGCGACGGGAGTGATCGGGCGCCTCCACGTCCGGTCCGAGGGAGGTGGCGCGGTATGAAGTGGCAACGTGCGTTCGGCGCGATCTTGGCGGTATCGCTGGTGGCGGCCGCGTGTTCCGGGGACGGGGGTGGTGAAGGAGACGGCGACGGTGGGTCGAACGAGCCGGTCACGCTCGACTTCTGGGTGTTCGAGTCCGGCGGGATCGGTTCGTTCCTCAAGACGCTGGAGAAGGGCTTCGAGGACGCGAACCCGAACGTCGACGTCAACATCACCGCCTACCCAGAGGAGAACTACGGCGTCAAGCTCGACACGGCGATCGCTGCGGGGAAGGCACCGGATCTCGTCCTCGTCTTCGGTCCCGAACAGATGCGCGCGGGGCTCCTCCTGCCGTTGGACGACGTCGTGGAGGCGAACGACATCGACCTCTCGTCCTACGTGCCGGCGATCGTGGAGCCCGGCGACGAGTTCAGCTGCTCATACGAGGGCAGTCTCTACTGTATCGGATCGTACGCGGGCTCGGTCCAGATGCTCTACAACAAGGACATGTTCGACGCGGCCGGCATCGACTACCCTGCGCCGTGGCCGCCCATGACGCCCGAGGAGTTCGTCGACATCGCCTGTCAGCTCACCGACAAGGAGAACGGCGTCTGGGGCGGGGCGGCGTCCGATCCTTTGGCATACGTCCCCTTCGACATGCTATGGAGCCCCGACGGCCACACCGCGACGGGCTACGTCAACGGGCCGGACTTCGTTCAGCAGTTCGAGGTTCTCGCCAACGGTTACGAGCAGGGGTGCATCCCAACCTCCAACATCCTTGACCCGTGGGAACAGGGCAGGGACTATTTCGCGAGCGGTCAGCTCGCGATGGTCATCACCGACTTCCAGGACCTGCCGAAGGTCGAGGAGGCAGGGATCAACTACGGGTCGACCGGGGTCCCCACTCCCGAAGGTCAAGACCCGTACTTCTTCGTCTGGACGGACAGCGTCGGCGTGATGGCGGACACCGAGAACCCGGAAGAGGCGAAGGCGTTCATCGCCTACATCACCACCGAGGGGCAGCAGATCCGGTACGAGACCTCGGGCGACATCCCGCTCGACCTGTCGGTCGCGGAGGACGTCGGATGGGCCGAGGGGATCCCCGGCCGTGAGGACGGCCTGGAGATCCTGAGCCACGCCCGACCGTTGGTCTTCGTGCCGAACCGATGGGACGTGGCCGGGCCGTACTACGACGCCTGGGACTACGTCCTCGCGGGTGAGAAGACCGCTCAGGAAGCCCTCGACGACGCGGCCCCCGACATCCAGGACAACCTCGAAAAGGCCTGGAGGGACTGGGAGAACTCCGGGTAGTCGTTGACGCGAACGCATCCGCCACTGGTCGCGGCGGCGGGATGTCTTCTCGCGAGAGGGCGAGGGTCCGATGATGCGCACGGCTCGGAAGGGGTTGATGGCGCGGAAGGAGCAGCGCGCCGCCTACCTCTTCCTGTCGCCGTGGCTCCTCGGACTCGCCGTCTTCTGGGTGATCCCCCTCGTCGCATCCGCCCTGCTCAGCATGAGCGAGTGGAACATCATCACGGACCCGGAGTGGCTGGGGCTCCAGAACTACAAGGAGATGCTGTTCGACGACCGGACGTTCTGGGTGTCGATGGGGGTGACCCTCAAGTTCATGGCGATCTCCGTCCCGGTGTACCTGGTGTGCGGGCTCCTCCTGTCCCTCCTGCTGAACCTGAAGATCCGTGGCATCAACCTGTTCCGCACCATCCTGTTCCTCCCCTCCGTCCTGAGCGGCGTGGCCGTCGCGGTCCTGTGGGTCGCGCTGCTGAACCCCGACGTCGGGGCGGTCAACACGCTGCTGCGGGCGATCGGGCTCGACGATCCGCCCCGGTGGCTCCAGAGCCCGGGCTGGGCCGTGCCCTCGGTCGCGCTCGTCGGCTTGTGGGGGATCGGGGGCGGCGCGATCATCTATCTGGCGGGGCTGCAGAACATCTCGGCGCAGCTCTACGAGGCCGCGCTCCTGGACGGGGCCGGCCCGCTGCAACGGTTCCGCTACGTGACGCTCCCGATGATCACGCCGACGCTGCTGTTCGTGCTGCTCACCGGCCTGATCGACGCGTTCCAGGTGTTCGACCTCGCGTACGTCCTGAGTCGCGGGGGCAGTCAGGGGGTAGGGGAATCGCTCAACTTCTACCTGATCAACCTGTGGAACGAAGGGTTCGTGAACGGCAGGTACGGGTACGCCTCGGCGCTCGCGTGGGTGCTCATCTTGATCGCCGCGGCGACGATCCTGCTCGTCTTCCGGACCTCGGGGCGGTGGGTGTACTACGAGTACGACCCGGATCGGGAACGGTGAGCCGCGTGAAGACGACGATCGAGGCTCCCGCCAGACCGGAGGTCCACCAGCAGGCGCCTTCGCTGCCGTCGATCTGGCGGTACCGGCTGCGGCGCGTCTCCTTCACGCTCGCGATGTACCTGCTGCTGCTCGGCCTCTGCGCGTTCATCCTGCTGCCCGTCTCGTGGATGCTCACGGCCGCCCTGAAGCCCGACCTCGCACCGGTGTTCACGCCGACGACGGAGTGGGTCCCCACCGAGTTCTGGGAGTGGGACAACTTCCGTCGGGTGCTGACCGAGGCGATGCCCTTCCTGCGGTACATGATCAACAGCACGATCATCGTGGTCGCGAACATCATCGGGGTGCTGCTGTCCTGCTCCCTGGTCGGGTTCGCGTTCGCCCGCCTGCGGTTCCGCGGGAGCAAGGTGCTCTTCTACATCCTGATCGTGACGATGCTGATCCCCTGGCAGGCGCTGATGGTGCCCCAGTTCCTCTTCTACGTGAAGCTCGGCTGGTACGGCACCTACCTCCCCCTGATCATCCCGTCGTTCACCGGGATCGCGTTCTTCATCTTCCTGATCAGGCAGTACATGCGCACGATCCCCAGAGATCTGGACGACGCCGCGCGCGTGGACGGGCTGAACACCTGGCAGATCTTCTGGCGGATCATCCTGCCGTTGTCCACGCCGGTGCTCACCGTATGCGCGGTGTTCACGTTCCTGTGGAGATGGAACGACCTGCTGGGGCCGCTGATCTACCTGGACAGCCAGGAGAAGTTCACGGTGCCGATCGGACTCGCGAACCTCGTGACGCTCGCCGACACACCGTGGAACCTGACGATGGCCGCCAACCTCGTGTCGATCCTGCCCTGCGTGATCGTCTACTTCTTCGTCCAGAAGAAGCTGATCGGAGGGATCGCCTCCGTGGGGCTCAAGGGCTGATGCGCGTGCGACGGAGACGACTCTCTCCCCGACCCGATCGGAGCTCGTTCGATGGCTGAGATCACGCTCGACGGTGTCACGAAGGTGTTCGCCGACGGAACGGAAGCGGTCCACGCGCTGGACCTTCGCGCACCGGACGGCGAATTCCTGGTCCTAGTCGGGCCGTCCGGATGCGGCAAGACCACCGTCCTGCGGATGATCGCCGGTCTCGAGGATCCGACCGACGGCAGCATCCGGATCGGCGGACGAGAAGTGAACGAGGTCCCGCCGGGGGATCGTGACGTCGCGATGGTGTTCCAGAACTATGCGCTGTATCCGCACATGACCGTGTACCAGAACATCGGGCTCAGCCTCAAGATCCACAAGGTCAAGAAAGACGAGCTGAACAGGAGGGTGCAGGAGGCCGCCGACGTGCTGCACCTCGACGAGCTCTTGCACAAGCGCCCTCGCGAGCTCTCCGGCGGCCAGCGGCAGCGCGTCGCGATGGGTCGGGCGATCGTCCGCGAGCCGCAGGCGTTCCTGATGGACGAGCCCCTCTCGAACCTGGATGCGAAGCTCCGCGTGCAGATGCGCGCGGAGATCCTCCGGATCCAGAAGGAGCTCCGCGTGACGACCGTCTACGTGACGCACGATCAGACGGAGGCGATGACGCTCGGCGACCACGTCGCCGTGATGAAGCGAGGGGTGCTCCAACAGGTCGCCTCGCCGCGGGAGCTCTACGCGCGCCCCGTCAACCTGTTCGTTGCCGGTTTCATCGGATCGCCGGCGATGAACCTCGTCGAGGCCTCGCTCTCGCGCACGGGTGACGCCACGTTCGTCGAGTTCGCCGGCCGGCGCCTCCGGATCCCCGCCGAGGTCGAGTCTGCGCGTCCCGGGCTGGCAGGCTTCCGCGACCGGTCGATCATCCTCGGCCTCCGTCCCGAGAACATGGACGACGGTGCCCTCGTCCCATCGTCCGACCCGGACAGTCGCTTCCCCGTGACGGTGGACCTGGCCGAGGGCATGGGATCGGACGTGTACCTGCATTACACGATCGAGGCACCCCCGGTCTTCACCGAGGACACGCGGGAGCTCGCCTCGGATATCGACGAGAACGCCCTCACGGAGCTCAAGGAGCAGGCGAGCGAGCGGAGGAACTCGTTCATCACGCGCGCCGGCCCCGAGACGCGAGCGAGGGCGGGGGAGCAGAGGGAGATCCACGTCGACACGCGCAAGCTCTACTTCTTCGATCCGGCGACCGGTCGAGCGATCGGGGGCGACGAGGCCCGGACCGACTCGCGTCCGAGCCTCACGGTCTCGGAGAAGGCCTGAGGCTCGATGGCAGTCGATGTGAGGCGGGACCTCGTCGAACGGGCGCTGGCCGACGGCAACGGCATCCTCGCGTTGGAGCCCGCGTGGGTGGGCAGGGACTTCCTACCGTCGGGTCGACGCCTCGGTGTGGCCGAGGAGGCCTACGATCTCGGCGGTCGCGGCGAGCTCTGCGAACGCTGGCTGGGGTCGACCACGAAGGCAGACAACAGGGTCGGTCCTCCGGACGAAGGCTTGAGCCATATCGCGGTCGACGGTCCCGACCGGATCACGTTGAAGGAGGCGGTGGAGAGCGCCCCGACCGCGGTGATGGGGGCGGAGTACGCGGCGACCCACACCGGACTCGATCGCCTGGCGAAGATCTTCGACTACGCAGACCGGCTGCCGCTGCACCTGCACCAGCGCCAGGAACACGCCGCGCTCGTGGGACAGCATTCCAAGGACGAGGCGTACTACTTCCCTCCCGGCGTGGATATGGGAGCCCATCCGGAGACCTTCCTGGGCCTCCATCCGTCGATCGTCGAGGACGGGGATCACGAGATCCTTCTTCCGTACCTGGAGCGGTGGGACAGCGATCGGATCCTCCTGCATTCGCCCGCCTACCTCCAGACACCTGAGGAGGGATTCCACATCCCCTCGGGCGTGCTCCACGGACCGGGGACGGCGCTCACCATCGAGCTGCAGGAAGACTCGGACGTGTTCGCGATGCTCCAGGCGGTCGTCGGCGAGACGGCGATCTCGAAGGACCTGCTCTGGAAGGACGTGAGGTCGGAGGATCAGCTGTCGAAGGGGGAGCGGTACATCCTGGACCTGATCGACTGGGAGGAGAACGGCGACCCATACTTCTATGAGAACCACCACCTGTCGCCGCAGCTGATCGACGGTTCGCGGAACGACGCCGGCGAGGAGCACTGGATCTTCTACAACACCACCAAGTTCAGCGGGAAGAAGCTCGTCGTCCACCCGGACAGCTCGTACGTGACCCACGACCGTGGCGTGCACAACGTCCTCGTCTGGTCGGGCAGGGGGACGTACGGTGGGATCGATGTGCAGGGTGGCGACGCCGACAGGGACGAGCTGCTCGTGACGCACGATCGCGCGGTCGCAGGCGTCGAGGTTCGCAACAGGGGGTCCGAGGACCTGCTCGCGATCAAGTTCTTCGGTCCGGACGTCAACCCGGACGTCCCGATGATCCAGCGGCGCTGAGCTCCGATGCGAGCGGCGCCGTTGACCACCGACGACGGGATCGTCCGGTGGGGGATCGTGGGGACCGGCAAGATCGCTCGCGTCCTCGCGCGGGCCATCGCGGAGTCGCGGGACGGGGCGCTCGTGGCCGTCGGGAGCCGGGATGTCGAGCGGGCGAAGACCTTGGTGGGAGAGTTCGGCGTCTCCCGCCACCACTCCAGCTACGAGGGGCTCATCGAAGACGAGAGCGTCGACATCGTATACGTCGCGACCCATCACCCCGCGCACCGGGAGTGGGCGGTGCGGGCCGCGGAAGCGGGCAAGCACGTGCTCTGCGAGAAGCCGCTCGCCATGAGAGCCTCCGATGCCGCGGAGATCGTCGGAGCCGCGAGGGCGAACGGGGTCTTCCTCCTCGAGGCGTTCGCCTACCGATGTCATCCGCAGACGCGGGAGCTCTCCCGACTGTTGCGGGACGGTGCGATCGGGGAGATACGGATGGTCGACGCGGTCTTCGGATACGACGCCGGCCCGGACCCCGGGAACTACCTGCTGGCTCACGAGCTGGGCGGTGGCGGGATCCTCGACGTGGGCTGCTACACGACTTCGATGGCGCACCTCGTGGCGGCCGCCGCCGCGGGTGCAACGACCGACGAGACGGTCGACGTGGCGGCGGCCGCCACGGTCGGCCCGACGGGTGTCGATGTATCCTCGGCGGCGACGCTCGTCTTCGCTGGGGGCCTGCTCGCGCGGGTGGCATGCTCCATCGAGGCCGACCTCGACAGTAGCGTGCGGATCTACGGATCCGAGGGGGTGGTCGCGATACCGTCACCGTGGCTCCCGGGCCGGATCGGCGTCACGGCCGAGATCGTCATCCGGCGCCGGGGGAGCGAGCCTGACGTCGTCGCCGTCCCGCTCGAGTCCGACGTCTACACGGTGGAGGTCGATGCGGTGAACGGGTTCGTCCGAGCGGGCGAGCGGTCGGCGTCGGTGATGCCGATGGAGGAGTCACTCGCGAACATGCGGACGCTCGATCGGTGGCGGAGGGCGATCGGCGTGTGGTACGAGGGTGACGACCAGGACGCGGGAGACGAGCGTGGCAACCGTCGCTGATGTAGCGAAGAGGGCCGGGGTATCGGTCTCGACGGC
>JBOGVD010000148.1:0-10043 GCA_050696355.1 Actinomycetota bacterium
GCGGACGCTCGATCGGTGGCGGAGGGCGATCGGCGTGTGGTACGAGGGTGACGACCAGGACGCGGGAGACGAGCGTGGCAACCGTCGCTGATGTAGCGAAGAGGGCCGGGGTATCGGTCTCGACGGCTGCGCGCGTGCTCTCCGGCAACGGCTACGCCGCCGATTCGACCCGCCGCCAGGTGCTCGATGCGGCGAAAGAGCTCGGCTACGTACCCAACCAAGTGGCGCGCAGCCTCCGGACCCGGCAGACACGGATGATCGGGCTCCTGATCGGCGACGTCGAGAACTCCTTCTATTCCTCGATCGCGAAGAACGTCGAGTCGGTGACGCAGGACGCGGGGTACCACGTCGTCCTGTGCAACAGCGACGACGACGCCGAGAGCGAGCGGGAACACCTCACGCTGCTCGAGTCGATGCGGGTGGACGGCCTCATCGTGACGCCGACCACGAAGAACAGGAGGCACCTGGCCCGGATGATGCACGGCGTCCCGATCGTGCAGGTCGACCGACAGGTCGAGGGGCTGGGAGCGGACGCGGTCGTCGTCGACAACGAGGGTGGTGCGTTCAACGCGGTCTCCCACCTCATCGATGCGGGGCATTCGCGGATCGCGATCCTCACCGGCGAGCTTGACGTGGCGACCGCCAGCCAGCGACTCGCCGGCTATCGTCGCGCCCTGAGCGAACACTCGATCCCGATCCAGGAGTCTCTGATCAAGTCGGGTTCGTTCCACAGGGAACATGCAATCGAGGACGCGACGGAGCTGATCCGAGCCAGCCCGGCCCCCACGGCGATCTTCGCGGCGAACAACATCCTCGCCGAGGGGACCTTGATGGCGCTCGAACAACAAGGTCTTCGCGTCCCGAGCGACGTGTCGGTGGTGGGATTCGACGACGTCCAGTGGATGAGCATGGTCGATCCGCCGCTGACGACCGTGCGGCAGCCGCTCGCCGACATGGCGCGCACGGCCGCCGAGCTGATGCTGCGCCGTCTCCGGGAGGGTCGCGAGGGTCGGCCGAGCACGGTGGTCTTCGAGACCGAGCTCGTCGTCCGCGACTCGGTCGCGCCGATCCGGGGCGCCAAGGCTCGGAATACCGCCTCCGTCAGATGAGGGCGGCGATCGGCCTCGACGTCGGGACGACCGGCGCCCGGGCCGTCGGGGTCGACGAGCACGGAGGGGTCGCGGCCGCCGCCACGTCCGAGTACCCGCTGCTCACGCCCCGGCCGCAGTGGACGGAACAGGATCCGGCGGAGTGGTGGCGCGCATCCCAGGAGGTGCTGGCGGCGGTCGCCGAGGCGTGCCGGGGCGCGCGCCACGAGGTCGTCGGGATCGGACTGACCGGTCAGATGCACGGCTCCGTGTTCCTCGACGACGCGGGGGAGGTGATCCGTCCCGCCCTGCTCTGGAACGACCAACGCACGCGTGCGCAATGCGAGGCCATCACGCAGAAGGTGGGTGCCGATCGCTTGGTCGAGATCACCGGCAACCCGGCGCTCACGGGGTTCCAGGCGCCCAAGGTGCTCTGGCTTCACGACGAGGAGCCGGAGCACTACGAGCGCGTCGCGGCCGTTCTGCTGCCGAAGGACTACGTCCGGCTCCGGCTGACCGGCGAGCGGGCGACCGACGCATCGGACGCCGCGGGAACCTTGTTCCTCGATCTGCAGGCCAGGTCATGGTCGTCGGAGGTGCTCCGAGCGCTCGACGTGCCCGAGGACTGGCTGCCGAAGGTCCTCGAGGGCCCGGACCGATCGGGCGAGGTGTCGGCACAGGTCGCCGAAGAGCTCGGGCTCGCGGCCCGGATCCCGGTCGCGGCCGGAGGCGGCGACAACGCCGCGGCGGCGATCGGGACGGCGGTGACGCGTGCGGGTCTCATCTCGAGCTCGATCGGAACGAGCGGCGTGCTCTTCGCGCACGCCGACGGGGCCGCCGTGGATCCGTCGGGCCGGATCCACGCGTTCGCACACGCCGTGCCCGACCGATACTGCCTCCTCGCGGTCACGCTCTCGGCAGGCGGCTCGCTGCGCTGGTGGCGAGACGTGACCGGCCTCAGCTACGACGAGCTCGTCGCCGAGGCCGCATCGGTCCCGATGGGGAGCGAGGGTCTCGTGTTCCTCCCGTACCTCACGGGGGAACGGACGCCGCATCTCGATCCACTCGCGACAGGAGCGTTCGTCGGACTCACCACGAGGCATACGCGGGCTCATCTGACGCGCGCACTGATGGAGGGCGTGTTGTTCAGTCTCCGGGACGGGCTCGAGATCATGGGCGACCTTGGCGTGCACGGAAGCGAGATCCGAGCGATCGGCGGCGGTGCGACCTCGCCGCTCTGGCTCCAGCTCCAGGCCGATGTGTACGGCGCCGCGGTCGTCCGGCTCGCGATCGAAGAAGGGGCGGCCTACGGCGCGGCCCTCCTCGGCCATGTGGCGGCCGGGACGTTCGCGGAAGTGGCCGAGGCGACCTCCGTGGTGCGGACCCTCGACGACCCCACCCAGCCGGATCCGCGGGCCGTCGCTGCCGCCGAGGAGACCTACGGGGTGTACCGAGGGCTGTACGGCACGCTGCGCGACGACATGCATCGGCTGACGGCGCTCACGTCCTGAGCGAGGACAGGGAGACGACCCAGGGAGACGAAATGGATATCTGTCTGATGATCGAGGGCCAGGAGGGCGTCACGTGGGACCAGTGGGTGGCCCTCGCACGCGCGTGCGAGCAGCACGGCTTCGAGGGATTGTTCCGCTCGGATCACTACCTCGCGTTCGCGCGACAGAGCGAGCGCGGCGCGCTTGACCCGTGGGCGACGATCTCGGCGCTCGCCGCCGTGACCGATCGGATCCGCCTCGGAACGATGGTCTCCCCAGTGACGTTCCGCCACCCCGCGAACCTGGCGAAGGTGGTGGTGACCGCCGACCACGTCTCCGGGGGCCGGGTCGAGCTCGGCATGGGCGCGGGGTGGTTCGAAGCGGAGCATCGAGCGTTCGGGTTCCCGTTCCCCGACGCCCGCGAGCGGATGGACATGCTGACCGAGCAGGTGGAGATCGTGCACGGACTCTGGGGGGGCGAGGGCAACGAGTTCTCGTTCGCGGGGAAGCACTACCGCCTCGACGCGTGCCCCGCACTCCCGAGGCCGCATCAGGACCCTCACCCGCCGCTGATCATGGGGGGAGGAGCGGGACCGCGCTCCGCCGCCCTCGCCGCCCGGTGGGCCGACGAGTACGACGTCGTCTACCTGGATCCGGCCGGGGCCAAGGAGCGGTTCGACCGAGTCTCGGCCGCGTGCGAGGCGATCGGCCGGGACCCGGGAACGGTCCGACGCTCCCTCCTCACCAAGACGATCGTCGGGAAGGACGAGGGAGAGGTGCAACGGCGGGTAGCCGAGCTGATGGAGTGGGAGGGCGACGAGGATGACGCGGACGCGTACCTCGCGGATCTCCGAGCGACGCACGTCGTGGGAACGCCGGAACAGGTGCTGGGCCGACTCAAGGAGTTCGCCGCCGCCGGCATCCAGCGGGTCCTGGTGCATCAGCTGGTCCACACGGACCTCGACCAGGTGGAGCTGATCGGCCGAGAGGTCGTCCCCGAGGCAGCACGGCTCTAGGTGCATTGGATGAGACGAGGTCAGGAGGCCGCCGAATAGTTGACGAGATTCCCCATCCGGTCGGCAGATCCGTCCAGGTAGAGACGGAGGTTCGCGCAGAAGAACTCGACCTCCCATCGCCAGCTCTCGGGGGCGTTCCCGGAGATGTGCGGCGTGATCAGCAGGTTCGGGGCCGACCAGAGATCGCTGTCGGACGGCAGCGGCTCCTCGGTCGTGACGTCCAGCAGCGCCCCTCGGATCTCCCCCTTCCGCAGGGCATGGACGAGAGCCTCTTCGTCGACGAGGCCCCCACGGGCGACGTTCACGAGCATGGCCGATGGCTTCATCGCGGCGAGTTCGGGCTCGCCGATCACGTGGCGGGTGCTCGAGTTCAGCGAGGCGCACAAAGCGACGAAGTCGCTCGCGGCGAGCAGCTCGTGGATCGCGTCCGACGGCAGGAGCCGGTCGAGCGGCTCGCCGCTGAGGAACAGGGGTGATCGCTTGGTCGCCCACACCTCCATCCCGAGCGCTCGCGCTGCGGCCGCGAGCTCCCTTCCGACGGCCCCGTAGCCCACGATGCCGAGGCGCTTCCCCCTGAGGAGCGAGGCTTGGAAGGAGTCTGCTTCGAGCCACCGTCGATCGCGCTGTCCCTCGAGCCACGAGGGAAGGCTCCGGGAGAGCATGATCATCCCTGCGACGGTGTACTCGGCCATCGCCGACGCGTAGGCGCCCGCCGAGTTCGTGAGGAGGATCTCACGCTCCGCCATCGCGTCCAGCGGGAGGTGTTCGACGCCGGCGGAGATGCTGTGGACCCAGTGGACGTCCCCATCCGTGATCAGCCGGCCGAACATCTCCTGGTCGATCCCGGTCACGACCACTTCGAGTGAGCTGGGTGTCTCCTCGAGGAGAGCGGGGTCGTCGTCGGCGATCAGGCCTGCCTTGCGCCCGGCGGCCGCCTCGATCTCTCGTCGATGGCCGTCGAGGAGGAACCGAGGCAGGACGACGGAGGGCGTGCGATCGGCGCTCATGCTCGGCGACGGATGATAACGGTCTCATACCGCCGGCCATCGCATGTGCCACGATCGGACGTGTCCCTCGAGGTGCCGCAACGGCTCGCCGCGAACTGCCGGAAGTCTCCGGAGACGATGGCGTGGCTCGAGCGGCTTCCCCGCGTCCTCGATGAGCTTGAGCGACGCTGGGGGGTCACGCTCGGGCCGCCCTATGACGGACCCGAAGTCAGCGCCTCATGGGTGGCACCGGTTCTGCGGGCGGACGGAGCATCGGCCGTTCTGAAGGTCGGGTTGCCTCACATGGAGGCCGAGCACGAGATCGGCGGACTGCAATTCTGGGATGGGGACCCGACCGTCCGCCTGTTCGAAGACGACGACGCCCTGGGAGCGATGCTCCTCGAGCGGTGCGAACCCGGGACCCCGCTCCGGTCGCTCCCTGAGCCCGAGCAGGATGTCGTGATCGCTGGCCTTCTCCGCCGGCTCTGGCGCGCTCCGAGCGCTCCGCACCCGTTCAGGCCGTTGTCCGAGATGATCGGTTCCTGGATCGGGGAGACCATGGCGAACGAACCCCGCTGGTCCGATCCGGGACTCGTCCGAGACGGCCTTCGTGTCTTCGACGACCTGCTGCGCGACGCGACGGACGACCACGTGCTGCTCTCGTCGGACCTCCATGCGGGGAACGTGCTGCGCTCGCAGCGTGAGCCGTGGCTCGTCATCGACGTCATGCCGTTCGTCGGCGATCCCGCCTACGACGCGACGCAACATCTCCTGAACTGCGAAGCGCGGATGCGCGACGACCCGCACGGCACGATCGCTCGGTTCGCCGACCTGCTCGAGGTGGACGCGGAACGAGTGCGCGCGTGGATGTTCGCACGCGTCGCGGCGGAATCCGGCGGCGACTGGGACTCGTGGGCGGACCTCACTCGGTCCCTGACGTAGGCGAGCAGGTCGCCGGGCGGACGTTCCGCTACCGGGAGTCCGGTAGCGAGTGGGGGTGCGATGCTCTCCCGGTGTCATGGGCCTGGGATCCGTCCCTGTATCGGGGGAGCGCGCGCTACTACCTGGAGGGTCGGTTGCCGTACGCGCCGGGCTTGGCGGATGCGCTCGCCCGGGAGCTCGGTCTCGACGGACGCGGACGACTGATCGACATCGGATGCGGCCCCGGCATCGTCGCCCTGGAGCTCGCGGCGTTGTTCGAGGAGGTGGTCGGTGTCGACGCGGATGCCGACATGATCGCGGAAGCGGCTCGTGAGGCAGGGCGGCGGGGCATCGAGAACGGCCGGTGGCGCACGATGCGCGCCGAGGAGCTTCCGGGCGAGCTGGGTCCGTTCCGGGTCGCCACACTGGCGCAGTCGTTCCACTGGATGGAGCGGGAACGTGTCGCGCGGGCGATCCACGGGATGCTCGAGCCCGGAGGCGCACTCGTCCATGTCAACGCGTTCACCCGGCGCGGCATCGAAGCGTCGTCTTCGCCGTACCCCGAGCCTCCGTGGGAGGCGATCTCGGCCCTCGTCCGCCGGTACCTGGGGTCCGAAACCCTGGCGGGGCAGGGTCGTCGTGAGGCGGTGTTCGTCGATCTCGACCACGTCCTGAGATCCTTCCGCGGTCCCGAGGTGGTGAGCGTCCCCGACGGGAGGGTCCTCGTACGGACGATCGATCAGGTCGTCGCGGCCGTGTTCTCCGTCTCGTCCTCGGCTCCGCACCTGTTCGTGGATCGCCTGCATCGATTCGAGTCCGACCTTCGCCGAGTGTTGACTGAGGTCTCAGCCGAAGGACGGTTCTCCGAGCAGACGGGCGATACCGAACTGAGGATCTGGCGGCTGCCTTCGTGAGCGGGCCGTGGGGGCGGACCGATCTACCCCGCGAACGGAGCCGACGGCAGTCCCCGCACCCCAGGTCGGACGCGGAAGAGACCTCCCGCGAGCGGTTGCTCGCCGAGCGCGGCATCGGTGAGTCCGGACCGTGCGGACGTGACGAAGAGTTCCGAGAGGTCGGAGCCACCGAACGCGCAGCTCGTGACCTGCGCGACCGGGAACCGGACGATCGCATCCACGCGGCCCTCGGGGGCGAGACGTCGCACGGCGGAGCCTCCCCAGAACGCGACCCACAGGAAGCCCTCCTCGTCGACGTTCATGCCGTCTGGGAGCCCCCACGACTGCGGGATCTCGACATGGGGCCGGCGGCTCGAGACGGCTCCGGACGTGTCGTCGTAGTCGAACGCATCGATGCGATACGTGGTGCTGTCGATGTAGTACATCGTTCGTTGATCGGGACTCCAGGCCAGCCCGTTCGAGATGGTCACGTCGGTCAGGACCTTGGTGAGGCGATGATCCGCGTCCAGGCGATACAAGGAACCGAGAGCCCTGCGTCCCTCGACGTCCTTGGTCCCTGCCCAGAAGCGACCTGCCGGGTCGCACTTCCCGTCGTTCATGCCTGTCCCCGGCGCGGGGTCCCCCAGCTCGACGATCGGATCGATCTCGCCGGTGGCCGGATCGAGGAGCAGGAACCCGCTGTTCGCGGCGAGCGCCAGCCGGCCGGAGCTCGTGGGGACCGCTGCTCCCACCGGTTGCCCGGCCTCGAACACCTCGTCACGTTGGGTTCCTGGGTCGAACCGATGGACGAGCCCCTTCGTGATGTCGACCCAGATCAGGAGTCGGGCGTCGCCGTCCCACGACGGCGCCTCGCCGAGATCGGCCCGGGTATCGAGAGCCAGCTCGACGTCACCGACCACGAACAACCCCTCTACACGAATCGAGCGCTGAGCCCGCCGTCGACGAGGATCGACGCGCCGGTGACGAAGCTCGCCTCGTCGGACGCGAGGAACGCCACCACGTTCGCGATCTCGCTCGGCTCGCCGATCCGCCCAAGCGGATGGATCGCCGCCATCTCGCGCTCCGTGGCGATCGGGTCCTCCGCCGACTCGACTCCCAACATCCGCGTCCGCGTGTAGCCGGGGCAGACCGCGTTCGCGCGGATCCCGTGCAACCCCTCGTCCAGTGCGAGGCTTCGCGTCAGGCCCACGACCCCCGACTTCGCGGCCGCGTACGGGAACTTCCCGGTCGACGTCACGAACGCGTGGATCGAAGCGATCGTGACGATCGACCCCCGCCGCTGGCTGCGCATCTGCGGGAGCGCGTGCTTCACGCTCAGCCACACCGACTTCAGGTCCATCCCGACGAACGCGTCCCATTCCGCCTCCGTCATCGTGGCGGCGTCGAAAGGACGGTCGATCCCCGCGTTCGCCACCACGACGTCGAGCGACCCGAAGCGTTCGATCGCGAACGCGGTCGCCCGCGCCATCTGATCCTCGACGGTGACGTCGGCCTCGACGAACTCGACGGGAACGGCCTCGTTCGACAGCGCCTCGGCGACCTCGCGGCCGGCGTCAGGCTCGATGTCGCAGAACACGACGGCGGCGCCCGCAGCCTGGAGCCGCTCGACGCACGCCCTCCCGATCCCGTTCGCCCCTCCGGTGACGAAGGCCACTCTCCCGTCGAGCGACGTCATCGCCTACCAGTCCAACAGCGAGCCGTCGGGCGCGAATGCGAGATGCGGAGCCGGCGACCCGCCGGGGTGGGCGGCGGCGACCTCCTCGACGAGCTCCACGCCGATCCCCGGTCCCGACGGCGGCATCGCGTAGCCGGCCTCGGTCTCGAGCGACCGGCCGACGATCTCCCCGCGCCAGGGCACGTCGTCGCGGACCTGTTCGAGGATCAGGAAGTTCGGCAGCGCGAGCGCGAGGTGGATGCTGACCATCGTGCCGATCGGCCCGTTCGGGTTGTGGGGCGCGACGGAGACGAATGATGTCTCCGCGTTCGCGGCGATCCGGCGGAGCTCCGAGACGCCGCCGCAGTAGCAGACGTTCGGCTGGATCACGGCGCACGCGCGCTTCGCGAGCAGCTCCTGGAACTCACGGCGTGACGAGAGACGCTCCCCGGTCGCGATCGGGATCGGGAGGGCCCGGGCCACCTCGGCGACGGCGTCCGCGTCTCCCGGCGGGCACGGCTCTTCCAGGAAGAACGGTCGCGAGGGGCCGAGCGCCAGGCCGAGCTCGATCGCGGTGGCGGGGGTGGTCCGTCCGTGGAGGTCCACCATGATGTCCGCGTCGTCGCCCGCCGCCTCCCGCACGCGCGCGACGAGCTCAGCCGCCTCGCGCACTGCCGCCGCGCCCTCCAATCCACGGGCCGGCGACAT
Source organism: Actinomycetota bacterium (assembly GCA_050696355.1). GTDB lineage: Bacteria > Actinomycetota > UBA4738 > UBA4738 > HRBIN12 > JAJNBA01. The sequence continues at coordinate 8,778 of JBOGVD010000148.1, forward strand.
CGGGTACACCTTCATCGCATCGAAACCGGCCTTGCGAGCGGCCCGGGCGGCCTCGGCCCATGCCTCCGGATCCCGCGCGTCCCCGCCCAGCTCGGATCCGAGGTTCACGTACGTCCGGACCCGGTCGCGGACCGGACCTCCGATGAGCTCGAACAGCGGCACACCGAGGTCCTTCGCCTTGATGTCCCAGAGCGCCTGGTCGATCCCGGCGACCGCGCTCATCGTGATGATGCCGCCCCGGAAGTACGGGCCGCGGACCATCCGCTGCCAGAGGCGCTCGACGGGGCGCGGGTCCTGACCGACGAGCAGCGGTTCCAGGTCCTGGACGGCCCCGCAGACGGCTCGCGTGTGCCAGCCGAGCGAGCACTCACCCCACCCGATGAGGCCGGGCTCGTCGGTGGCCACGCGCACGAAGACCCAGTCGCGGTCGCCGGCGTCGACGACCACCGTGGAGACGTCCGAGATCCGCACGATGGAGCGGATGATATCGTTGCCACACGTCGCGGGAGGAGCGCTGATCGAGGTCGTGGTGACCCGGGTGCCTGCGTGAGCAGCGTGGCGTTCCTCGGTCTCGGTGCCATGGGTCGACCGATGGCCGGCAGACTCCTCGAAGCCGGGCATTCCCTCCGCCTCTGGAACCGCACGCCGGGTCGAGACGAAGCGCTCGTGGGGGCGGGGGCTTCTCGGGCGGGGACCCCCGCGGACGCCGCGCAGGGGGCCGCCGTCGTGATCACGATGGTGGCGGACCCAGCCGCCTTGGAGCAGGTCCTCTTCGGTCCGGACGGAGCATCGGAGACGATCGCGCCCGGAGCGACCCTCATCGACATGTCCACCGTCGGTCCGACGGCGATCCGCGCCGCCGCGGAGAAGCTCGACCCGGTCGCGGTGTTGGACGCTCCCGTCCTCGGCAGCGTCCCCCACGCAGAGGCGGGGTCGCTCGCGATCCTGGTGGGCGGCGATCCGGGCGACCTGGACCGATGCGCGGAGATCCTCGGAGCGCTGGGGACCGTGCGCCACGTGGGTCGCCTCGGCGCCGGTGCGACGGTGAAGCTCGCCGCCAACGCGGCGAACATGTCGACGATGGTATGCCTGGGAGAGGTCCTCGCGCTCACCGATCGGGATGGCCTCGAGCCGGAGGTCGTTCTCGACGCGCTCAGCCTCGGACCCCTCGGCTCGTTCGTCGATCGGTTCCGTGACAAGGTGCTCGGCAGAGTGAGTAGCGTCGACTTCCGCTTGGCTCTCGCGCGCAAGGATCTCGCACTCGCG
>JBOGVD010000149.1:0-10758 GCA_050696355.1 Actinomycetota bacterium
GCGCGGGGATGCGCGGCGGCGGCACGTTCACGAAGCTCGACTACGACCGGATCGAGGAGCACGTGCGGCTGAACGTGCTCGGCGTGCTGTTCGGCACCCGCGCGTTCCTGCCGGGGATGCTCGCGCGGGGGAAGGGCCACGTCGTCAACATCGGATCGCTCGCCGGGCGGTTCGCGACGCCCGGCAACCCGATCTACGGCGCCACGAAGCACGCCGTCGTCGCGTTCTCGGAGGCGATGAACTACGAGACGGAAGGGCGGAACGTGCACGTGACGTCGGTGAACCCCGGCTTCGTGGACACCGAGGGCTTCCCGCAGGGCGACCTCCCGGACTGGGCCGTGCTCGAGATGGGCACCGTCACGGGTGCGATCGTGAAGGTCGTACGCGAGGACATCGCGCCCGAGTATTCGATCCCCCGCTGGTTGGGCCCGATGCAGCTCTTCCGCGTGGCGACGCCGCCGTTGTACCGTTGGGGGGTCCGGAGGCTCCGTCGTCACCGCTCCGCTCCCCGCCAGACATGACGTCGCTCAGCATCGGCACCGCTCCCGTCCGGGTCGACCGTCCCGCCGGCGACGAGGCCCACGAGCCCGACCCGCCCTGGATCGTCATCGTCTGGAACGACCCGATCAACCTGATGAGCTACGTCACGTGGGTCTTCATGCGCCTGTTCGGCTATCCGCGGGAGCGGGCCGAGCGCCTGATGTGGGACGTCCACACCAAGGGCAAGGCGGTCGTCTCTGCCGGTCCGCGCGAGAAGGCCGAGTCCGACGTCGCGCGGCTGCACGCGCACGGCCTGTGGGCGACCCTGCAGAAAGACGTGTGAGCGTGGAACCGTCGTTCCGCAGGGAACGCGACCGGTTCGCCGTGCACCTCAGCAAGGGAGTGCGCGGGCTCCTCGTGGAGCTCTGCCAGCAGTCTCGGGCGCTCTTGCAAGGAGAGGACCCGTCGAGCGATCCGGCCGTCGCCAGGCTCTTCCCTCCCGCCTACCAGGACGATCCGCTGCGGAACCTGGAGTTCGAAACGACCCTCGGCGGGGGGCCGAGGACCGGGAAGCTCGAGGCCCTCGACACCGTGGAGGGCACCGTGCACGCGTCGTCGCTGTCCGAGGACGAGCTCCTGGCGTGGATCGGCGTCGTGAACGACCTCCGGCTGGTGCTCGGGACCCGGATCGACATCACGGAGGAGGCCACCGACGAGGACTTCCCGAGGGCCGACCCTCGCCACGACACGTACCGCGTCTACCAGTTCCTCGGGTGGCTGTTGCAGGAGATGCTCGAAGCGATGGGTGCGCCGGACACGCGTGGTCCGGAGGACTCAGTCGGCGGGGGGGACTGACTTCAGGCGGAGCAGCCGCTTCCACCACGGAGGATGCCGGCGGCGCCACTCGACGGCGAGCCGGCGACGTTGCGCTTTCGTGCCCGGATTCTCGTTGTCGCTGTACGTCGGCACGAGCACGCTCGTCGGCCGACCGGGGATCTCGTTCGGAGAGCGCAGCGACATGCGGCCACGCTACGCGGGTTCGGTTCGCGGCGCAACGGCCGTTCGGCTGCGGCATCGTGCGGTGCTCAGACCTCCGTCAGACCGACCTGGTGGACCTTCAGCATGTTGGTGGTCGTGCGGCCGACGGGCATCGAGGCGGCCATCACGACGGTGTCCCCTTCGGCGACGAGCCCGCCGGCCAGGAGCCCCCGGTCCATCAGGGAGATCATCGCGTCGGTGTCCTCCGGTCGCTCGGCCGGATGCGCCTCGACGCCCCACAGGAGCCCGTTCGCGCGCCGGACGTCCGCGTCAGGGATGAACGCGTGGATCGGCACCCGCGGGCGCTCCGACGAGAGCAGCGCGGCGGTCCGCCCGGTCGTCGTGTAGCACGTGATCGCGACCGCGTCCGACTCGCCCGCGACGATCGAGGAGGCGGCGTGCGCGACGGCGGCCGCCTCGCCCGTGTGGAGGCACGGCGGCTGCGCCGCCCGGTACTCGGCGCCCCGGGACTCGACGGCGAGCGCGATCCGGGTGGCGACCGAGGCCGCCTCGAAGGGGAACTCCCCGATCGCGGTCTCGGCGGAGAGCATGATCCCATCGGCGCCGTCGAGGACAGCGGTTGCCACGTCGTTCGCCTCGGCCCGGGTCGGCCGGGGCGAGCGGATCATCGACTCGAGCATCTGGGTGGCGACGATCACCGGGCGTCCGGCCGCCCTCGCCGCGCGCAGCAGCCGCTTCTGCACGAGCGGGATCTCCTCCATCGGCAGCTCCACGCCGAGGTCTCCCCGAGCCACCATCGCGGCGTCGGCCACCTCCAGGATCGCCTCGAAGTCGTCCACGGCCGGCCGGGTCTCGATCTTCGCCACGATCGGCACCGCGCGATCGCCCATCGCCGCACGGAGCTGCTCGACGTCCGCGGGATCCCGGACGAAGGACTGCCCCACGAGGTCCACGCCGAGGTCGAGGGCGTGCGCCAGCATCCCCCGGTCCCGGTCGGTAACGGGTGGCAGACCGAGCCGTTCTGCCGGCACGTTCACGCCCTGGTGGCTCTTCACCGAGCCTGCCCGGACGCATTCGGTCCGCACGCGGTCGCCCTGGATGCCCCTGACGGTCAGCTCCACCGCGCCGTCCGCGAGCAGGACCCGGTCGCCCACCCGCAGGTCGTCCGCGAGGCCGGCGTAGGTGGTCGCCGCCCCCGTCGCGTCGCCCGGGCCGTCGGGCCGGAGCTCGAAGGTTTGGCCGGGACGGAACAAGAAGGGGTCTGGGTCGACGTCGGCGAGGCGGACCTTCGGGCCGGGCAGGTCGGCGAGGACGGCGAGCGAGCGGCCGGTCGCCAGCTCGACCTCGCGCACGATCGAGACGCTGCGGACGTGGTCCTCCGCGGTGCCGTGCGAGTAGTTGACCCGGAAGACGGAGCCACCCGCCTCCACCAGTCCGCGCACCATCTTCGGCGTCGCGCTCGCCGGGCCGAGCGTGCAGACGAGCTTCGTGCGCGCGCTCATGGCGCCAGGACCAGACGGCGAACCTCGTCGGCGACGGCGCGGGCCTGTCCGTCGGCCCGTCCGGGGCCGAGGTCGGGCTCGGAGAACGTCGCGGGCACCTCGCCGCCCGCCCGGCGCTCCGCCTCCTCGATGAAGCCTTCGGGGAGCTCGTCCGGCAGGTCGGCGAGGGTGCCGGTCATCTCCGCGAACGCGAGGGTCCAGGCCCGCGGGACGACCCGCGCCCATTGGTAGCCGCCGCCGCCGGTCGCGACCCAGCGACCGTCGGCGGCCCGGTGCGCCAGGGTGTGGAGCTCCACCGCGCACTCGCGGTAGGCGCGCGTCGTGAGCCGGAGCTGCGCGAGCGGATCGGTGGCGTGCGTGTCGCAGCCGAGCTGGGTCACGAGGACGTCGGGCTCGAACCGCTCCACCGCCGACGGCACCACGGCGCGGAACGCGTCCAGCCACGCGTCGTCGCCGGTCTCGGGAGGCAGCGGGACGTTGATCGCCGACCCCTCCGCACCCGGACCCCCGCGCTCGGACGCCGCGCCGGTCCCGGGGAAGAACCAGCCCGGGACGTATTGGTGGATCGAGATCGTGAGCACCCTCGGGTCGCCCCAGAAGATCGCCTGCACGCCGTCGCCGTGGTGCACGTCGACGTCCACGTAGGCGATCCGCTCCGCCCCTTCGCGCAGCAGCCAGGCGATCGCGACCGCGGGGTCGTCGTAGATGCAGAAGCCGCTCGCCCGTGCGGGCATCGCGTGGTGGAGCCCGCCGGCCGCGTTGAACGCGTGGAGGCGCTCGCCGCTCCACACGGCTCGGGCGGCCTCCACGGACGCCCCCGCGACCAGCGCCCCGGCGTCGTGCATGCGGTCGAAGATCGGGTTGTCGCCCGGCCCATACCCGAAGCGGGACCAGTTCCCCTCCACACCGCTGCCGGCCGCCTTCGTCGCGTCGAGGAACTCCTGCGTGTGGACGAGCCCCAAGACCTCGTCCGAGGCCGGCTCGCACCCGAGCACACCCACACCCGCGCGCCGGTCGAGGCCGGTCGCGGCGATCAGCTCCCAGGTCAGCAGGACGCGGTCCGGGCGGAGCGGATGCCCGGGCCCGTGGTCGTAGATCCGTGCCTCGGGGCATCGGACGAGGCCGACGGCGCCGCTCACGAGACGCTGCGGACGGCAGCCGCCGTCCGCTCGAGCAGGATCGCGGCCTCGTCGTCGGCGATCGAGAAGGGCGGTCCGAGCATCACGAGGTCGCCGTCGGATCCGTCGACGTGCCCGGTCGAGGAGTACAGGAGCAGCCCCGACGCCCGCGCCGCCTCGAGGATGCGTTCGGCGACCCTCGCCGAGCGGGTGAACGGCTCGTTCGTCTCCCGGTCCCGCACCAGCTCGATCCCGATCATGAGCCCGAGCCCGCGCACGTCCCCCACGGTGGGCGCCTCCGCGAGCTCGGCCCGCAGGTCCTCGAGCAGGCGCCGTCCGAGCTCCCGGCACCGGTCCACGAGCCCGGCCTTCAGCTCGCGCACCACCGCGAGGCCGGCCGCGGCGCCGAGCGCATGGTGCGACCAGGTGAAGCCGTGGACGAACCCGGGGCCGCCGGCGATCACCTCGTGCACCCGGGCCGATGCGGCGGTGAACCCGAACGGCACGTAGCCGCTCGTGGCGCCCTTGCCCGCGGTGAGGATGTCGGGACGGACGTCCCAGTGGTCCATGCCGAACCACGACCCTGTGCGTCCGAAGCCCGTCATCACCTCGTCGGCGATGAGGATGATGTCGTGTCGCCGGCAGACCTCGGCGATCGCCGGCCAGTAGTCGTCGGGAGGGACGGCCGCGCCGAGGGTGGCCCCCGAGACCGGCTCCGCGATGAACGCCGCGACCGTGTCCGCGCCGTAGGAGGCGATCAGCTTCTCCAGCTCGGCGGCGTGCCAGGCGCCGCACCCGTGCGGGTGTTGCGGGTTCTCGCACCGGAACTCGTAGGCGGCGGACACGTGCAGGAACCGCCCGAGCCATGGCGTGTACGGCTTGCGGAGCGGCGCCTTGCCGGAGGCATCGAGGGCGCCCAACGTGTTGCCGTGGTAGGAGAGCCTTCGGCCGATCACGACCGAGCGACCGCCGTGGCTCTTCGCCAGGTGATAGGCGCGTGCCATCTTCAGTGCCGTCTCGACGGCCTCGGACCCGCCGGAGACCGGGTAGATCCGCGCGTCGTCCATCGGCAGGATCCCGGCCACCTCGTCGGCGTAGGCTTCCACCGCCTCCGTGGTGAACGCGGTCGGATGGACGTACTGCGTGCGCTCGAGCTGCTCGCCGATCGCGTCGATCACCGACGCGACGCCGTGGCCCACGTTCACGACGATCGCGCCGCCGGCGCCGTCGAGGTAGCGCGTCCCGTCAACGTCGGTGATCCAGACACCCTCCGCGGACACGGCCGTGGGCAAGATCCGGGTCGGCGCCCGCGAGAACACGTGGCTCACGGTTCCAGCTCCCCCGGCCCGATCACGAAGCCGAGGCTGTCGGCACCTCGGCGGAGCCGGCCGTCGAGCGTGACGAGCCGGCATCCGAGCAGGCTCGCGAGCGCCAGGTACTCCGCGTCGTACGTGCGACCCATCCCGAGAACCTCGGCGATCCGCCATGCCTCGCGTCTCAACGAACGCGGCGATCTCGTGGAGATCGGGCAACCCTCCAACCGTTGAAGCGAGAGCTCCGCGCCTTCACGGTCGATGATCCTTCTCGTCAGACCAAGATGGAGGGCGGCCATGACCTCGGACCACATCAGTGGAGGCGCCGCGAGGGGTTCGCCGGAGAAACGGGCGAATCCGTCATCGGAGGCACATGCGGAAAGGACGACGTTCGCATCGAGGACCAGCAAGGCCTCAGTGACTCTCCCGTGACGTCCGAACGAGCCTCACCCAATCCGGCTGCGGCCGCCCATCCGACATGTACCGCCACTCCTCCGGTAGGGGAAGGGAGTCCGAACCATCCACGAGGGCCGCGAGATCATGCTCGTCGACCAGATGCTGCGTGCCGACCCTCTTCGATGGAAGCTTGCCGCTGCGGATCCACCGTCTGACCGTCTCGGGGTCGCGTCCGACCCGCTTCGCCGCCTCGGGGACCGTTAGCATCGTCGTTGCATACTACTACACAGGGCGAGAGCGGACGTTCGCTCACTTCGTGTAGATGCCGTCGGGGTCGAGCTCCTCGCGGAGGAGGCGGAGCTCGTCGTCGGAGGGGGCCGGCGTCTCGGTGAGGTCCGGCGCGACGCGCGGGTCCCAGCCCATGTTCGCCTTCACGTCCTCGAGGCTCGTGCCGGGGTGCAGCGTCTGCAGCGTCATCTCGCCGGTCACCTCGTCGAAGCCGAAGGTCGCCAGGTCCGTGACGACGTTCGTCGGGCCGCTCCCCGACCAGCCGCGCGCCCGGTCGTGCGCCGGGTCGCCGCTGTGACCCGGCGACGTCCGGAAGTGCAGCTCCTCGACGAACGAGCGTTCCGCCTGCCGCATGATCACGAGGATCTTCCGGGCGTGGATCGCGATCTCGCACGCGCCGCCCGACCCGGGCAGTCGCACCTTCGGCTGCCCGTAGTCGCCGATCACCGTCGTGTTGAGGTTCCCGAAGCGGTCGATCTGTGCCCCGCCCAGGAACGCCACGTCGATCAGGCCCGCCTGGAGGTAGAAGGCGAACAGCTCGAACATCGACGTGACCGCCGTGGAGCCGGTGGCCAGGGTCGGATCGCCGATCGACAGCGGGAGCCGCCGCGGCCGGGCGCCGAAGACGCCGGACTCGTAGACGAGCTGGAGCTCCGGCGCGACGGTTCGCTGGGCGAGATTGCAGACGATGTTCGGCAGCCCCACGCCGACGAAGCAGTTCTCGACGCCCGCGAGCAGGCGCGCGCTCGCCGCGATCATCAGCTCGTTCTTCGAGTGGTCGCTCACGCGTAGCTCCCGTAGTCGACCTCGCCGGACATCGCCGGACCGGGCTCCAGGGACGCCCAGTGCTCGGCGCCCCACTTCTCGACGTAGTCCGCGTGGGAGCCGAGCCCGAAGACCCACTCCTGGAGCCACGTCTCGAGCGTCACCGGATCGCGCGCGATCGCGTCCCACGCGAGGTAGAACGCGTTGTCGCGGTCGTAGTACCCCTGGGCGAACGAGGGGTGACACGCGAACGGCTCCTCGACCACCGCGTCAACCACGATGCCGGGGATCACGGTCCGGTTCGGGTCGCGTCGGATCACGTCGCCGTCCACGAGCTCCTCCACCACCACGATCACGCGATCGGCGGCGAACGCCGCTTCCTTCTGGCACCCGAGCAGGCCCCAGATCTGGGCGTTGCCCTCCCGATCGGCGCGCTGCGCGTGCACGATCGTCACGTCGGGCCGCAGCGGCGGGACGACGTAGACCTCCGAGCCGTCCTCGTACGGGGACGTCATCGGCACGATCCTCGGGTTCACCTCCGGGATGTCGGACTCGTAGTAGCTGCGGATCGGGAAGAACGGCAGGTTGGAGGCGCCCGCGACGTAGCGGCAGACCATCCCGAAGTGGGAGTACTCCTCGATCTCGAGGGGTGCGGGGTCGTGGTCCTCGATCCGTCGCCGCACCGCGTGGAGCGACCCCACCCCCGGGTTCCCCAGCCACGAGAAGATCAGCTTCCTGGCGACGCCGGCGCCGACCATCTGGTCGTACACGACGTCGGGCGTCATCCGCGCCAGGGTCAGGTCGCGCCTGCGCTGACGGATGATCTCGTGTCCGGCGGCGAAGCAGATCAGGTGCGTGAACCCCTCGATCGCGACGGTGTCGCCGTCGCGGACGAGCTCCGCGACGGCGTCCCGCATCGTCGCGACCTTCGAGGTCACGTGGAACGCTCCCGCGGCGGGTCGTCGCTCGGACCCCGCAGCACGCAGAACTCGTTGCCCTCGGGATCCAGCATGATGGTCCAGAAGCTTCCGTGCTCCTCGACGAGGCGGGACGGCGTGGCGCCGAGCGCGGTGAGCCGGTCCACCTCCTCGCGCATCGTCGACGGCGGTGACAGATCGAGGTGCGCCCGATTCTTCACCGCCTTGCCCTCCGGGACCACGAGGAACAGCAGTGGCCACCCGCGGCCCGCCGGGTCGTGGATCGCCGCCTCCTCCGTCGCGACCTCCTGCACCTCGTAGCCGAGCGCCGCCGCCCAGAACCTGGCCACCACCTCGGGGTCGTGGCAGTCGAACGTGAGCGTGTCGACGAGCGAGGCCATCGCGGCGCTAGGGACCCTTCTCGGCGACGACCCCTTCGAACAGCTCGAGGGCGACGCGCGCCTGGTCCTCACGGAACACGAGCGGAGGCGACATCCGGATCGCGGCGTCGCCGCACCCGAGCATCAGCATGCCGCGCTCGAAGGCACCTCGCTCGACGGCGGCCGCCGTGTCGTGGTCCGGCAGCTCGATCCCGATCATCAGTCCGAGCCCGCGGACCTCGCGGATCGCCGCCTGGCGCGTCTGGACGTCGCGCAGACCGTGCCGCAACAGGTCGCCGACCTTCGCCGCGTTCTCCAGCAGCTCCTCCTGCCGGATCACGTCGAGGGTCGCGATCGCCGCGGCGCACGACAGCGGGTTGCCGCCGTACGTGGAGCCGTGGGTGCCCATCGTCCACGTCATCACCGAGTCCTTGGCGATCATCGCGCCGAGCGGCATGCCGCTCGCGATCCCCTTGCCCGCGAGCAGGATGTCGGGCTCCACGCCGGCGTGCTCGATCGCCCACATCGCGCCGGTCCGCCCCATCCCCGACTGCACCTCGTCGGCGATCAGCAGGATCCCGTGGCGGTCGCACAGCTCGCGGAGCGCGGCGAGCCAGCCGTCCGGCGGCACGATGTAGCCGCCCTCGCCGAGCACCGGCTCCACGACGATCGCCGCCACCTCATCCGGGCCCACGATCTTCTGCATCAGGAGGCCCTCGATGTGATCGATCGTCGGGAACCCTTCCTCGTCGCCGCGCGGTGGGACGGGCAGGTCGCGGCCGTCCCCGTAGTAGGCATGGAGCACGCCGGGCAGGAGCGGCCCGAAGCCGGCTCGGTACTTCGCCTTCGACGCGGTGAGCGAGACGCTGCCGTAGGAGCGTCCGTGGAACGAGCCGTAGAAGGCGATCACGTACTGGCGGCCGGTGGACCACCGCGCGAGCTTGATCCCGGCCTCGACGGCCTCCGTGCCCGAGTTCGTCAGGAACGACCGGACGGCGCCGGACATCGGGGCGATCTCGCTCAGCCGCTCGGTGAGCTCGGAGTAGATCGGCAGATAGAAGTCCGACGCGGAGTAGTGGATCAGCTCGGCGGCCTGCCGCTGGATCGCCTCCACGACCGTCGGGTGGCAGTGGCCTGTGGACGTGACCGCGATGCCCGCGTTCACGTCCAGGAAGACGTTGCCGTCGACGTCCTCGACGACCGAGCCGGCGCCGCGCGCCGGGACGAAGGGATAGGCACGGGGCAGCGACGGTGAGGTCGTGCGGCCGTCGCGCTCGAGGACCTCCCGGGCCTTCGGCCCCGGCAGCTCGGTGATCAGCCGAGGGGCCTCGGCCCCCTCGAGGCCCCCGGACGTCACTCCTCGATCACCGTCCGGGACTGCTCGCGCAGGTACTGCGTGACGTAGTAGGGACCGCCACCGGCCTTGCCGGTCGTGCCCGACCCCTTCCAGCCGCCGAAGGGCTGGACGCCGGGCCAGGCGCCGGTGGTGGCGCCGGCACGGCGGTTCACGTAGACCACGCCGGCCTGGATCTTGTCGAGCCACTCCTCGATCTCGTGGCGGTCCTTGCTGAAGAACCCGGCCGTCAGTCCGTACTCGGTGTCGTTCGCCTTCGCGATCGCGTCGTCGAGCTCGTCGAACGGCGCCACCGCCACGAACGGCACGAACAGCTCCTTCTTCCAGAGCCAGCTGTCCTCGGGGGCCTCCACGACCGTCGGCTGCACGAACAGGCCGCGGCCGAGGTCGCCCTCCGTGATCCGCTCGCCGCCCGTGATCACGGTGCCGTTCTTCTTGGCCTCGCCGGCCGCCTGCTCGAACGTGTTGAGGGCCTCCTCGTTCACGACCGGTCCCAGGAACACGCCTCGCTCGATCGGGTTGCCGACCTGGATCTTCTCGGTCTTCTCCTTCAGCAGCTGCACGAAGTCGTCGTAGACCTCGCGCTCGACGTAGACGCGCGAGTTCGCCGAGCACTTCTGTCCCCCGAAGCCGAAGGCCGAGCGCAGCACGCCGTCGGTGGCGACGTCGAGGTCCGCGTTCTTCGTGACGATCGCGGGGTTCTTGCCGCCCATCTCGGCGATCACGGGCTTCGGGACGTCCTGCACGAAGTTCTTGTAGATGTCCATCCCCACCGCGTAGGAGCCGGTGAACGTGATGCCGTTCACGTCGGGATGGCGCCAGAGGGCCTCGCCCGCCACGGCGCCGCGGCCCAGGAGCAGATGGAACGCGCCCGGAGGCACGCCGCCGTCGCGATAGCACTCGTAGAGCTTGTAGCCCATCAGCGCACCCTGGTTCGAGGGCTTCAGCACGACCGCGTTCCCGGCCACGAGCGCTCCGGAGGAGGGCCCGCCCGCCAGCGCGAAGGGGAAGTTGAACGGGCTGATCACGGCCCAGACGCCGTACGGACGCATCACGTCGTAGTACTCGCCGGGCGACCCGAGGCCGGACATCGGCGTCCGGAAGCCCTCGTGCTTCTCCACCTCGTCGCAGTTCCAGCGGATCAGCTCCGCCGTCTCCTGGACGTCGCCGAGCGCCTCCAGGCGGCTCTTGCCGACCTCGAAGGCCATCAGGGCGGCGAGGTCGAACAGCCGGTCCTCCATCACGT
>JBOGVD010000150.1:0-5062 GCA_050696355.1 Actinomycetota bacterium
CGGGCGACGACCATCTCGCCCCGCCGGAGGACGAGGTCCGCCATCGACGCGGTCAGCGGAGTCGCCTCGCCGGCATCCTCCGACAGGCCGGCCGACTCCAGCGGTCGGTGGGCCATCGAGTCGTCCAGGACCCGGAACGAGGCGGCGTCGTGGCCGAGGGCGATCGCCGCGTGGACGGCGATCGCCGGGACGCGATCCGGATCCGCCGCCATCGCGGCGCCGGCGCCGGACACGACCGTGAGGAGGTCGCGCTCGTCTGGACGTGGCTCCGACACGGAACTCCTTCCGGATGGGTTCCTCCTGGGTGATTCGGCGCCGGGAGCGAACCGCTGAAGCCCGCACTTGACGCAAGCGGCAGGGTGCGGTACTCGTTGCATCCGCAGTTTCCTATCTGAGGGGTGGGGATCCGAGTGGTTCGGACCCGAGCGCTGGGCGTCGTGGGGGCGATGATCCCCTCCAAGCTGTGCTGTCCGCCGTGCGGAGCAGGATCGCTGCGCGCGCGGTCGACGTAGCGACGAACGTACCCTGACCTGAACGAGCGGCCGCCCGGGCGGCCGCTCACGTGTTTCCGGGCCCGTGCCAGGACGAGAGGCCCGCAGAGAGAGGGGAGCGAACCGATGGCGGACTACGCGAAGCCCGACGTGCTCGTGAGCACGGATTGGCTGGAGGAGCACCTCGACGATCCCGCGGTGCGGGCGATCGAGGTCGACGAGGACACGGAGGCCTACGAGAAGGGTCACGTCCGGGGCGCCCTGGCATGGAACTGGACCACCGACCTGCACTCGCCGGTGGGCCGCGAGTACCGCGACCGGGCCGGCTTCTCGGAGCTGTTGTCGGCGGCCGGCGTGGGGCCGGAGACCACCGTGGTGCTCTACGGAGGCAACAACAACTGGTTCGCGACCTACGCGTACTGGTTGCTGAAGCTGCGCGGCTTCGACGACGTGAAGCTGCTCGACGGCGGCCGGAAGAAGTGGGAGCTGGAGAGCCGGGAGCTCACGCAGGAGGTGCCGTCTCACGAAGCGACCGGCTACTCGATCACGGGCGCAGAGCGACCGGAGATCCGGGCGCTCCGCGACGAGGTGCTCGCGAAGGTGGGGTCGGGGACCGGCTTCGTGGATGTCCGCTCGCCCGAGGAGTTCCGCGGCGAGAAGACCGCCCCCGATCATCTGCCGCAAGAGCAGGCGCAGGTGCCCGGCCACATCGCGGGCGCGGCGAACATCCCGTGGGCGAAGGCCGCGAACGACGATGGCACGTTCAAGTCCGCCGACGAGCTGCGCGCGCTGTACGCGGCCGAGGGGATCACGGGCGACGGCGAGGTGATCGCGTACTGCCGGATCGGCGAGCGCTCGTCCCACACGTGGTTCGCCCTGCAGGAGCTGCTCGGCTTCAAGAACGTCAAGAACTACGACGGGTCCTGGACCGAGTACGGCTCGCTCGTGGGGGCGCCCGTCGAGCTGGGGTAACGAGGGACCGAGCATCGGAGGGGGTCGGCTCGGCAGGCCGGCGCCCTCCTCCGCCGTCTAGTTGAAGCCGCGCTTGTCCTGCTTCAGGGCGGTATCCACGCAGAGCGCGGACGCCACCACGAGCGACCGGAAGGGCTCCGGCAGCTCTTCGTGGATCTGCACGACGTAGTGGTCCGCCGTCGTGAACACCGTCCGCGCGACGCCCTCGAACGTCTTCGTGATCCTGGCGACCTCCCGGTCGTTCGCGTCCGTGATCGAGAAGTTCCAGGCGATCCAGTTCTCGCCCTGGATCGCGCCGACGCGCTGACCGCTCGCCTCGATCCCGAAGCGGATCTTCCCGATCATGTTCTCCTGCACGACCCGTCCGAGCTCGGATCCGTCCGGCCGCTGGACGACCACGGTCGACTTGAACACCTTCCGCGGCCGTGTGAGGGTCAGCTGCGTGGCTCCCGACGCGTCCGTCACCTCGAGGCTATGCGTCAGGAACTGGTCGACCGAGGAGACGAGGCGGAGCGCCTTCTTCAGCGTGGACTGCCCCGTCTGACGGACGGCGCCCAGCTGGTTCCCGGCAGCGTCGAAGACCTTGTACTCGTTGGTCAGCTCGACGATCTTGGTCTTCTGGTTCACGACCAGGACCGGCTCCGTGAAGAGCGTCCCGCCTCCGGTGAACGCTCCCGCCGCACCCGACCGTTGCACCTGACCCTGCACCCGTTCCTGGTCATCCATGGTCGGACGCCCCCTTCGCTCCGTGCCGGGACGGTACCAGTGGGAAATCGCCGACCGCCACGGCACACCGGTCAACCCTAGACTCGGTCGATGGGTCCCGTGTCCGGCGGTCGCGCGTCGTGAGGTTGCTGGAGCTGGGCGCCGTGATCCTCGGGCTCGCGGGCCTGGCGCGCGTCGCGGCGCGGTTCGACCTGCCGACCGTTCCCCTCTACCTGCTCGCCGGGCTCGCGTTCGGTGAAGGCGGGATCCTGCCGCTCGTCACGACGCGGGGCTTCGTCGAGACCGGCGCCGAGATCGGTTTGATCCTCGTCTTGTTCGTGCTCGGGCTCGAGCATTCGTCGCGCGACCTGCTCGCCACGGCGCGGGCCTCGGCGGCGCCCGGCGTGGTCGACCTGGTCCTGAACGTCACCCCGGGCGTGCTGGTGGGGTTGCTGCTGGGGTGGGGTCCCCTCGCCGCGGCGTTCCTGGGCGGGATCACCTACGTCTCGTCCTCGGGTGTGGCGGCGAAGCTCCTCGAGCACGCCGGGCCGCACGCCCGCGGGGCGAGTCGGTTCGTCGTGACGATCGCGGTGATCGAGGACCTGGTGATGGCGCTCTACCTGCCGGTGCTCGCGGCCCTGCTGATCGGCGAGGGCGCGGAGGTCTCGCTGGCGGCGGCGGGGGTGGCGATCGTTGCCGTGGCGCTCCTCCTGGCGCTCACCCTCCGCATGGAGGTGGGTCTCAGCCAGATGCTGTTCAGCCGTTCGGACGAGGCGCTGCTCCTGTCGATCCTCGGCTTCGCGATCCTGATCGCCGGCGTGGCCGACGTGGCGCGGTTCTCGGCCGCCGTGGGGGCGCTCCTGGCCGGCATCATGCTCTCCGGGCCCGCGGCGGAAGGGGCGCAGACGCTCGTCCGTCCGCTCCGCGACCTGTTCGCCGCGATCTTCTTCGCCTTCATCGGTCTCTCGGTCGACCCGTCCACGATCCCGCCGGTCCTCGGGATCGCCGTGCTCCTGGGGCTGGTGACCTCGGCGACGAAGTACGCGACGGGATGGTGGGCGGCGCGGCACCTCGGCTCGGAGGTGCAGGCCCGCGGCGTGGTCGGCGCGGCGCTGATCCCGCGGGGAGAGTTCTCGATCGCGATCGCCGGGCTCGCGACGGCCGCCGCCATCGAGGACGACCTCGGTGCGCTCACGGTCGCGTACGTGATCCTCACCGTGGTCGTGGGTTCGGTGGTCACGAAGGTGCTGGCCCGCCGGGTCGATCGCTGGGACCCCGCCGACGCCGCAGAGCGACACGGATGATGGTCGATCACCTGGTGGGGGAGCCAGATACCGAGATCTCCGAGGTCCTGGAGGACACGCCGGCGGCCCTGTAACGAATCCCACCTGGCAGATAGACTTCAGGGAGCACACGCGGGTACCCTGTAGGTGACCGCCGGAAGCCGATCTGAGGGAGTGACATGGCCGTCAGCCAGGAAGAGCACCTCAAGGAGCTTTCCAAGGGATACCGTTTCGACTGGAAGGACGCCTCGCACTCGGTCTTCGAGCCCAAGCGGGGCCTGTCCACGCAGGTCGTCGAGGAGATCAGCGAGCTCAAGTCCGAGCCCGACTGGATGCGCAGATATCGCCTCAAGGCTCTGAAGCACTTCCAGAGCCGCCCGATGCCCTGGTGGGGCGCGGACCTGTCGGACATCGACTTCGAGAACATCTACTACTTCATCCGGTCCACCGAGAAGCAGGCCCAGAACTGGGAGGACCTGCCCGAAGACATCCGCGGGACCTGGGACAAGCTCGGTATCCCGGAGGCGGAGAAGAAGTACCTCGGCGGTGTGAGCGCCCAGTACGAGTCCGAGGTGGTCTACCACAAGATCAAGAAGGAGCTGGACGACATCGGCGTCCTGTTCACGGACATGGACTCCGCGCTCCGCGACTACCCGGACCTGGTCAAGGAGTACTTCGGGACGATCATCCCGCCGAACGACAACAAGTTCGCAGCGCTGAACACGGCCGTGTGGTCGGGCGGCTCGTTCATCTACGTGCCGCCGGGCGTGGCCGTCGACATCCCGCTGCAGGCCTACTTCCGGATCAACGCCGAGAACATGGGGCAGTTCGAGCGGACGCTGATCATCGCCGACGAAGGCTCCTACGTGCACTACGTCGAGGGATGCTCGGCCCCGATCTACACGAGCGACTCGCTGCACTCCGCCGTGGTCGAGATCGTCGCGAAGAAGGGCGCGCGCGTCCGCTACACGACGATCCAGAACTGGTCGACGAACGTGTACAACCTGGTGACGAAGCGCGCGGCGGCATACGAGGACGCCGTCATGGAGTGGATCGACGGCAACATCGGCTCCAAGGTGACGATGAAGTACCCGTCGATCTATCTGCTCGGCAAGGGGGCGCGCGGCGAGGTGCTGTCCGTTGCGTTCGCCGGCAAGGGGATGCACACCGACGCCGGCGGCAAGGCGATCCACGCCGCGCCGTACACCACGAGCGTGATCAACTCGAAGTCCGTCTCGAAGGACGGAGGACGCACCGGCTATCGCGGCTTGGTCCGGGTGGAGCCCGACGCCCACCACGCGAAGTCCACGGTGCGCTGCGACGCGCTGATCCTCGACGACGAGAGCCGCTCCGACACGTACCCGTACATCGAGGTCGAGGACGAGACGGCTGCACTCGGACACGAGGCCACGGTCTCGAAGGTCGGCGACGACCAGCTCTTCTACCTGATGAGCCGAGGGCTCTCCGAGGCCGAGGCCACCGCGATGATCGTGAACGGCTTCATCGAGCCGATCACGCGCGAGCTGCCGATGGAGTACGCGGTCGAGCTGAACCGGCTGATCGAGCTGCAGATGGAGGGCTCGGTCGGGTAGTTACCGCTCGGCAAGGAAC
>JBOGVD010000151.1:0-16493 GCA_050696355.1 Actinomycetota bacterium
CCGGAGGCGCGCCGGCCCCTCTGCGTGCGAGGAGACCGCGTCGCGTGTGGGTGGGGGACGTTGCCGTTCCCCGCTACCGTGACGGCCGTGACGACCGAGGTCAGGATCCCGATCAGGTGGCGCGACGTGGACGCGTACGGCCACGTGAACAACGCCGTGTTCCTCAACTACCTCGAGGAGGCGCGTGACCGCCTGGTCGGGTCGCTCTTCGGGCAGGCGGCATGGGACTTCGTGATCGCCCGCGTCGCGATCGACTACCGGAGCGAACTGCAGCAACGCGATCGGGAGGTGCTCGTCCGCTGCTGGGTCACGGGCTTCGGGACCTCGAGCGTGCGGACGCACGAGCGGGTGTTCGCGGCGGACGGGAGGCTCGCCGCGGAGTCCGGGTCGGTCATCGTCGCGAGGGATCCGCGCGCCGGCCGGAGCCGACCGCTCACGGCGGACGAGCGAACGGTCCTGCAGGGCGCGATCGAGGCCGGCGAGGCGATCGACGGCGGCTAGGGCTTCGGTCCCGGCAGGACCCGCCGGCCGTGCACGAAGTGGTCTCGGTACCAACCGGACTTCACCCACATCAGGGTGACGCCGCCCACGCTGCTCGAGGAGTCGAGCGCCCAGCCGTTGCCGACGAAGACGTCGACGTGGTCGACCACGCCGTCCCGGTCACCGTCGTAGAACATCAGGTCACCGGGCAGGAGGTCGGCGTAGGAGAGCCGCACCTTCGTGAGGCGCGCCATCTCGGAGGAGGTCCGTTGGGGCAGTGACCAGCCTTCGTGCGGGCGCGGCGGCGAGATCTCCCAGTACCTGCCGTCGTCGGCCCGCAGCGCCCACCAGGAGATGCCGGAGCAGTCGAACCCCGGTCCGGGCTGGCTGCCGAACGCCGACGGCGACCGCGACGTGAATCCCCACTCGCCCGCCCAGATGTACGGATAGCCGACGTAGCGAAGGCCCCAATCGACGATCGAACGGCGGGCGGCGCCCATCCTCGGCAGGACCATCCCCTCGTACTGAGCCTCCAGGTACGGCACGACCCATCCCTCGAGGGTGGCGGCTCGGAAGAGGGACCAGGCGGCCTGCTTCCGCCGGAGCTTCGAGCGGGGCGTGACGTCCTGGGACTCGTCGACCTTGTTGTTGAATCGGAGGCCCAGCCGCATCGCCAGGAGGTTGACGCCGAAGGTCTGCGGGGTAGCGAATCGGTCGCCGTCGGTCGTGGACAGGCGGTTGAGCGCGGCGGCGGTCGGTCCCATGCCGAGGGCGCGGACGAGCGAGCGATGGACCACCCGGGCCGTGACGGCGTCTCCGGGGCTGAATCTGCCTCCGCGTCCCCGGGTCATCCACCCTCGCTCGACCGCGATCGCGGCCCATCGATACGCGCCGTCGGGGGGGTCGAGGTCGGTGAACGTGACCGACGGATCCGGGACGGCGTCCGGCGCGAACGCGCGGACGACGGCTCGGGCCCATCGGCCGCGGGTCTCGAAGGCCTCCGGCCGGAAACGCCAGTTCCCGAGCTCGTCCGGGGGGAAGTCGCGCATCCAGTTCGTGGCGCCGGCGACGTGATCGATCGCGGGTTTCGCCCAACGGTCGTCGGCTCCCAGGTCGGCCCACGTGGTCGTCGGGATCAGCAGCCGCGCGGACCGATCGGTCCCCGCCGGTAGGGCAGGGGGACCGCTGCCTTCCTCACCGGCCTTCCACGACGACGGTGTCGCTCGTGCGGTTGCTGCCCAGATGGACTGCACAGGAGTGACAAGGAGGGCCAGTACGAGCAGGGTGGTCAGACGTCGACGAAGCCCGTGTCCCCTATCGGCCATGCTTCGAACGTCGGCTCCTTCCGCGCGGAACTTGAGCGCCGTCCGGTGCGAGGCGGGAGTCTAGCTCGTCGGTCCCTCGCCGCGCACCTCCCGGACCTTGCGGAGCGCCTCCCGGAGGTCCTTCAGCCACTCCTCCTGGCGCTCGGCGACCAGCCGGACGCACCAGGCCAGCGCGTGACTCCGGCTGCGGGCGACCCCGGCCTCGATCAGCGTGTCGAGCACGTGCCGCTCCTCCATGCGGAGCCGCGTCATCGCCGGCACCGACAGGGTCGTGAACGAGACCGTGCGATCGCCGCACGAGGCGCCCCAGCTGACCTTGCGGCCGAACCGCCGCTGGGCCTCGTCGGCGATCCGCATCCGCTTCCCACGGGTGTCCTCCCGGAACCCGTCGATCCGGGCGGTGAGCGCCGCCTCACGAGCCTCCTGTCCGGCGTCGCCGGGAAGCTCCGGCTCGGAGAGCGTCCCCAGCACGTAGATCTCCTCGCGGTCTGCCGTGACGGCCGGTGGACCCTGGAACCAGTCGGCCGGGATCCGGCCCGCGAACCACCCGCTCAACTCTTGCATCATCACTCGGCTCCTCTGGTCGGCGTGACAAACAAGATTACATCATTACAATCGCGAGTCAGTGGCGGTGTGGCGACGAAGGGGGAAACCAGCCCGGGATCGAACGTCGGTCGTTCGCGAGGTACGGTCGAGCGATGGAATCGGTCGAGTTCGAGGTGAACACCGGTGGCCGCCGTGTCGTAGATCTCACGGATCGCATCCGCGCTTTCGCGGCCGACATGGACGGGGATGGGCTCGTCCACGCGTTCCTGCCGCACGCCACCGCCGGGCTCGCCCTCATGGAGACCGGCAGTGGGTCCGAGCAGGACCTGGAGCGGGCGCTCGATCGGCTGCTCCCTCGCGATGACGCCTACACCCACCGGCACGGGTCCGTCGGCCACGGCGGGGACCACCTCTTGCCGGTGTTCGTGGCTCCGTCGCTCACCCTGCCCGTCGAGGACGGTCGGCTCGTCCTCGGGACGTGGCAGTCCGTGGTCTTGATCGATCCGAACCGGGAGAACGATGCTCGCCGGGTGCGCTTGAGCTTCCTCGGGGGGTGAACGATCCCGCCCGTTGAAGGACCTGGGGCGGTTTGAACGATCCTGGGCGGGCTACAGGTACTGGCCGGGCGTCCGGTCGGCGCGCTTGTCCCCCGCCGGTGGGGACGACACCGCCTGCACGTCGCGCTCCCGCAACAGGACGAGCTCCTGTCCGTCGAGCTCGACCTCCAGGCCGGAGGACGGGAGGAACAGCACGCGGTCGCCACGCGCGGCGACACGCACGTCGGGACCGACGAGCCTCACGTCCGCCCACGCGAGCCGCTTCGGGGCCGGCGCCGCGGTCGCCGGGATCAGGAGGCCGCTCGCGGACTTCCGTTCCCCGTTCTCGGGCAGCCGGACCACCAGCCGGTCGCCAGTGAGGCGCACGTCCTCCTCGATCGAGGTGGCCTTCTTGGCGCGAGCTCGCCGAGGCTTCGTCCCCTGCGTCGACGCGGTGCCGTCGGGCGTCCGGGCCATGGTCCGAGTGTAGCGAGCCGCACTCGGTAGGATGCCCAGCGTTGAAGGCTCGCAAGGTCCTGGACGACGCGGTGACGGTCCTGAAGGCCTCGGCCGCGATCGATCACTGGCAACGGGGACGGGAGCGGATCGAGGCCGAGGACCTGCTCTGGCACGTCATCGGGGAGGAGCCGGAGCCCGGTCAGGACATCTCGCCCGAGCAGCGGCGAACGTTCGATCGGCTCGTCCGTCGGCGTGCCACCGGGGAGCCGATCCCGTTCCTCAAGGGGTACACCGAGTTCCGCGGGCTCGACCTGCTCGTGCGGCCCGGCGTGTTCGTCCCGCGAGATGCCTCCGAGTACCTCGCGGTGCAGGCGATCCGCCGGCTGCGGAGACGATCACGGCCGATGCACGTCGATCTCGCGACCGGTGCAGGGACGATCGCCCTGGCCGTCGCGAACGAGGTCGGTCGCGCCGACGTGATCGGGACGGACGTGTCCGCGGACGCCGTGAAGCTCGCGCGCGCGAACGCCAAGCGTCTCGGGCTGAAGGCTCGGTTCGTCACGGGGGACCTGTTCGGTGGTCTCCCGCGGACGGTCGCCGGCGCAGTGGACGTCGTCACGTTGCATCCGCCGTACGTGCCGATGCGCGAGCTGAAGGACCTCCCGGAAGAGATCCGGGAATGGGAGCCGGAGCACACGCTGACCGACCGGAGCCGCGACGGCCTCGGGCTCATCGCCCGGACGGCGCGGGAAGCGCCGGGGTGGCTCTCGCCTACCGGATGGCTCCTGATGGAGGTGAGCCCGGACCGTGTGACGCACGTGAAGGGCGTGCTCCGGCGAGAGGGCTTCCGCGACATCCGGAGCACGAAGGGCGGGCCGTTGCCGCTCACGAGGGTGATCGTGGCGAGACGCCCCGCATGAGGGCGGCGGCGCCGTTCGGCACCTGGCGGTCGCCGATCGGCGCCGAGATGGTCTCGGTGGCCGGGATCTCCCTCGGGCAGCCCCGGCTCGAGGGCGGGAGCGTGTACTGGGTGGAGGGACGCCCGGCCGAAGGCGGGCGATCGGTGCTTGTGCGCGCGGTTCCGGCCGCCGATCCGATGGACGTGACGCCGGCGGGCTTCGACGTGCGTACGACGGTGCACGAGTACGGCGGCGGCGCCTACCTCGTCCACGACGACACGGTCTACTTCTCGAACTTCGCCGATCAGCGCCTGTACCGGCAGGCCCCGGGTGCCGGCCCGGTCCCGATCACCGCCGAGTCCGGCGGCAGGATCCGGTACACCGACGGACGGATCACGCCCGACGGGAGGTGGCTGCTCTGCGTTCGGGAACGCCATCGCGACCCCGACGACCCCGCCGGTGTCGTCAACGAGCTGATCGCCCTCCCACCGGACGGGTCGAGCGAGCCCGTCCTGATCCGCTCCGGCCGCGACTTCTTCTCCACGCCGAGGCCCTCTCCGGACGGGTCGATGCTGTGCTGGCTCGAATGGGACCTCCCGTGGATGCCGTGGGACGGGTGTGAGGTCCTCGTGGGCGAGCTCGGCGACGACGGCACGATCGGCACCGTGCGGCGCGCCGCCGGCCGGGCTGCAGAGGAGTCGATCTTCCAGCCGTCGTGGAGCCCGGCCGGCGACCTGCACTTCGTATCGGACCGGACCGGATGGTGGAACCTCTATCGGGAACGCGACGGGGAGGTGCAGGCGCTCCACCCCGCAGAGGCGGAGTTCGGCTGGCCGCTCTGGGTGTTCGGGATGAGCGCCTACGGGTTCCTGGACGACGGGCGGATCGCGTGCCTGTGGGAACGCGACGGCGTCCAGCACGTGGCGATCCTCGACCCCTCGTCGGGGGAGCTGATCGACCTTGACCTTCCCCACTCCGCGATGCGACCGGCCCTCGACGTCGAAGGCGACCGCGTGGCGTTCGTGGGTGGGGGCCCTTCGATCCCGGATCAGGTGGTGCTGCTCGACGTCACGTCACGGTCGGTCGATGTGCTCCGGTCGGCGACATCGGTGGACGTCGACGACCGCTTCTTCTCCGTCCCCCGTCAGATCGAGTTCCCCACGGAGGGTGGAGTCACCGCGTTCGCCCACTTCTACGCCCCCGAGAACCGGGACACGATCGGACCGGCGGAGGAGCGCCCACCCCTGATCGTGATGAGCCACGGAGGGCCGACGGCCGAGTCGATGCCGAGCTTCTCCCTCGAGACGCAGTTCTGGACGAGCCGTGGGTTCGCCGTCGTGGACGTGAACTACGGCGGGAGCACCGGGTTCGGGCGCGCGTACCGGCAGCGCCTGAACGGGAGCTGGGGCGTCGTCGACACGGCCGACTGCATCAACGCGGCGCGCTGGCTGGCGGGACGCGGCGAGGTCGACGGCGACCGCCTGCTGATCACGGGGGGCAGCGCCGGCGGCTACACCACGCTGTGCGCGCTCACGATGCACGACGGGTTCGCGGCCGGCACCAGCTCCTTCGGCCTGGCCGATCTCGAGTCGTTCGTGGGCGGCGGCACCCACAAGTTCGAGTCCCGATACCTGTTCTCCCTCGTTGGCCCTTACCCGGAGGAGGCGGAGCGCTACCGCGCACGGTCGCCGATCCACTTCACCGACGGGATCTCCTGCCCGATGCTGCTCCTCCAGGGCTCCGAGGACCGCGTCGTGCCGCCCGCCCAGGCGGAGATCATGGTGGAGGCCCTGCAACGGAAGGGTCTGCCGTTCGCCTACGTGGTGTTCGAGGGGGAACAGCACGGGTTCCGCAAGGCGGAGTCGAGGCGGCGAGCCCTGGAAGCGGAACTGTCTTTCTACGCGCAGGTCCTCGGGTTCGAGCGGGATGACGTGCCCCGGCTGCGGATCGAGAATCGGTAGGGAACCGCGCTCCCTCAGCCGCCGATCATCGACATCGACCGTTCGGGCTGCACGAAATCGGGATGGTTGATCCGGTGACCGGACCACTTCGTCCACAGGCCCTGCCGGAGGAGGAGCGCCAGTTCCTCGTCGGAGGCGCCGTCCCGGAGCGGTCCACGGAGATCCGTCTCGTCCATCGCGAAGAGGCAGTTCCGGAACATCCCCTCCGCCGTGAGCCGGAGCCGGTTGCACGTGTCGCAGAACGGCTCCGTGACGGAGGCGATCACGCCGATGCGCCCCGGGGCGCCGTCCGCGAAACCGAACGTCGTCGCCGGTTCGTTCGCGTGGCCCTCCGCCACGAGCGGGTATCGCTCGTCGATCGCCTCGAGGATGCGCGCCGCCGGCACGACCTTCTCCCGTTCCCAGGCGTGTTGGGCGTCGAGCGGCATGTATTCGATGAACCGGACCTCGTACCCGGTCGCCCGGGCCCAGCGAGCGAAGTCCACCACCTCGTCGTCGTTCGTGCCGCCGATCACCACGCAGTTGACCTTGATCGGGGTGAGGCCGGCCGCCTCGGCGGCCCGCATCCCGGCGAGGACCTTCTCGAGCGCGTCGCGCCTGGTCATCTCGGCGAAGCGATGTCGCAAGAGCGAGTCGCAGGAGATCGTCGCCCGGTCGATGCCCGCCTCGGCGAGCGGCCCCGCCAGGCGGTCCAGGAGCACCCCGTTCGTCGTCAGCGAGATGTCGAGGTCGGGCCCGACCTCTCGGAACATCCGGATCAGGACGGGGAGCTCGGCACGGACGAGCGGTTCGCCTCCCGTGACCTTCAGGCTGCGAACCCCCAGCCCCACCAAGATCCCGAGCAGGCGCGTCAGCTCCTCGAACGTGAGGATCTCGTGCTTCGGGAGCCACGCGAGCCCTTCTGCCGGCATGCAGTAGGAGCACCGGAAGTTGCATCGGTCCGTGACCGAGATGCGCAGATCGTCCGCGATGCGGCCGAACGTGTCCACGAGGGGCCCCTCGAGCGGCATGGCCAGCGTGGTCGACGCGCGGTCGTTCATGTGTTCAGCCTACCGCCCAGCGCTCGGAGCGGTTCAGGGCTCCTCGGCGGGGGGCAGGCGGAGCAGGAGCGCGTGGATCGCGTCCTCCATCGCGTCATCGCGTTGCCGATCGGCCATCTGGCTGCCGACCGACAGCCCGATCACGTACATCGCGAGGGGCGTCGCCTTCCGTTCCACCCGATGCGCCACCTCTCGCGACGCAGAGAGGAGATGCTGGTTCTCGTGCGCGGACAGGGCGTCCAGATGGAGGTCCTCGGCCAGCCCGTCCACCCATTCCATGCCGCGCCTCCTCGTCTCGGCCCGAGCGGGGCGAGACGCCCCCCGCACCGTCCCCCCATCCTAGGGTCGGCGCCGTCGGACCCGTGGAGGCGGGCGGCGTCGTCGGCGACGGTAGGCTCCGTCACGTGGGACCGACCCGGACCGCCGTCCTGACCGTCTCCGACGGCGTCACGCAGGGCACCCGGGAGGACGCGTCCGGAACCACGGCGGCGGAGCTCCTGCGCGCGGCGGGCTTCCAGGTCGCGGAGCACCGCGTGGTCCCCGACGAGCGGCCCCGGATCGAGGCGGCGCTCCGGGAGCTGGCGGACGGGCACGAGCTCGTCGTGACGACCGGCGGCACCGGGTTCGGGCCGCGAGACGTCACGCCGGAAGCGACCCGCGCCGTGGTCGAACGCGAGGCCCCAGGGCTCGGCGAGCTGATGCGGGCGACCGGGCTCACCCACACGCCGATGGCGGCGCTCTCCCGGGGCATCGCGGGCGCCGTGGGGACGACGCTGATCCTGAACCTCCCGGGCAGCCCGCAAGGGGTGCGCGAATCGCTGGGCGCCGTGCTGGAGGTGGTGCCGCACGCGGTCGAGCTCCTCGGCGGCGCCACGGGCGCCCATCCGGCCGGTGAGCGGGTGCACGAGACGCCGCCCGTCTCGGAACGGGCGCCGATCGTCCCGTGGGTGGAGGCCAAGGCGGTCCGCGTGATCGGGTCGCCTCCCTGCGCGGTGGGGAACACGATGACGATCGTCCCCGGCGGGGAGGTTCACGGCACGCTCGGGTGCGCGGAGTTCGACGCGGCCGCCGTGCAGGCGGCGGCGGACATCCAGGGGCGGGGCACGCCGGGGGTCCGCACGTTCCACCACGACGAGGGGGACGTGGAGGTGTACCTCGAACCGCACGGAACGCCGACGCGGCTCGTGGTGGTCTCCGCCACCGACGTCGCGCGGTCGCTCCGAGCCGAGATGGAGCGACTGGGCCGCGAGGTCGTGCTGCTCGAGCCTCGCACGGAGCGTCTGGTCCCCGGCGACGAGCCGTCCGTCCGGTCGCTCGACGAGGTGGCGCTGCGGCCCGACGACGAGGTCGTGTTCACCGACCACGACGCTCCCGGCATCGCGGACATGCTGACGACGCTGCTGCGATCGCCCGTCCGCTTCCTCGGCGTGATGGGGTCCCGGCGTCACGTCGCCCACTACGTCGAGGAGCTCCGGAGCCGGGGCTTCGACGACGAGGACCTCGGGCGCCTCCGCAGCCCGCTCGGACTCGACCTCGGCGGCCGGCGGCCCGAGGAGATCGCCCTCGCGATCGCGGCCGGACTGGTCGCGGCGCGCCACGACCGAGACGGGGGGTGGCTGGACCGGTGAGCTCGGAGACGACGGACCACGTTCGGAAGAACCGCGAGCACTGGGAACGCGAGGCGACCGAGTACCAGCGGCGGAACCGGTCGCAGCTGAACCGGTGGGACCGGCTCGGCTGGGGCGTGTTCGACGCCTCCGAGGACGAGATCAACGCCCTCGGTGACGTCGACGGGCTCCGCGCGCTCGAGCTCGGCTGTGGCGCCGGCCAGTTCGGGATAAGGGTCGCGATGCGCGGCGCCGCGCTCACCGGGCTCGACTTCTCGATGGCGCAGCTCCGTCACGCGCCCGCGAACTTCG
Organism: Actinomycetota bacterium; assembly: GCA_050696355.1. Lineage (GTDB taxonomy): Bacteria > Actinomycetota > UBA4738 > UBA4738 > HRBIN12 > JAJNBA01. The sequence continues at coordinate 9,166 of JBOGVD010000151.1, forward strand.
AGGAGACGGGTGTGCGGTTCCCGCTCGTCCAGGGGAACGGCGAGCGACTCCCGTTCCGGGACGAAGAATTCGACCTCGTGTTCTGCGATCACGGCGTGATGGGGTTCGCCGACCCGGCGCTCACCGTCCCGGAGGTGGCGCGCGTGCTGCGGCGCGGGGGACGCTTCGTCTTCAACGGCACGACGCCGTGGATCTGGGTCGCGTGGGGGGACCAGGAGGAGGAGCTGCCAGCCACGAGGGAGATGCGCATGGACTACTTCGAGATGCGCTCGGTGGAGCAGGAGGATCCGTCCTGGCGCACGACCGAGTTTCAGCTCCCCTACGGGGAGTGGATCCGGCTGTTCCGGTCGAGCAGCCTCGCGATCGAGGACCTGATCGAGCTCCGCCCGAGCGCGGACGCGACCTCGACGTACGACGACTACGCCCCCGTCGAGTGGGCTCGCGCGTTCCCCGCGGAGCAGATCTGGAAGGTGCGGAAGGAGTGATCCCCGGGCCCGCCGGGCGCCGGATGGGCGGGGCCGGGCTCCTCGTCCTCGTCGCGCTCGGCGCGGCGATCGCCTGGCCGGTCGCGGATGCGCCTCCGGATCGCCGGCCGAACGTGATCGTGGTCCTGACCGACGACCAGCGGGCGGGCACGTTCGCCGAGGCGATGCCCTGGCTCGGCGGGCAGCTGACCCGGGCGGGCTCCGGGTGGACGTCGTTCCCGAACGCGTCGGCGAACACGCCCCTGTGCTGTCCCTCGCGCGCGAGCCTCCTCACCGGGTCGTACGACCGTCACACGGGCGTGTTCGACAACGATGACGGCGGGAACCTCGACGAGTCCTCCACGATCGCGACGTGGCTCCGCGCGACCGGCTATCGGACCGCGCTCATCGGCAAGTACCTCAACCGGTACCCCTTCGGCCGGACGCCCTACGTGCCCGCGGGATGGGACCGGTTCGTCGCGAAGCGCAACCAGAGCGGCGAGACCGTCTACCGGGACTTCCAGGCCGTCGACCAGGGGTCGCCGGTGTTCGTGCGCCGGTACGCGACGGACTGGCTCGCGGCGCACGCGGTTCGGTTCGTGCGAACGGCTCCGTCGGACCGGCCGTTCTTCCTCCTGTTCGCGCCGAGCGCCCCGCACGAGCCCTGGCTGCCCGCGGCCCGGCACGTGGGGGCCTACGACGACCTGCCGCTCGAGGAGGCGCCGAACGTCGCGGGTGCGCTGCGCGGCGCGTCGCCGTGGGTCCGGTCGCTGCCCATCCCGAGCGCCGAACAGCGCGACGCCTGGCTCGACGACCGGCGGCGGGCGGACGAGGCGCTCCTCGCGGTCGACGACGCCCTGCGTTCGATCGTGATCGCGCTCGACGATCGGGTCGACGACACGGTGATCTTCGTGCTGTCGGACAACGGCTACTCGTTCGGTGAGCACCGGTGGGCGGGGAAGAAGTGCCCGTACGAGGCCTGCGTCCGCATCCCGCTCGCCGTTCGCTCCCCATGGACCCCCGTCGTCCCCGAGGACGTCCCCCTGTCGATCGTGGACCTCGCGCCGACGATCCTCGACCTCGCCCGGGCCGGACGGCCGGCGCCGATGGACGGGATGAGCTTCGCGCCGACGATCCGCGCCGAGCGAGGGCGCCCGGCCGACGAGCGGGTGGAGCCGGCGCTCCTCGGATGGGTCGGAGACGACCGGGTGCCGGCGTGGGCGGCCGTGCGGACCTCCGACCTGAAGCTGATCAGCTGGGCCGACGGCGCCGAGGAGCTCTACGACCTCGGCGGCCGGTTCGGCCCGGCGGACCCGTGGGAGCTCGTCAACGTGGCCGCGGAGCCCCGATACGCGGGCGTCCTCGCGCGATTGCGGGGGCTGCTCGGGCCCGTCCCGGGGCCTCGCTAGACTGGCCGGGTGCGACCGGGGCCCATCATCCGACCTGTGCGCCGCAGCCGCGTACGACAGCGACGACAGACGTTCGGGGCGTTCGTGGTCGTGCTCACCTCGGTGCTGGCCTGGCAGTTCTGGCCGTCCGCGGGCCAGGAGCGGAGCGATCCGCCGGAACCGGGCGGGAACCCGAACGAGAGCCCGTCCGCCTCGGCTTCCCCCGGGGACGGCGACGCGAAGATCGAGCACGTCATCTTCCTCGTGAAGGAGAACCGGTCGTTCGACCACTACTTCGGGAGTTACCCCGGAGCGGACGGGGCGACCGAAGGCGGCACGATCCAAGATTGCAGCGCGACGACGTTCCAGGACGGCCCGGTGGTCCCCTTGACGGAGGCGCCGCTCGTCCTGCCGCATGATCTCGGCCACGCGTTCGCGCCCGGGCTGTACTCGATCAACGGCGGGAAGATGAACGGCTACAACTGCGTCCCGCTCGGCGAGGACATGATCGGGTACACGCAGCATTCGCGGGAGACGCTGCCGGCCTACTGGGCCTACGCGGATCGCTTCGTGCTGGCGGACGCGTTCTTCACGTCGATGTTCGGGCCGACGTTCCCCGAGCACCTCTACACGGTGGCGGCCCAGTCCTACGGCATCGTGGACAACAAGACGACGACGAACGTCGAGGGGAACTACTGCGACGACGACACCGAGATCACGAAGCGGTTCCCGATCGAGGACCTCACCGACACGGACGTGCGCGAGATCATGGCCCTCGAGCAGGACATCACGTCGGAGGTGCCGGACCAGCTGATCCGGATCGCCGCGTACTGGGAGTCCACCCGGACGTGCATCGACATCAAGGTCCTCCCGGACATGTTGGAGCGCAAGGGGATCAGCTGGAAGTACTACGCCAACGCCGACTCGTGGATGAACGCGCTCCAAGCGGTGCGCCACGTCCGCTTCGGCCCGATGTGGCAGAAGGTCCAGCCGCCCGAGACGTTCCTCCGAGATGTGAAGCGCGGCGAGCTGCCCGCCGTCTCCTGGCTGATCCCGCCAGAGGGCCATCCGAACGAGCATCCCGGCTCGATGACCAACGTGTGCGAGGGTGAGAACTGGACGGTGGAGTACCTCAACGCGGTGATGCGCAGCGAGTTCTGGGCGACCACCGCTATCGTGATCGTCTGGGACGACTTCGGCGGCTTCTACGATCACGTGGCGCCGCCGCACTACGACATCATGGGGCTCGGTCCGAGGACGCCTGCCCTGATCATCTCGCCATGGACGAAGCGCGGTGACAACCCCGACGGCGGGTCGATCGACTCGACGGTCTATGAGTTCTCCTCGGTCCTCCGATTCATCGAGGACCTGCACGGTCTGAAGCCGATGACGAACCGCGATCGGCGCGCCTCCCCGCTCGAAGGAGCGTTCGACTTCACACAGGAGCCGCGGCTGGACCCGCTTCTCATCCCGCCCCGCGACTGCCCGAGCTCCTGATGCGGGTCGCGCGCTGGCTGTCCGCGCTGGCGTTGATCCCTGCCCTGGTCGCGGCGTCGGATCCAGCCGGGGACGTTCGCGGATGCCAGCGGGACCACGCCGATGGGGATCCGCCGGATCTGGTCCGGGCCGAAGGCCACATCGTCGAGCTCGGCACGTCCGCGAAGTGGACCCTCACGTTCGCGGGGCCGCTCGCCGTGCCGGACGCGGCCGGACACCCATTCCGCGTGGACATCGTGCTCCATGATCCGGAAGTGCCGGCGCATTCGTTCGGGTACTACCGCGACGTCAACCGGCTCGTGCGCGTGGACGCGACCGTCGAGCACCCGACCGAGATCTACCTTCTCCCGGAACGCGCGTCGAACGTCTTCAACCCCCCGATCGTCGAGGGTGCCAGGATGACGATCCAGGTCCCGGGACGGACGCTCAGCGACGACGAGGACCTCACCGGCACCTCACCGGGTCTGGAGGCGCTCCGATGGACGGTGATCGTCCGCGACGAGAGTGCGTGTGACTTCCTCGGAATGGGTCAACCGACGCAGCGCCTCGTCCCTCAGCGCGAGGCACAGGTTCCTCAACAGCGCTCATCATCCGAACGTTCCGTATGGTGGACGCTTGGAGGCGTGGCCGCTCTCATGTCGATAGGTGCCGTCTCGACGTATCGGATCCTGCGTGTCCGCAGCGGTCGCTGACGTGACCTCACGGCGCGCCCGTTGATACCCAGCTGCGAGGACCCTCGGCCGCTCAGTCTTCCAGGGACGGCTCCGGCCAGCTCGGGTCCGACCCGTGCGTAGAAGTCATGGGTCAGGGGGATGCGCTCGGTGTGGTGCTGTAACGCCCCAGTTCGTTCGGATGAACATGAGGGAGGAAGACTCCCCGACCTCGTGATCGATCTCCCCGGTTCGCGCAAGTGGCCGCTGCTACGGCCCCTCTTCCGGTCGGTACGGAGTTGCCTATGGACGGGCGGCTCCTTCGAGTCGATAGCCGAGGCCCCGCACCGTGGTGATGGTCTTCTCCCCGAGCTTCCTCCTCAGGTACCCCACATAGACGTCAACGATGTTGGAGCCCGGGTCGTAGTGATAGCCCCATACGTGGCTAAGGAGTTGCTCGCGGCTCAGCACCTGGTCAGGGTTACGGAAGAACATCTCCGCCATGGCGAACTCCCTCGCGGTGAGTTCCACGGTTTCCCCTTCGAGGAAGGCTCGCTTGGTCTTGAGGTCCAGCGCGACGTGGCCCATGGTCAGGATGGTCTTGTCCGGCTCGCTTTCACCCCGCAGGCGCGCCCTCACTCGTGCGAGCAATTCCTCGAGCTGGAAGGGCTTCGTGACGTAGTCATCCGCGCCGCTGTCGAGTCCCGCGACCATCTCGGCCACTCCGTCCCGGGCGGTCAGGATGACGACCGGGAGTTGATGATCTGACTTGCGCAGCTCCTTCAGGACCGCGAACCCGTCGAGATCCGGCAGTCCCAGATCCAGGATAACGAGGTCGAACTCTCCCGAGCGCGCGGCTTCGAGACCGTCACCCCCGTTGTCTACGGTTGTTGGCGTGAACCCTTCGGCCTGCAGAGCCCTGTCCACGAACGAGGCGATCCGACGTTCGTCCTCGACGATCAGGATCCGCTGGGACATCAGAGCGGGGTCCGTTCCGCGTGTGGCTGATCAACAGGCATCTCGATCGTAAAGGTCGTCCCCTTCCCGGAATCGCTGTCCAGGTGGAGGCGCCCGTGGTGGGCTTCGACGATGGCCGTCACGATCGAGAGCCCCAGTCCGGATCCTTCGGATCGTCTCGGACCGGGACCCCGCGCGAACCGAGCGAAGATGCGTTCACGGTCCTGTGGTTGGATGCCCCGCCCGAAGTCTCTGATCCAAAAGGCGATATTCCCCTCGCTGGTCCTGGATCCAAAAAGGATCGACTCGCTCTCCGGTGCGTGCTGGACCGCATTCTCCGCGAGCTGCATGATGGCCTGCGTAAGACGCTGGCGGTCCCCTTCGATCGTTCCGCGCCCCAGGCCTTCGAGCTGCCAGTCCCGAGCCCCGAGCGCTGTCATCTTCGAATGGAGCTCTCGGGTCAGGACCTCCGCGTCGAGGAGTTCGAACCTCAGGAAATCGGGCCGCTCTGCCTTCGCCAACATGAGCAGATCCTCGACCATGCGAGTCATCCGGCCCAGCTCGTCCTTGATCACGGAGAGTGCCGCCTGTCGTTGCACGGCGTCGTCATCGTCCAAGACCTGGAGATGTCCTGTGATGATGGTGATGGGCGTCCGCAACTCGTGCCCCGCGTCATCGACGAAGGATCTCTGTGCCGTGAAGGCCCAATCGAGCCGGTCGAGCATCTCGTTGAACGTCGCCCCGAGGCGGGAGATCTCGTCTCTCCCGTCCACGGGTATCCGCTTGGTCAGGTCGGTCTCGGAGATCGATTGGGCCGTCGTCGTCACCGCGCTCACGCGTACGAGCACACGCTGCGCGACCCTCCACGCGAGGCTCGACCCGATGATCAGGGCCACCAGTCCGATCCCTGCAGCGGCCTGTACGACCTGATCCACCTCCCTCTTCTCGACATCCCGGAAGACGGCCGCGACGTAGGTACCGGCAGTCGCGCCCGATCCCGTCACCGGAACCACGACGTAGTCGACCACGCCTGCCGGGGTGTCGACCGAACCTCGGTCAGGACGTTCCAGATCGCTCCAGCGAGCCACGAGCTCAGGGTCGCGGTCCAGTCGATATGGCACTTCCGGACGACTTCGAAGGAATGGTTCGCCGTCCACGAACGTGAGGGCAGTCTCCCCCCGCTGTGGGATGTCGCTTCTCAAGAAGTCCCGGAAGATCCGTTTCAGCTGTCCGCCGTACGGTTCTCCTGTTGTCGGGTTGATGCCGCGGGTGAACCGTCGGAACTCTTCGACCTCCTGAGTCAAAGCATCGTCGATGCGCTCTTCCATCCTCGCGAGAAGGACCTCTCGTGCGACGAACAATGCCCCCAGTAGTGCAAGGCCGAGCAGGAGTACATAACGGAGGAGAAGGCGGACGCGGATGCTTGCGATCCACTCCCTCGATCGCTCGAAGCGTCCCTTGTGGCGAACCGGAGGAGACTCGCTCTGGATCGTCTGAGGCGGCGGATCGTCAGTCTTCGTCGCCCTCGACGTCCAGGTCATCGGCATCATCTTCGTCGTCGCAATCGTCATCCCGGTCCTCGTCAGTTTCAGTATCCTCCCCCGCCGGACATGGAAGGGGCGGGGGAGCCGGCTGGGCCGCCCGTGGGGAGTGATCTCCAACGGTGCCGGGATCCGGTTGCTGGCCGTGTCCTTGCTCTCCCTGCCCGTCTGTGGTGGGGCTTTGTTTCGCTGGTACGGGGTTGACGTCGGTTCCTGGGTCCAGCCGGATCGCGGGGGGAGTGGTGGGCTCGGAGGAGAGAGCCGACGGGTAGATGGCAAGCCCGAGCCCGATGGTGGCTGCCACGAGGATCGCGCCGATTGCTCCAGTCCTCCTCATCAGCAGAAGTGTGTTCCATACCCATTGGACTCCGATGAGAACGGGATGAGAGTTCCTCTCATGGAGCGGCGGATCTGCTGGTAGCGGGCCTGGACGCAGCAGCACGATTCTCACCTCGACCTCATGACCGCTTCATCTGCGTCGGACATCCTTGTTGGCGTCAGGCAGAAGAGCTGCCAACGGGAAAGGGAGGAATCGATGGATCGGATCGGCAGGAAGCTCGTGGTGATGCTGGCTGCGGTGCTGGCCCTCGGGGTGATGCTGAAAGCGGCGCAGGACCTGGGGACCGACCTGGGGACCTTTGACACCGCCGCCGCTTCGCAGCGCGCAAAGTCGGACGGTGACGATCTCATCATCCTGAAGAGAGAGGGGAACGAGGAAGACAACGTTGCACTCGGGGACGACGATGACGACGACCCAGCAACGAACACCAACAACACCAATGGAACCAACGACAACACCGGCACGAACGATCCCGACCGGTGGACGAACAC
>JBOGVD010000152.1:0-16354 GCA_050696355.1 Actinomycetota bacterium
CGCAGCCGGGCGAGGGCCGCATCCGCGGTGGCCTCGAGCCGCACGGAGCCGCCGACCCCCGCCAGCGTGAGCACCCGCCGGCACTGGGCACCGTCGGGCGCGGCGAGGACGAGATCCTGCCCACGCCACTTGAGGCTCCCCGCGAGCGAGAGCAGCAGGCGGATCCCCGAGCTGTCGATGTACGAGAGCTTCGACAGATCGAGAACCATCCCGAGGACGGTGTTCGGAACGGCGTCGACGATCGAGCGCTCGAGCTGTTCGGCGTTGGACAGGTCGATCTCCCCGACCAGCCGGCCGACGACGACGTCGTCATCACGCTCGGCGGCGAACGTCGCGAGATCGCTCATGCCGGCTGCGACCGACGGACCCGACGCTGCATGCGGACCTCGGTGCCGCCCTCGCTCCGGGTGAGCGTGCAGGAGTCCATGCAGGCCTCGATGAACGCCAGCCCCCGACCGCGGCCTCCGTTCCGTGACGGTCTCCATCGGCCCGTGTCCCGAACGACGACCGTGATCTCGCCGTCGGCCACGGCGGCCTCGATGTCGACGGATCCCGTGCCGGGGCCGTACGCGTGCTCGATCGAGTTCGCGCACGCCTCCGAGCTGGCGAGGATGATGTCATCCGCGTCCTCCTTCGGCACGGCATGGCCCGAGAGCCAGCGACCGAGGTTCCGGCGAACGGACCCCAGCCGCGCCGGGTCGGCCGGGATGGTGAGCGACAGCCGCTCGGCCACGGGCTCGAGGCGGGCAGCGAGGATCGCCACGTCGTCCGATGCGTCGGCCGGGACAAGGGATCCCAGGAGCGCACCGCACAGCCGATCGAGGTCGGCGCCGGGCGTGCGCGTCGCGGCCTCCCGGAGTCGCTCGAGGCCTTCTTCCACCGGGACGTCCCGGCGGTCCACGAGCCCGTCGGTGAACAGCACGAGCGTCGCGCCGGATCGCAGCGACGCGAGCGATTCCTCGTACGGAAGGTTCCAGTTCAACCCGAGCGGGAGCCCGGTCGCGCTCTCCAGGAACGTCGCTCGCCCGGCGGCGTCCAGGAGCAGCGGCGGCGGATGCCCCGCGTTCGCGATCGTCGCTTCCCAGGCGACCGGGTTCACCGACAGGTAGAGCATCGTGACCATCTGGTCGCCCTCGTAGAGCGACCGCAGGAGCTGGTGCACCCGCCCGACCACCACGCCGGGCGAGTGGCCCTCCATGCTGAACGCCCGGACCGCCATGCGAACCTGTCCCATCACGCCCGCCGCTTCGGTCCCGTGACCGGCGACGTCGCCGATCACGAGGGCCACGCTCCCGTTCGGGAGCTCGATCACGTCGTACCAGTCCCCGCCCGCCGCCGAACCCTCCTCGGCGGCGACGTACCGGGCCGCGAGGCTCACGCCCACGAGCTTCGGCAGGCGATCCGGGAGCAGGGCCTGCTGCAGCGTCTCCGCGATCCGATGCTCACGCTCCAGCTCCCTCCGCTCGGTGACGTCCTGCACCGTTCCGACGAGCCTCGTCACGCCGCCGTCCCCGGACCGCACCGCGCGCCCCTTCCCGAGGAGCATCCTGGCGGCGCCGTCCGCCCGGACGATCCCGTACTCGATGTCGGGGATCTCCTCCGTCCCTCGTTCGAGCGCCCGTTCCACGTTGGCCTGGATCCGGACGCGATCGTCCGGCAGGGCGAGCGCGATCGCCCGGTCGAAGGTGATGGCGGGCTCGCCGGAGGCGATGCCGTGGATCCGGTACATCTCGAGCGACCAGTGAACGACCCCCGTCTCGAGATCCCACTCCCACGATCCGATGTGCGCGAGCTCCTGCGCCTCCGCCAACCGGTCGTTCGCCGTGGAGAGCTCCCGGGTGCGCTCGCGCACCCGCTCCTCGAGCCCGGCCGCCGCCTCCTCGAGAGCGCGGCGGGCGCGCGATCGTTCGCCCACGACCGCGGCGAAGAAGAAGGACGTGAGGGCGACGGAGGCGTTGAACGCCTGGAGGGTGAGCATCTGGCCCGAGAGCGCCGGACCGTCGAAGAGTCCACGCCCCTCGACCGCGGCCCACGTGGCGAGCAGCGAAACGAGGAGCGCGGCCGGCGCGGCTGCCGGCTGCTGGAAACGCCAGGCGGCCCACCCGAGGACCGGGAACAGGAGGAAGAGGATCGGAAGATCGGTGACGACGACGAGCGAGGAGATGCCGACCAGAGCGGCGGCGAGCCCGATGGCCTCGAGCACGCGCCAGCCCCGTGGGAGCGGGTGCTCATGGATCGAAGTGAGGGTGAAGAGGAACGGCGCCACCACCAGGACGCCCATCGCGTCGCCGGCCCACCAGACCGACCACGCGCCGAGGAACGCCGCACCCTCGATGGCACCGGATGCGAGCAACGTCGTCACCCCGATGGTCGCGCTGATGAGCATGCTTCCCAGCGCAGCGAAGAAGACGATCGCCAGGGCGTCCCGCAGACGGTCGAGCTGAGGACGGAATCCCACCCGCCGCAACAGGGAGGCGGCCACGAGCGGCGCGAGCGTGTTGCCGGCGGCGGTGACGGCCGCCGCCAGGACCGTGGCGTTGATCGGCAGGTTCACGGCGAAGGCCGCGACCGCCACGCCCGGCCAGAGCCGCCGGCCGCGGAGCACGAACGCGACGAGCGCGATCCCGGTCGGTGGCCACAGCGGCGTGATGTTCTCGCCGACCAGCGCGAGCTGGAGGCTGAGCTGCGCGGCGAGGTAGTACGCGATGCCGAGCCCGACCGACCGCAGCAGATCGGAGCGCCATGCGCGTCGTACCCGGCCCTCGTTCATCGCCACCTTCTCCATCGGCTCGTTCGGGTCTCCAACCGGAGCGCCGGGCGGGAGAACACGCCCAAGGTCGACGGTCCGGGGACGCCGGCTGGGGGCGGGGTTCGTTTCCCGAGCCAGCAGCGTACCGCCGAGGGACCCACTCGCGGCCCATCACGTGTCGCGCCTAAGCTGTGCCTCGCGACCCGAGCTGGGAGGAGGCGCGTGGCAGAGCCCATCGCCGGCATCGACGGACCGCCACACGCCGTGGACCCGCGATCGTGGCCCGAGACCTACGAGGCCCTGCGCATCCGGGACGTCTCAGAGCTCGACCCACGCGAGCTCGAAGCCCTCGCCGATGCCGCGTGGTGGGTGTCGAAGATGGACGAGTCCGTCGCCGCGCGCCAGCACGCCTACGCCGGGTACGCGGCGGCGGCGGATGCGGAGCGCGCGGCCTGGACAGCGGCGCGGCTGAGCATCGAGCACTTCGTCCGCGGCGAGCCGGCGGTGGGAGCGGGCTGGCTGATGAAAGCGCAGCGGCACGCCGCCGACATGCCCGAGGGCCCAGGGCACGGCCTGCTGCTCGTCGTGGAGGCGACGGTCGCGCGGATCGGCGGTGACCTCGAGCGCGCCACGGAGCTCACGGATCGCGCCGCCGAGCTCGGGAGGCGGCTCGGCGACCCGGACCTGCTCGCGATGGCGATCCACGCCCAGGGCCTGCTGCTGATCGCGGCGGGCGACGTCGCCGGCGGGGTCGCGCTCCTCGACGAGGCGATGACGAGCGTCGTCGCCGGTCAGCTGAGCCCATACTTCACCGGCATCGTGTACTGCAGCGTGATCGGGGCGTGCCTGGAGCTCGCCGACGTCCGCCGCGCGACCGAGTGGAGCGAGGCCGCTCGCACCTGGTGCGAGTCCCTGCCGCCGGAGTCCCCGTTCCCCGGGATGTGTCGCGTCAATCGAGCCGAGGTCGCGAGGCTCCAAGGCGACTGGTCCCGGGCGGAGACGGAGGCCAGCCGGGCATCCGAGGAGCTGAAGGTCTTCGATCCGATGGCGGCCGCACAGGCGCTCTACGAGACGGGAGAGATCCGCCGTCGCATCGGCAACGTCGCCGGCGCCGAGGAGTGCTTCGCTCGCGCTCGCGAGATCGGCTTCGATCCCCAGCCGGGCCTATCCTTGCTCCGATCCTCGCAGGGGAACGTCGACACCGCGCTCACCGCGCTCCGGCTCTGCGTGACCACGCCGACGGCGAGCCGGCTCCAGCGCGCCCGGCTCCTCGCCGCGCTCGTGGACGTGGCCCTCGCGGCGTCGGAGCACGAGATCGCGACCGATGCGGCCGACGAACTGGCCGTGCTCGCCGCGGAGGCGGACGCTCCGGTCCTGGAGGCGACCGCGTCGACGGCGGCGGGAGCCGTCCATCTCGCCCGTGACGCGGCGCCGGCCGCCCTGGAACACCTGCGCCGCGCGTGCGTGACCTGGCGAGAGCTCCGACTTCCCTACGAGGCCGCGCGCGCGCGGATGCTCTACGGCCGGGCGCTCCGTGCGATCGGCGACGAGGACGGCGCCCTGGTCGAGCTCGGGGCCGCGAGGTCGGCCTTCGAACGGCTCGGCGCGATCCCGGACGCGCGGTCGGTCGCCGATCTCCTCCCTGGTGCCACGCCGCTCCCACGGGGGTTGAGCCCTCGCGAAGCTCAGGTGCTCCGCCTGGTCGCGGCGGGCAAGTCGAACCGTGAGATCGCCTCGGAGCTGACGATCAGCGAGCACACCGTCGCCCGGCACCTCCAGAACATGTTCGTGAAGCTGGACGTCTCCTCCCGCTCGGCGGCCACGGCGTTCGCGTTCGAGCACGGCCTCGCCTGATCCTGTCTCCGGGCCTGATCGCGTCCTCGGGATGGTCAGTTCTCACCACGAGATGCCGGAACGAGGTTGGCTGGTTCGGGCGATGAATCCCGCTGGTCCGGTGCCTACCGTCCTCCTCGACCCGATCGAAGGAGGTAGGGATGGACGGCACGGGTGCGGAGCGGTTCGACACGGTGATCATCGGCGGCGGCCAGGCAGGGCTCGCGACCGGCTACCACCTGAAGCGTCTGGGCCTGCCGTTCGTGATCCTGGATGCGCAGGAGCGCGTGGGTGACGCTTGGCGCACGCGTTGGGACTCGCTCCGACTCTTCACCCCTGCCCGGTACGACAGACTCCCAGGCCTTCCGTTCCCGGCTCCGGCTTGGTCCTTCCCGACCAAGGACGAGATGGGCGACTACCTCGAGACGTACGCCGAGCGGTTCGAGCTGCCAGTGAGGACCGATGTCTCCGTGGATCGTCTCTCGAGGGAGGAAGACCGGTACGTCATCGCCGCCGGCGATCGTCGCATCGAGGCCGACCGGGTCGTCGTCTCGACGGGGGCGAACCGCGTCCCCAAGATGCCGGCGTTCTCGCCCCAGCTCGATCCCGGCATCCTGCAGATGCACTCGAGCGACTACCGGGGCCCGGCGCAGCTGAGGGACGGCGAGGTCCTGCTCGTGGGCGTGGGGAACTCCGGGGCGGAGATCGCGTTCGAGCTGTCGAGGACGCATCGGACCTGGTTGGCGGGCAAGGAGTCGGGGCAGATCCCCGTGCGTCACGGGACCTTCCGGGCGCGGCTCGGCTTCCAGGTCTTCCGCTTCATCGGCCACCACGTGCTGACGCTCGGCACGCCGATCGGTCGCAGGGCGCTGCCGAAGCTCGACACGAAGGCGGCGCCGCTGATCCGGGTCAGGAAGAAGGAGCTCGCCCGCGCAGGCGTCCAGCGCGTCCCGAGGGTGGCGGGCGTGCAGCGCGGACTCCCCCTCCTCGAGGGCGGGCAGGTCCTCGACGTGGAGAACGTGATCTGGTGCACGGGGTTCCGTCAGGACTTCCCCTGGATCGATCTTCCGATCTTCGAGGAGGACGGACGCCCCGTGCACGACCGCGGCGTGGTGTCGTCCGAGCCCGGGCTCTACTTCGTCGGCCTCGTCGGCCAGTACTCGTTCTCATCGGACGTGATCCCTGGGGCGGGCCGAGACTCTTGGTACGTCGCGGAGATGATCGCGTCGCGCGGACCGAGGAGCGGATCCGCGGCCGACATCGGATCGACCGCAGCCGCCTGATCGCGGATCGCACCTCGCTGGGGACGGAACCATGGTCGCCGACCACCTGCTTCCGCCGTCTCCGCACGATCCCGCGACGCTCCACGGGCGAGGCGTCCACGAGACGGCCATCGCCTGGGTGGCGGACCTGCTGGATGTCGTCGACCTCGGGTCGGGCGAGCGCGTCCTGGATCTGAGCGACGGCACCGGGGTCGTGGCTCGAGCGGCCGCTCGCCTGGTGCAGCCCGGCGGCACGGCGAGCGTCGTCGGCGCGAAGGCGCTGGAGGGACGTTCGGCGCGTCTGCCACATCCGGATGCTTCGTTCGACGCCGCTGTGTCCCTTCACACCCTCGAGGCGTTCGCGGATCGAGGTCGCGTGTTGGCTGAGCTTTGGCGAGTCCTCTCGCCCGACGGCCGACTCGCCATCGGGGTGTGGGGACCGATCGGCGCAACCCGCCGTTCGCCGCTCTCGCCGATTCGCTCCGCCGCCGCGGAGGGTTCGCGGATGCTGCTGTGCACTGGCTCCTGTCGTTGTCGCACCCGAACGACGTGCGCGCGCTCCTGATCGAGGCAGGCTTCGATCATCTCGGAACACGCAGGAGGACGATCATCGCCCCGACGGCGATGGGCGAGCTCTTCCGATGGCTGCTCGATACGTTCCCGATCGGTGCGGCCATCCGCACGATGCCCCCCGACGAGCGTGCGGGGATCGCCTCGGACCTGGAGCGGGCGCTGGGACAGGGAAGGACGCAGCCAGTCGCCTTCACGTCGGACCTCCACGTCGCACGCGTGAGCGGTTGGAAGAGGCGCGGCAGCGCCGTCGGGGAGTCCTAGACGGCCTGCAGGCGCCTGGCGTCGGCGGGCAACTCGGTCACGTCGCCGGGGAGGGTGATCACGAAGCGAGCACCTCCGTGCTCGCCGTCCTCGATGTGCGCGGTTCCGCCGTGGAGCTCGGCGAACTTCTTGACGAGGGAGAGCCCGATGCCGACCCCGCGGCCGCCGGCGCCCGCGCCCTGGCGGAAGGGCTCGAAGAGCACCTCCTTGAGGTCGTCGGGGATCCCGGGGCCTTCGTCCTCGATCACGAGCACGACGCCGTTCGACCGACCGTGCACGCGGATGTGCACCGCGGTCCCGGCCGGGGTGTGGCGTCGCGCGTTCACGAGAAGGTTCTCGATCACCCGTTCGACCTTGGCGGCGTCGATGTCGACGAGCACGGACGAGGCCTCGACGCGGATCGGGTGCGACTCCATGCCGGGGAGCTCGCGCGCGATCCGGCGAGCCAGCTCGCTCACGTCGGTCGGCGCGCGCTCGGGCTGGATGTGCCCGCGGTCGAGGCGATCGAGGTCCAGCAGGTCGTCGACCAACCGGTTCATCTTCTTGCCGCCCTGCTCGATCATGTCCAGCATCGTCGAGCGCTCCTCGTCCGTCAGCCCGATCTGCTCGGCGCGATGCAGGGTTTGGACGGAGCCCAGGATCCCGGCGAGCGGGCCCTTGAGGTCGTGCGAGACGGCGTGGAGCAGCGTGTCCTTGACCTCGTTCAGCTCGCGGAGGCCGGTCGCCACGGCCGCCTCGCGGTCGAGGTGCTCCCACTGGGACTGGATGATCCGTCTCAGGGTGCCGAGCAGCATCGCGACCGAGAGGAAGACGGCGAACCGAAAGATCGCGTTCCAGTACGGCAGCAGGTCGTAATAGGGGTGCTGAAGCTCGCTCCACAAGGCCGCACCGGTCGAGGCCACAACGGAGACCGCCCCCCACCGGAGCCCGAGGTTCCACGTGACCAGGCCGATCGGCATCACGTAGAAGAGCGCGACGGACAGGCGCGGACCGAGGAGGCTGTCGAGGACGGCGACGACCGCGACGAATGCGGCGCCGAGCATGAGCGTGACACCGGGCGACTTCCCGTCGAAGAAGCCCTCGGTCTGCTTGAGGACACGGCGCTCTGCCAAGTGATCGTCGGTCACGAGGAAGACTTCGGCCCGGCGCGTGCTTACCTTGAGTCGGGTAGCCGAAGCTGGGAGGGACCCCCGGTCACCCCGCCGCGAGCAGCTCCCGGAGCGCACGGAACGCACGCCCCCGGTGGCTGATCCGGTCCTTCTCCTCGTCCGTGAGCTCCGCCATGGTTCGGTCCCAGCCCGCGGGCACGAAGATCGGGTCGTATCCGAACCCCCCGGACCCCCGAGGCTTCGGCGTCAGCGTTCCCTCACAGGTTCCCTCGGCGACCAGCTCCGATCCTTCCGGCAAGGCGAGGACCGCCACGCACCGGTACCGCGCCGTCCGGCCTCCCGCCGGGACGCCCTTCAGGGCCCGGATCAGCTCCTCGAGGTTCCGCCCGTCGGTGGCGTCCTCGCCGGCGAACCGGGCCGACCGGGGGCCGGGGCGGCCGCCGAGGGCATCCACCTCGATCCCGGAATCGTCCGAGAGCGCGGGCTCGCCGAGGGCGGCCGCCCCGGCCCCCGCCTTCAGCCGCGCGTTCTCCAGATAGGTGCTGCCGGTCTCCGCCACGTCGGGCCACGGGCCCGGGTGGTTCCGGACCGTGATCCACTCGACCGGCCAGTCGGCGCAGATCCTCGCGATCTCGCGGAGCTTGTGGGCGTTCTTCGAGGCGACCGCGATCCGGGCCGGAAACGCCACCTCAGCGGTCGAGCGCGTCGCGCTGGACCTTCGTCAGCTCGGCGACCCCGCCCGACGCGAGATCCAGCATCTCGTCGAGCTGCGACCGGTCGAACGGCGCCCCCTCGGCGGTCCCCTGGACCTCGACGAGCGCGCCCGAACCCGTCATCACCACGTTGCAGTCCACCTCCGCGGCGGCGTCCTCCTCGTAGCAGAGGTCGAGCCGGGCCTCCCCGTCGATCACGCCCACGGACACCGCCGCGACGGAGTCCACGAGGAGGTCGTCCGGCACCAGCCCCTCGTCGGAGAGCCCACGGAGGGCGAGCGCGAGGGCGAGGTAGCCACCGGTGATCGCGGCGGTGCGCGTCCCGGCGTCGGCCTGCAGCACGTCGCAGTCCACCGTGATCGTCCGATCGCCGAGCCGGCCGAGGTCGGTCACGGCTCGCAGGGAGCGCCCGATCAACCGCTGGATCTCCTGCGTCCTGCCACCGGGCCGGCCGCGGTTCACCTCGCGAGACGAGCGCTCCGTGGTGGACGCCGGCAGCATCGAGTACTCGCCCGTCACCCACCCCTTGCCCGTGCCGCGCAGCCAGCGCGGCGATTCCGTCGACACCGAGGCCGCGCAGAGCACGCGGGTCTTCCCCATCGAGAACAGCACCGAGCCGGCGGCCCACTCCTGGTAGCCGAGCTCGTACGCCACGGGGCGGAGCTGCGCGGGCGCGCGCCCGTCCGGCCGCGGGCTCATCGCCCCACCTCGAGGAGCATGCCAGGCACCGCGATGTCGATGTGGCCGTTGAAGGTCTCCGCGGCCTCGCGGATCGAGATCCGATGATCGAGCTCGGGCGTGAGGTGCGTGAGCACGAGGTGATCGACCCCCGCGGTCGTGGCGAGCTCGCCGGCCTGCGCCGCCGAGAGGTGGAACGGATACAGCCTCGAGCTGTTCTGGTAGGTGGCCTCGCACAGGAACATGTCGGCCTCCTTCCCCAGCGCGATGGCCTCCTCACACGGTCCCGTGTCGCCCGTGTAGGCGAGCACGACCCCGCCCGCCTCGATCCGGTAGCCGAGCGACAGGACGCCGATGTGCTGCATCTCGAACGGCGTGATCCGGAACGGACCCAGCTCGAAGACCTCGCCGGCAACCGCGTTCCGGAACTCGAACGCCTCGGCCATCACGTTGCGCCCGTTCTCCGAGACGAGCGAGGCCGCGATGTCGGTGAATCCGCCAGGCGACCAGAACGGGAGGCCGGGACGGCCGAGATGCCCGTAGTGCCTCGCGTAGAACGTGGGGATGATGTCGACGAAGTGATCGGGATGGCCGTGGGTGATCAACATCGCGCCCACCTCGTCGACGCCGACCACCTGCTGCAGTCGAGCGAACGTGCCGGTCCCCGCGTCCACCTGTAGGTGATAACCGTCCTGGGTGCAGAGGTAGCCGCAGTTCTCGCCCCCGGCGCCGGGCCACGTCCCCTGCGCGCCCAGGACCGTCAGCTCCATGCGCCCTCCACCGTCACCTGCTGCACGCCCAGGTCCCGCACCTCCGGACCGAGGAAGACCTCCGCCAGATCCTGGAACCGGGCTGGATCGCCCGTGGTCGCGAACTCGTGCACGGGTCTCCCACCCCCGGACGCGAGGAGGTCACGGGACACGAGCTCACCGTACACGTCCTTGGCCGTCTCCTCCGCGGAGGACACCAGGACGACGTCCGGTCCGAGCTCGAGCTGCAGGAGGCCAGAGAGCAACGGGTAGTGGGTGCAACCCAGCACGAGCGTGTCGATCCCGGCCTCCATGAGTGGCTCAAGATACCCGTGCGCGGCGGCTCGCAGCGCAGGCGAGCTCGTGTCTCCTCGCTCGACGTGGTCCACGAACACCGGGCAGGCCATGGTGTGGAGGTGCACGGCCGACCCCATCGCCCGCTGGTAGGCGCCGGTCGCGATCGTGGCCTCGGTGCCGATCACCCCGACCACGCCGTTGCGGGTCGCGCGGATCGCCGCCCGAGCCCCCGGGTTCACCACGCCGACGACGGGGACGTTCGCGCTCACCGCGATGTCGCCGATCGCCGAGACCTCGATCGAGTTGCAGGCGATCACGAGCAGCTTCACGGCCCGATGCAAGAGGTAGGCCGCGATCTCGAGCGCATAGCGGCGGATCTGCTCCACGGGCTGCGAGCCGTACGGGAACCGCGCGGAGTCCCCCACGTAGAGCAGCGGCTCGTGCGGGAGGAGGTCGATGATCGCGCGTGCGACCGTGAGACCGCCCACGCCGGAGTCGAACACGCCGATCGGACGCGGGTCGCTCACCTCACCACCACAGGGACTCGGAGACCTTCTTCTCCGCGGTCGCGAGGTCCTCCGCCCAGGCCTCGGTGGACAGGTACTTCCAGCCGCCGTCCGCGAGGAGGCAGACGACATGGCCCTCGTCCACCTCGGCCGCGATCCGCTGGGCGACGTGGATCACGGCGCCGGACGAGATCCCGGCGAAGATGCCCTCCCTCGAGGTCAACTCGCGGGTCGCGCGGAGGGCGTCGTCGGAGCCGACGAGGAACTTCCGGTTCACCTCGGTCGGGTCGAAGATCGGCGGGATGAAGCCTTCCTCGAGCGAGCGGAGCCCGTAGACCAGGTCGCCCAGCTCCGGCTCGGCGGCCACGATGCGGATCGACGGGTCGTGCGCGTGCAGCGCGCGCCCCGCCCCGGTGAGCGTGCCGCCGGTGCCCATCCCGGCGACGAGGTGCGTCACCTCGGGGAGATCGGCGACGATCTCGCGGCCCGTCCCTTCGTGCGCCCGCGGGTTCGCCGGGTTCCCGTACTGGAACGGCATGTAGTACGTGGGATCCTCGGCGAGCGCGCGCGCCACCTCGATCGAGCCGTTCGTGCCCTTGTCACCGTCGGAGAAGACGATCTCCGCGCCGAACAGCCGGAGGAGGCCGATGCGCTCCTGGCTCGCGTTGTCCGGGAGGACGACGGTGAGGTGGTATCCCTTCCGGCGGGCGACCATCGCCAGCGAGATCCCGGTGTTCCCCGAGGTCGGCTCCAGGATCGCTCTTTCGGGCCGAAGCTCGCCGGATGCCTCGGCGGCCTCGACCATCGCGAGCGCCACCCGGTCCTTCGTGGAACCGGTCGGGTTGTTCCCCTCGAGCTTGGCCCAGAGATGCACACCGGGCTTCGGGGACATCGACGGCAGGCCGACGAGCGGCGTGTTCCCGATCGCGTTCAGGATGTCCTCGTAGCGCGTCACGCCGCGATTATCCCAGCGGCGACCTCAGAGCTGGGTGCCTCGGTATTCCTACGACGATGCGGATCCGCGAGGAAGCGGGGGGACGAGCCAGCCATCTCCGACCGGCCGCTCGCCCCGAGACCCCACGATCCCGGACTCGAGTACGACCCAGCTCGGAGGCCCGTCGTCGTAGACGGATGTCCAGGCGATCAGCTGGTGGGTGCGGGGATCGAAGTGCATCGTCCACGAGAACTCGTCCATCGAGAGCTCGAGGGCAACGGCGTCCCGGCCGAGCCGGTCGGTCTCCTGGGTCGCCGTGACGCCGGGGAGATCCTTCGCGACCTCGAAGAGGGCCGCGCGAACGTCCGCGGGAGCGCTCGGCGCCTCCAGCAGGAGATGGGAGACGACGTCCCAGCGTCCTTCCGGCTGTTCGGCGGCCTGACTCGCCCACGGATCCACGCTCAGTTGAGATGACAGCTCCTCCGGATCGGAGGACAGACCCTCCGCCGCGGCGATGTCGACCGGGAACTCGCCCGGACCGTAGGTGCCGCTCGGAGGGGTCGGGTACTTGTCCTGGCGCGTGCTCCGGTTGCGAACCTCGCCCGAGCGATCCAGGGCCCACCACGTCTCCAGGTCTCGGATCCAGCCATCGACCGCCTCCGAACTCCGGACGCGCAGGTAGAAGTACTGTTCGGGACCCAGAGCCAGACCGCCGACCTCGGTGCCGCGCGAGTCCTTCTCCAGTCGGGAGAGCAGGGTCATGGCTCCCCCGATCGCCGTCGTGGCGACCACGAGGGCGACCGCGGCCGACGCGATGCGCTGATCCCGTCGCCTGCGGTCCCGCCGCTCGATCAGTCGATCGAACGGTCGATCGGGGACATCCACGTGTCGGCTCGCCCGCTGCAGCCGTTCCCGCACGTCATCCATCTCGATCTCCCATCTCCTTGGCCAGGGACGCTCGAGCCCGGGCGGCAAGGACGCGTGCCGTGACCGGCTCGACCCCCAAGACCTGACCGGCGCGGTCGGACGAGAGATCCAGGACGTCCATCAGCACGACCGCTGCTCGCTGCCGAGGAGGCAACGAAGCGAGCGAGCGCACGACGGCGTCACGTTCCTCCACCGCAGCCATCTCATCGTCCGCCTGGATCTGATGGAGCACCTTGCGCAATGCCACACCGGTGCGACGTAGGCGGCTCCTCCACAGGTTCATGGCGGTTCGGTAGAGGTACGCGACCGGGTCGGAGCCGGTGGCCACCCGGTCCCATCGCTGCCACACGTTCAAGAAGGCGTCCTGCACGATCTCCTCCGCCTCGTGGCGGTTCCGGGTCACGAGCCAGAGCGCTCGGAACAGCCGTTCGTGCTGTCCAGCGAAGAAGTCCTCGAAATCGACCGCGAGTTCAGCCGCCCGGTCGCTCCGGGTCGGCTTGGGCGCCGTCGCCACAACCTCATCCATGTGTGCCATGTACGCGCAGCGTGGCTGGTTCCGTTTACGCGCACAACACGAACGAGCGACGGGATGAGGAGATCTCGCCGGGCGAAAGAGCTCCGCTATCCGCCGGCGACTGCGGGCAGGATCGAGACCGTGTCGCCCTCCCCCACCTCGGTCTCGAGCGAGCCGAGGTACCGCACGTCCTCGTCGTTCAGGTAGACGTTGATGAACCGGTGGAGCCCGCCGTCCTCGGACCGGACGTTCTTCGTGATCCCGGGGTACTTCGTCTCGAGGTCGTCGAGGACGTCGCGGAGGGTGGCCCCCTCGGCGCTCACCTTCGGTTCGCCTCCCGCGTGCTTGCGGAGGATCGTGGGCAGCTTCACCTGAACGGGCATGTCGTGGAGGCTCCTCACTCGGGTCGGGCGGGGACGCCGCAGAACTGCTCGTAGTCGATCAGCTCGGTGATCGTCGGCTCCTTGCCGCACACCGGGCAGTCGGCGTCCCAGCGGATCTTCACTTCCTGGAAGCTCATGTCGAGCGCGTCGTAGAGGAGCAGCCGACCCTCGAGCGTCTCGCCATCGCCGGTGAGCAACTTGATCGCCTCGGTCGCCTGGATCGAGCCGATCACGCCGGGCAGCACGCCGAACACGCCGCCCTCGGCGCACGACGGCACGGTCCCCGGCGGCGGCGGCGTCGGGAACAGACACCGGTAGCAGGGCGTCTCCTGGCCTGGCATGAACACGGTGGCCTGGCCCTCGAACTGGTAGATCGAGCCGTAGACGAGCGGCTTGCCCAGGAACTGCGTCGCGTCGTTCACGAGGTAGCGGACGGGGAAGTTGTCCGTGCCGTCGACGATCACGTCGTAGGGCTCCATCACGTCGAACACGTTCGTCGAGAACAGCAGCTGATCGTGCCCCACGACCTCGATCGTGGGGTTGAGCGCCCGGAGGTGCTCGAGGGCCGACTCGACCTTGGAGCGACCGACGTCGGCGTTGGTGTGCAGGATCTGGCGCTGGAGGTTGGAGACGTCGACCGCGTCGAAGTCGATGATGCCGATCTTCCCGACGCCCGCCGCGGCGAGGTACATCGCGATCGGCGAGCCGAGGCCGCCGGCGCCGATCACCAGCACGCTCGAGTCGAGGAGCTTGCGCTGCCCGGCGCCGCCGACGTTCGGCAGGATGATGTGGCGCGAGTAGCGCTGGACCTGGTCCTCGGTGAACCGGCGAGCCTCGCTCACGTGACGGTCATCTCCTCTTCGGTGACCTCGCCGTCCCGGATGAAGAACGAGCGGAGGACCGGCTTCTCTCGATCCGCGACCGAGAGCAAGAGGTAGCGAGAGTCCGGATAGAACGCGAGCTTGATGTCCGTCTCCGACGGATAGGCCGCCGAGTGCGTGTGGGAGTGGTAGATCGCCCAGATGTCCCACCCACGCTCCTCGATCTCGTCGAAGACCTTGAACTGCTCCTGCCCGTCGAACCGATAGGTGTCGGAGCTCGCGTTGGCGTTCGCCATGGGATACACGCGAACGGGGACGTCGCCTTCGGCCGCGATCAATCCGCAGGACTCGTTCGGGAACTCGCGGAGCGTCTGCTCCACGATCTCCTTGTAGAAGACGCCGTCGAGCTCTGCCATGACCTCAAAGGGTGCTCGCGGGCCCGCGAGAGTCGCGGTCCCTCTTGCAGATGCAAATCCTACCAACGAGGGCGGATATTCCCGAGGCGCCGCCGAGGCGACGGAGAGCCGAACACGGGGCGCCGGGAAGGTCGGCCTGCGACGATACGCGGATCGATGACACGCGTCGCCGTCGTCGGCCACGTCGAATGGATCACCTTCGCGCGGGTGGGTCAGGTGCCCGTCGCCGGCGCCATCGCGCATGCGACCGAGACGTGGTCGGGCGCCGGCGGCGGAGGCGGGGTCGCAGCCCAGCAACTCGCCAAGCTCGCTGGGACCTGCGACCTGTTCACGGCGCTCGGCGAGGACCAGGTCGGCCGGCGCGCCGCCGCCGAGCTCGCCGCGACAGGGGTCGTCGTCCACGCCGCGACGAGGCCGGACGCCACGAGGCAGGCCGTCTGCCTGATCGACGCCGACGGAGAGCGGACGATCACCACGCTCGGACCGCGCCTGGAAGCCCTCGGCTCGGACGCGCTGCCGTGGGAACGCTTGGGCGAGATGGACGCGGCGTACGTGACGGCGGGCGACGCCGACGCGCTCCGCCGGGCGCGATCCGCCCGGGTCGTGGTGGTGTCGAGCCGGCACCTGGGGACCCTGGCGGCGTCGGGGATCCGGGCGGACGTCGTGGTGGGAAGCGCGCTCGATCGGAACGAGACCTACGACCCCGAAGCGCTCGCGCACGCCCCACCGCGCCTGGTCGTGCTGACGGAGGGCGCCGCGGGCGGCCGGTTCGAGGTGGCCGGCGGCGAGGCCGGTCGTTGGGAGCCGACGCCGCTGCCGGGCCCGATCTCCGACACGTACGGGAGCGGCGATTCGTTCCAGGCCGGGCTCACCTTCGCCCTCGGCGCCGGGTACGGGGCGAAGGACGCCCTCGAGCTCGCCGCCCGGTGCGGGGCCGCCGCCCTGACGGGCCGCGGCCCCGCCGGAGGGCAGCTCACGGCCTCGGACGTCTCACAGCGGGGCGATCGCTAGGCCAGCAGCTCCGCCGAGCGGGTCCAGAGCTCACGGTCGTCGTCGCGGAACGCCTGCACCTCCGCCATCGTGGCCGGCCCCAGCGCCATCGTGTTGCCGGGCATCGTGCGGCGGAGCTGCTCCAGCTCGCGACGGCTGAACTCGCACGTGGACGTGTTCGGCTCGACGCCGTACAGGACCGCGCCGTTCAGGCCGAGGATCTTCGCCTTGATCTCCTTCGTGAGCGTCGGGTAGCCGTGGCGCTCGCGCAGCTCCTCGGAGATCTGGAACGTGCGCATCGCCTGGATCAACGGCTGCGGCGACCCGTAGAACAGACAGTCGGTGCCCCACAGCACGTTGTCCTCGCCGACGTGCTTCAGCAGCTTCCCGAGGACGTGCGCCGCTTGATCCGGATACCGCATCACGTACCACCAGGTGGAGCCGATCTCCGCGTCGACGTTCTCGTTCGGCCCGATCCCCGCTCGATCCATCGAGGCGATCAGCCGGTTCACACCGAGATGGGCCGTCTCCGGTGTGTACGGGCCCTCGGTCGTGCCGGCCTCGAAGCCGGAGTGGTATGCGACGAAGTTGACGTCGGGATGTCGCTTCGCAGCGGGGCCGATGTCGTCGGGCGAGGCG
>JBOGVD010000153.1:0-9224 GCA_050696355.1 Actinomycetota bacterium
GGAACGCGACGAACGTCCGGGCGTAGGCTCGCGCCGCCGCGACCATCTCGTCGAGCCCGATCGACTCGTTTGCGGTGTGGGCGAGCGACAAGGATCCCGGTCCGGCGATCACCGTCGGGATCTTCGCTTCGTTGATGTAGAAGCGGGCGTCGGTGATGCCGGTGAAGCCGACGAACGGAGGCGGCGAACCGGTCTCGGCGGCGATCGCGTCGCGGACGTGGGCCGCGATCGCGGAGTCGCCGGTCGTCTCCGCGGCCTCGGTCCAGTCCTTGAGGGTGACCTCGATGTGCGTGTCGGGCCGGTCGGCGACGAGCGCGTCGACCAGCCGCCGGAACGGCGCCAGGACCTCCTCGGGATCGTTCTCACCGGGCAGGATCCGGCGATCGATCTCCACCTCGCATCGGTCGGGGACGACGTTGGGCGCGCTCCCGCCCGCCACGAGCGCGACGTTCACGGTGGGGGCACCGACGAGCGGGTGGACCCGCTCGGGCAGCACCTCCTGGAGGCGGAGCAGGAACCGCGACATCGCCAGGATCGCGTTCACGCCTCGGTGGGGCTGGGAACCATGCGCCGCCTTCCCGCGCGCGAGGGCGGTGACCCAGGCCCCGCCTCGTTCCGCGAGCGCGATCTCCAGGTCCGTGGGCTCGCCGACGATCGCGGCGTCCTGATCGAGCAGCCCGTGTCCGAGCAGGACCCGCGTGCCGTGGATCCCGGAGAGCTCCTCGTCGGCGACCAGGTGCAGCTCCAGCGTTCCCGCGAAAGCGAGGTCGGCGCGGCGGATCGCCGCGACGGCCGCGAGCGCCGACGCGATCGGCCCCTTCATGTCGCACGCCCCGCGGCCCACGAGCCGCCCGTCGACCACCGCTCCCTCGAACGGACCGCGCGACCACGTGGAGCGGTCGCCCGCCGGCACCGTGTCGAGGTGTCCGTTCCACGCGAGGCGCGGCCGCTCGCCCGAGCCGATCGACGCCACGACGCTCGGGCGGCCTTCCTCTGACCGAACGATCCGGATGTCGGCTCCCAGGTCGGTGAGGATGCCCGTCGCCAAGTCTGCGACCTCGTCCTCGGTGCCGCCGGGGTTCTCCGAGGGAGCGGCGATCAGCGCTCGTGCGTAGCGGAGGACCTCGTCCGGGTCGGTGGCAGCCGCCGCCGCGGCGCCCGCGGGCTCCGCGACGTCCTCGCCTACCATGGCTGCGGATGCTACACGCGCCCTCCCTGCAGGAAGTGCTGCGTTCGGCGCTGGACCCCGCGCCGGCGCACGCGCCGGCTCCCGGCGACCGGCTGGCCGCCGTCCTGGCGCCGCTCGTCGAGACGCCGGAGCCCTCGCTGATCTTCACCGTGCGCTCGGACTCGCTCTCGCGCCACGCCGGCGAGGTGTCGTTCCCCGGCGGGCTGGTGGACGAGGGAGAATCGCCCGCCGATGCGGCGCGGCGCGAGGCGTTCGAGGAGATCGGTCTGGACCCCACGCTGCCGCGCCTGGTCGGCGCGCTGCCGCCCGTGCACACGTACGTCTCCGCGATCCTCGTCGTCCCGTTCGTCGGGCTCTTGAGCGTGCCGCCAGACCTGTTCGCGGCGGAAGCGGAGATCAAGGAGATCGTCCGCGTGCCGCTCTCGCGCCTCGCGGCCGACGAGGAGCCGATGGAGCTCCCGCGGGCGAACGGCAGCCGCTGGCAGGGATGGGCGTATGCCCTCGAAGGCCACACGATCTGGGGGGCCACCGGCCTCATGGTCCATTCGTTCCTCGAGGTCCTCCGGACGGAGGCGGCGTGGACGCTGAGCTGATCGCGAGGCAGCGGGAGCTCCGCTCCCTGCTGGGAGAGGCACAGGTGGTCGCCGTCGTGGGGATCTCGTCGAAGCCGCAGCGACCGTCCCACGACGTGGCCTCATATCTGCAGGAGCACGGCTACCGGATCGTGCCGGTCAACCCGAACGAGACGGAGGTCCTGGGTGAGCGGGCGTATCCGTCGCTGCTCGACATCCCGCCCGAGCTCTCCGTCGACGTCGTCGACGTGTTCCGGCGTGCGGAGCACGCCCCGGACGTCGCCCGCGACGCCGTCGCGATCGGCGCGAAGGTCCTCTGGCTCCAGGAGGGGATCGTGAGCCAGGAGGCCGCGCGGATCGCGACGGAGGGCGGGCTCGACGTGATCATGGGCGTTTGCATCAAGAAGGTGCGCCAGCGGCTGATCCCGGAGGACCGAGAGGCCGTGGACGGACAGACCCTGGACCGAGAGAAGGGAACCGACCGATGAAGTGGGAGTACTTCGTAGCACCGTTGCTCGAGCACAACCCTGGCGAGATCTTGAACAACTTCGGGGAGGACGGCTGGGAGCTCGTCACGATCCTCCAGCAACCCACGCCCGCCGGCGGGGTCTCGCTGGTCGCCTACTTGAAGCGGCAGCTCCCTTAGACCAGGCCGCGCCCGCACGTACCCCGGGTGTCCCGCTAGGGTTCCGCGATGCTCCCGATCGATCACGTGGTCCTCGCCGTGCGCGACCTCGAGGCGTCGGCCGCACGTCTGTGGGACCGGCACGGCCTCCGGTTCGTCCCCGGAGGGCGACATCCACGGTGGGGCACGGCCAACATGATCGCGCCGCTCGGCCGCGACTACGTGGAGCTGCTGGGCGTCGTCGACGGGTCGGTCGGGTCGGCCACGGTGCTGGGGCGTACCCTGCTCGAGCTCTCCGCCGACGGCGATCGCTGGTTCTCGGTCTGCCTCGCCGACGACGACGTCGAGGCCACCGCTGCGAGGCTGGGCCTCACGGTCCAGCCGGGCGCGCGGACGCGTCCGGACGGCACCGAGGTGCGGTGGCGCGGTGCGGGCATCGAGGACCGCGGCGACGATCTCTGGCTGCCGTTCTTCATCGCGTGGGACGTTCCGGCGGGGTTGCATCCGGGCGCGGCGCCGGCCGAGCATCGCGTCCCGGTCGAGGGGATCGCGCGGGCCGAGGTCGGCGGAGACGAGGCTCGGTTGCGCGACTGGCTCGGCGGCGCGGACGCGCCGATCCGGGTCGTGGACGGCGAGCCCGGCGTGCACGCCGTCGCGATCGCCCTACACGAGGGCGCCGAGCTGATCCTCCGCGCCTAGGCGAAGATCCCGGTCATCCCAGCGCGTGGGCGAGGTCGGCGATGAGGTCGTCGACGTGCTCGATGCCCACGGACAGGCGCACGAGCTGCGGCGGCACCTCGAGCGGCGAGCCGGTGACGCTCGCGTGCGTCATCGGCCCGGGGACCTCGATCAGGGACTCGACGCCGCCCAGCGATTCGGCCAGGAAGAAGAGCTCCGTCCGCTCGGCCACCGTGATCGCCTCCTCCGCCGATCCCACCTCGAAGGACACCATCCCACCGAACGCGGTCATCTGCCGCGTCGCGATCTCGTGGCCCGGGTGCGTCGAGAGGCCGGGGTAGTGGACGCGCCTGACCTTCGGATGGGACGCGAGCCAGTCGGCGATCGCGCCGGCGTTCTCGGCGTGCGCAGCCATCCGGACGGCGAGCGTCTTCAGGCCGCGCAGGGCGAGGTAGGCATCCATGGGGCCCGGGACGGCGCCGACGGCGTTGACGAGGAACCCCACGCGCTCGATCCACTCGGGATCGTTCGTGACGACCGCGCCGCCGATCAGGTCGGAGTGCCCGCCGATGTACTTCGTGACGCTGTGCACGACGGCGTCCGCGCCGAGCGCGAGGGGACGCTGCAGCGCCGGTGTCGCGAACGTGTTGTCCACCACGACCCTGACGCCCGCGTCGTGCGCCACGGCGGCGACGGCGCCGATGTCGACGACCTTGAGCAACGGGTTCGACGGCGTCTCGAGCCAGACGATCCGCGTCTCTGGGCGAAGGGCGGTCCTGATCGCGTCGGCGTCGCCGAGGTCGGTCGTGGAGAACCCGAGGCCCCATGGCTCGAGGACCTTCGACAGGAGCCGGTACGTCCCGCCGTAGACGTCGTCGGCGAGCAGCACGTGGTCGCCGGGCCGGAGCGTGAGCAGCAGCGTCGCCTCCGCTCCCATCCCGCTGCCGAACGCGAAGCAGCGCTCCCCGCCCTCGAGGGCGGCGAGCGCGCGCTGGAACGCGTCGCGCGTGGGGTTGCCCCCCCGCGCGTAGTCGAACACCTTGGGCTTGCCGACCGACGGTTGCGCGTACGTGGACGTCTGGTAGATCGGGACGTTGACGGCTCCGAACGGCGCGTCCGGGTCCTGGCCGGCATGGATCGCCGCCGTCTCGAACCTCATGGGATCTCGGGGGGAAGCTTCCATCCTCGTCTCCTCAGCTCATCGGCGGCCTCTCCGCCCTCGCGGGCGAGACGCCACAGCATGGACTTCCGCTTGGCGTCGTGACCCGGCGCGAATTCGCTCCGCGTGAGTTCCTGGCACCCGGGGTCGCCACACCGGCAGTACCGGAACAGCTGGGACGTCTCCGCAGCAGACGTGGACGTGTCCTGGCGAAGGGGCGCGAACGGACGAGCGGGAAGCGTGATGACCGGCAGGACGATCACTCCCTCCCTCGGATCGCCGGGTGCGAATCGCTTGCCCTCCAGGGCCAGGAGGCCACTCAGCGCGCACAGGCCGGCATCGACGAGGTCCGTCGAGGTGAGCCGGTCGGTGCGCATCCCCTGGGCCACGAGGACGCCCTCGCGCCAGGCCCGCTTGGCGATGCCCTTGGGCCGGAGGAACCCCCGCAGCACCGTGGCGCTCGCGTGGGGGAAGACCTCCATCGCCGTCCCGCGCGGGTCGCCCGCCGCGTACCGGGGGAACCCAGCCCTCGCCGCCGCGCGGAACACCCGGAAGCCGGCCTCCATCCAGTCGTAGAAGGGGTTCCCCTTGCCCTGTGTCCGGGTCGGGGTGGCGAAGGCACGGATGTTGAACTCCGCGAGCATGCGCTCGGTGAGCCGCGATCGCCCGTCCTTCGCCCAGGACGGCGGCGCGTCGATCGCGATCACGTCCGGCTCCATCTCGCGGATCGACGCCCCCACCTGCTCCAGCCCCACCCGCGGCACCACGTGGAGGGGTACGCGCCGTTCGTCGATGAGGACGAGGTCGAGGCCCTTGCCGACGCCGACGTCGATCCCGAGCGCGCGCACGAGCGAAGACTACGCCCGGCGCTGGCGAGCGAGGAACTCGAGGAGATCGCTCCGGGTGAGGACGCCGAGCGCCTGTCCCGCCTTGGTCACGACGACGGCCGGGGTGCGTTCGAGCTCGGTGAACGCCACCTCCACCGGCGCGTCCCATTCGACCATCGGGATCGGGGGCGCCATCGCCTCGGCGACGTCGGACTGGAGGGCGTCGGGATCGCGGAAGACGCGTTCGAGCAGCTCGCGGTCGCGGATCGATCCGACGAACTGCGACACGTCGATGGACTCCTCCCGGACGACGGGCGCCTGCGAGATCCCGTGCTCTTGCAGGGTCTCGACCGCCTGGCGCACCTTGTCGTGCGCGTTCACGGTGACGAGGGCAGGGATCTCGCCGGATTTCGCCGACAGGACCTCCTCGACGCGGATGACCTCGGGCCGTTCCAGCATCCCGTGCTGGAGCATCCAGGTATCGGAGTAGAGCTTCGACATGTACTGGCGGCCGGAGTCGGGGAGCAGCACGACGATGGTCGCCTCGGGGTCGTCGAGCTCGCGCGCCACCTGGAGCGCGGCGTAGACGGCCGTGCCGCTCGAACCGCCGACCAGGATGCCCTCCTGCCGGGTGATCGCGCGCGCCGTGACGAACGAGTCCCGGTCCGAGACGCGCACGTACCGATCCACGACGGAGGGGTCGAACGTGGAGGGGAGGAAATCCTCGCCGATCCCCTCCACGAGATAGGGGCGGGGGGAGTCGCCCGAGTAGATCGAGCCCTCCGGGTCGGCGCCGACGATGAGGACGTCCGGATCCTGCTCCTTCAGATACCGTCCGGCACCCGAGATCGTGCCGCCCGTGCCCACGCCGCACACGAAGGCCGTGAGCGCCCCCCCGGTCTGTTGCCAGATCTCGGGCCCCGTCGAGTCGTAGTGCGTCTGTGGGTTCACGGGGTTGTGGTACTGGTTCGGCTGGAACGCGCCGGGGATCTCCGCGGCCAGACGATCCGCGACCCGGTAGTAGCTCTCGGGCGACTCCGGCGGGACCGCGGTCGGGCAGATCACGACCTCCGCTCCGTAGGCGCGGAGCAGCGAGATCTTCTCCTGGCTCATCTTGTCCGGCATCACGAAGATGCACCGGTAGCCGCGGACCGCCGCCGCGATCGCGAGCCCGTGGCCGGTGTTGCCCGACGTGGGCTCCACGATCGTGCCGCCCGGCTTGAGGAGGCCCTCCCGCTCGGCGGCCTCGATCATCCGGATCCCGATCCGATCCTTCACCGAGCTGCCCGGGTTCAACATCTCCAGCTTCGCGAGGAGGGTGGGCTTGACGCCACGGGACACGGAGCGCAGACGCACCAGCGGGGTGTTGCCCATGGCGTCGAGGAACGAGTCGAGCACCGGCACGGCGTCTCCATCCCGGCCTGGGGAGGCCCGCCCCATCGTGCCACGCGGAGCCGGGAACGTCCCGCTCTCTTCCCCGGTCGGCTCTACCTCTGGCGGTAGAGTGCCGATGTCCAGGAGACCACGCGTCCCCGGACGACGGGAGAGCCAGTGACGGACGAAGAGACGCCTGCAGAGACGCAGCACGAGGCCCCGCCCGCCGAGCGACGGGCGGCGACGCCGGCCGACGCCGGCCCCGGGGGCGGCGGCGAGAGCCTCCTGGTCGTGGACGACGATCCGTTCATCGCGCGCCTCCTCGAGATCGAGCTCAAGGCGGCCGGCTACGACGTCCGCGTCGCGAGCGACGGCGAGCAGGCGCTCACCGCGGCGCAGGAGCGCCCGCCGCAGCTCGTGCTCGCCGACGTGATGATGCCGAACATGGACGGGTTCGAGCTGACCCGGCGCCTCCGGCAGGATCCGCGGACCGCGACGGTCTCGGTGATCATGCTGACCGCGCGCGGGCTCTCGGCCGACAAGCTCGAAGGGTTCGCGATCGGGGCGGACGACTACATCGTGAAGCCGTTCGACACCCCGGAGCTCCTGGCCAGGATCCGCGGTGTCCTGAACCGCGCCAGCGACACCCGGGCCCTCTCCCCGATGACCGGTCTGGCCGGCAACGTCGCGATCGAGGACGAGATCGAACGGCGGGTGGCGAGCGCCGAGCCGTTCGCGGTCCTGTACGTCGACCTCGACCGGTTCAAGGCGTACAACGACCGCTACGGGTTCCTCCGGGGCGACGAGGCGATCCGCGAGACGGGGCGGGTGATCGGCGAAGCCGCCACCACGGTCGTGGGTGCGGAGACCTTCGTCGGGCACGCCGGCGGCGACGATTTCGTGGTCGTCGTGGCGCCGGAGCATGCCACGGCCACGGCGCAGCAGATCGTGCAGTCGTTCGACGAGATGGCGCCGGGCCTCTACGACCTCGACGACCGGACGAACGGCTACGTCGAGGTCACCGACCGCCGCGGCGACCTCCAGCGCTACCCGCTCCTCACCCTGTCGATCGGGATCGCCTCGACGGAGAAGCGTATGTTCCGGCACTACGCCGAAGCCGTGACCGTGGCGATGGAGATGAAGCAGTACACGAAGGAGACGGGCGCCTCCTCGTGGTCCATCGATCGACGCTCGACCTGAGCCGCTGAACACCGAGCCCACCGCCTCGAAGCGCCGGTCCCCGGTCGTGCTCGAGGTCTCCGACACGATGCCCGGACCCCCCGAGGTGGTCTGGGCCCTGATCACCGACTGGGAGCATCAGGACGATTGGATGCTCGAGGCGTCCCACTTCGAGGTGATCGGCGAGCAACGGGAAGGCGTCGGCGTCGAGGCGAAGGCGACGGTGCGCATCGCCGGGATCCGCACGCGTGACCGGGTCCGCGTCAGCATGTGGGAGCCGCCCCGGATCCTCGTGATCGACCATCTCGGCTGGGTCAAGGGGAGCGGGGAGATCCAGCTGCACCCCGTGGCCGAGGGGACCCGGATGCGATGGCGTGAGTCGCTGCTCCCGCCGTCGAGGCTCGGACCGATCGGTCGTTGGGGCTTCGTGGTGGCGTCGCCCCTGATGCGACGCGTCTTCCGTCGCGACCTGCGGGTGCTCCGTGGGCTGGTCCGCGCCCACGCGGCGGGCCCCTCGTGACGGCTCAATCCAGCGGGGCGGGCCGGGCGAGGTAGAACCCCTGGCCGTAGCGGATCCCGAGCTCCCGCAGCGCGTGGAGCTCGCCGGCCGTCTCGATGCCTTCGGCGACGATCGTCATGTTCGTCTCTCCGGCGAACGAGATCAGCGCGGCGGCGAGCGCCCGACGTCCCGGATCGCGATCGATGTCGCGGGTGAGGGAGATATCCATCTTGACCATGTCGGGCGCGAGCTGCAGGGCGTGCCGCAGGCTCGCGTAGCCCGCGCCGACGTCGTCGACGGCGACGCGGAGGCCGCGCTCGCGCAGCGGTGCGAGCGCCTCCGCGAGCGCGCCGTAGTCATCGATGACCTCGTGCTCGGTGATCTCAACGACGAGCCGGTCCTCCACACCCTCCAGCCGTTCCGCCAGCTCGGGTGACGCCGCGGTGCGGTGGGAGCAGTTCACGGCCAGGAACGCCTCGTCGGGGATCTTCCGGAGGCTCTCCAGCGCTTCGTTGACCGTGCGCAGCTCCAGCTGGATCCCGAGCGCGAGCGCCGTCGCGTCGGCGAACCATCGGTCCGGCGGCTTCATGGGGATCGATCCGAACCGCGCGAGCGCCTCCACCCCGATCGCCTCGCTGGTCTCGAGGTCCGCGATCGATTGGAACACCATCCACACGCCGTGGCCGGAGACGAACCGCTCGATGTCGCCGCGGAGCGCCCGATCCGCCTCGCGCTCGACCTCCTCCCGCCGGAGCTGGGTCGCGAGCTCCGCGACCACCCCGCTCAAGACGTCCGCCGAGAGACTCGTCCCGCTTCGGGCCACCTTCTCGATCCCCTGCAGGAGCTCGTCGGTGGCGGTGCCCTTGACCAGGTAGCCGACCGCGCCGGCGCGCAGCATCTCCAGGACGTTCGTCCGGTCCTCGTAGGCGGACAGGGCGATCACGCGGGTGGCGGGCGACACCCGCGTGATGCCGCGCGCGGCGTGAGGGCCGCCGCCCTCCGGCATCCGGACGTCGACGAGGGCCACGTCCGGCAGGTTCGACTCCGCGATCCGGATCGCTTCCTCCGCGTCGGCGGCGGTCCCGACCAGCTCGACCCGCTCCTCGTAGCTCAGGAGCTCCG